>JAZQOD010000271.1:0-3825 GCA_045627685.1 Prevotella sp. | reverse complement strand
GCGAAGCGGCAAAGCCGAGCGCCTTTCAGGACGGGGAGTGAAATGCTTTCTACCGATTCGAGGTTGTTTGATAGGGTTACACACGAAATGCTGTCCTCTTGGGCAAAGAGGGCAGCAGTATAAAATAGTAATACGAGTATTAGTTTTATCTGTTTCATATCTATAATAGAACGCACTGTCAGAAAGAGTAGATACAACCCTCCCCCATTCTTTCGCCGCTGTCGCTATGAAAGCGGCAAAGCCGAGCGAAGGGGGGAGCTGCAGGGGGGCTTCTGGTGGAGGGGGGCTTGAGGCTTTGGGGTCTTCTTACGCCCCTAACAGATTACAGTCCTTCAACTCCGAGAACGCAATCTTCACGCGTTCTATCTCGTGAGGGTACTGGAAGTTCTCGCGGAGTGATTCCATCATTGCCTTCTCGAAACGGAACGAACTCTGTGCGATACCTCCACCGATGATTATAACCTCTGGGTCGTAGGTGTAGAGGATTACCTGCAGGAGTTTGCCGAGATGATAGCCTAACTCGTTCCAACGGGCAATGGCAGTCTCGTCGCCCTTATCGGCTTTCTCTGCCTCGTCCTTACCGGTGGTGTTCCATTTGTTGAAGAGTTGCGAAGAGGTGTATTCCTCGTAGTTGCCGTCACGATAAGGCAGACAACATATCTCGCCGGCTCCTGTGTTGGCACCACGATACACCTGTCCGTTGGTGACGATGCCTGCGCCGACACCAGTACCGAGCGTGATGCCCACAACATGGTTGTAGCCTTTGCCAGCACCAAACTGATATTCGGCATTGACGAAGCAGTTGACATCATTATCGACGGTGGTCTTCACACCGAAGCGTGTCTCGAGTTTCTCTTTCAGGTGTACCTCTTTCCATGAAGGGATGTTCATCACATCATAGACGATGCCCTGTTCGTAATCGACCACCGATGGCACTGCCACGCCGATACGCTCCACCTCTGGGGTGATGACCTCGCCAATCATACGATAGAACTGTTCGAGAACCTCCTCCTCGGTGCCCTTCGCGTTGCAAGGTTCCTGAACGAGTTTCACTACTTTCCCATTCTCAATGCGGCCCACACGCAGATTCGTGCCGCCCATATCAATACCTATTGAAATCATTACTTGTTTGCTTTGATATTTGTAACTTCTTCGTGGCCATTCCACTTGAGGGTCAGCTCGAAGTCAACATTCGATTTGATTGTTACCTTTGGTTTCTCGTCCTTTGATGAACGCTTTGCTACCTTTATCGACACATCACCGTCGTGACCGAATGGATAACGGTCGATGCCATAACCATCAAGGAGGTTCACATCGATGGTCATCTTTCCGTCAGGCACATTCGAACGGATACCGAAGATATACTCAATCAGTTCGGCGATAGGAGTAAGACCAGTCCATCCGACGAAATCCTTACGAGCCATGAATCCCGGTTCGGTGCTCTCTGGAGCATAGTACTCATAGAAAGTGCCGGTCTTCTTATACACCTCGAAGATATTCTTGTAGTGGTTCATCTCGATGTCCCACGCCAACTGGTCGTAGCCTTTCTCCTTCAGACCGCTGATAACCATATATGTAGCACCAGGCCATACACCACCAACCCAGTAGCGACCGTTAGCCTTGTATTTAGGATGCTGTGCCGAGAGTGAAGCAGGTGCATGATGACGGAAGAACTTCGTGGTATCGGCGAGATGGGCAACGAGTTTGTCGAGGCGCTCCTTTGAGAGCACATCGGTGTGGAGAGCCCAATAGGCGTAGATGCCCTGTGTTGACGACAGACTGCCATCGCTGTATTCATCGTAGAGGAATTCATCCTTGTCGCTCCACATACGGTCGTTGATGTATTTCGTCATCATCTTAATCTCGTCCTCAAACTCCTCGATCTCCTGCCAACGCTCGAGATAGAATCCCATCTGGAGAAGAATCTGGTCCATCATGATCTGCTGCAGACAAGCATCGAGCCATACCATGTGGCCGTTAGAGTAGATAGTGTTGTACTTGTCCTGTACACGAGGCATATTGTCCATGCCGGTGCCCCAACCCGAACTCCAGTACATACCACTCTGCCATGTGTGGTTCAGTTTGAGCCATTTGCAGTAGGCTGCCAACGCAGGGAACACCTTGTTCAGACGAGAGTCGTCGCCATACTGTGTATAGTAAAGCCACTCCGACCAAGGAAGAATATTTGGACCGGTGGCTGTTGGGTCGTAACGACCGAAACAGTCGGAACCATCGGCACGTATCTCACGGCAGATGAAGCCGTCAGGATGCTGCTTGGCATAGAAGTTGTCGAGAGTCTTCTGGAATGGGAAGAACTTCTCGCCATAGCGTGTGAACATCGTGATGAACGCACAGTCCCACATGAAGATATTTCCGTTGTAGGCAGGTGAGATATACGATGTGACGAAACCAGAGTCGTCGAGAGGCTGACCGACATTCTTCAGTCCAATCTCCCATGCCTTCCAGTACATCTCGATCTCTTCCTGATGACCTTCCCATGATGGTGAAGGCAACACCTTCCTTGCCTCAGCCATGGTGCCGAGTTTTGTGCGCTGCATCTTAGCAGTACGGAACTCGTTCTCTGCCACGAGAGGCTCGCGCACGTATGTATCTTTATAAGGTAACTTATACAATGGTGAACCAGAAGAGATAAGGTTCTGTGCCATAAGACCATTGGTCACCGATGCCGAGGCAACGAGCAACATCAATAATAGGAATCTTCTCATAATGCAATATGTTTTTTATTTGCGAGGCTGATACATCATCAGTGTCTCGATATAGTTAGTAACTTCTTCCTTTGAGCGGTTGAATTCAAGATGATAGTGCTTGCCGGTGTCGCCCATCTCCCATTTGTTGGAACCATCGTCGGCAATGATGAATGTGCCCGGCACAGCCTTGAAGAATGGTTCTACACCCATTGCACCCACGAGAGCCGCTGTCTGGTCCCAACTCGGATGACCTTCAGGATCGTCCTGTGCAAGGCACATGGTGAAAGCATCGACGATAGGGTTGCCCTTGATTCCCGACTGGGCAAGACGCTTACCCGTGCGCACAGCATCGCCAATCTCCCAAGTGCTGAAATATATCGGTGTAGGCCACTCGTTGATAGCCGTCACAGAAGCCGTGGAGTCGCAGTATATATTGAACTCACGACCGTCAGGATAACTTCCACCCATGCATACAACACGGTTGACCTTCTGCTTTATCAGTTCTACACCATCAAGGTCGCTATACCCATCAGCCTTCGACTGAAGCAGGTTGCGCAAGTTGGTGAGCATGCCCACGGTGATGATTGTCACACTGTTGTCGGGCTGACGGCTCAGTACCTCTCTGTAAACCTCCAGTGCATCGCGGCTGTCGGATGCTTTTGCCGTAGTGTGAGGATAGTTCTTTGGTAGTTCTTCTGTCCAGCGCAGTCCTTCATGCCATGTGCTCTGATCGTGAGCCTCGCCTTTGACACATCCCACAGGGATATCAGGGCGACCGAAATAGGTGTTGATGACTTCAAGACAAGGCACTGTCGTCTCGCATTTGTTGGATGACACCGTAGCGAGTATCTCCGTCTCACCGAAGTCGGCAAGGGCATGAAGCAACGCCAATGCTCCCACATCATCGTAGTCGGGAGCCATATCGGTGTCAAAGATTATGTGCGACTTTGTATCTTCTACGGTTACGGGGGCGGAATCCTTTGCTGCGTTAAGCGTACAGCCGGTGAACAAGGCGCACCCGAAGAGCATTGCTAATAGTCTCATGATAGATGGTTCTTTGAATGTCAATTGTTATATATGCTAATTACCAAAAACCCCTCTCCTCGTGGGAGAGGGG
>JAZQOD010000270.1:0-5214 GCA_045627685.1 Prevotella sp. | reverse complement strand
CTCTCCGATGAGTGATGCTGGTACATACAAAGTTCCCGATTCGTAACTAGAATCACAAAATGGGTTTCCATCACAGTTTATAAAATCAGTAGAATGACACACCATTTCTTTCAATGCGCAGCATCCTTCAAAAGCGTGGCTACCTATATTCTTTAATCCTGTACCTAAAATTACTGATGTGAGGCCGGAGCAATAACAGAAAGCATCATATCCAATACTCGTCACGCTGGTTGGGATTTCAATTGATGTGAGTCCGTAGCAACTCCGGAAAGCACTCTCTCCAATACTCGTCACGCTGTTTGGGATTGTGACTGATGTGAGGCCGGAGCAATGTTCGAAAACAGACCATCCAATACTCGTCACGCTGTTAGGTATTGTTACAGATGTGAGGCCGGAGCAATAATAGAAAGCCCAATCTCCAATACTCGTCACGCTATTAGGTATTGTTACAGATGTGAGTCCGGAGCAAGCATAGAAAGCACCATTCCCAATACTCGTCACGCTGTTGGGGATTTCAATTGATGTGAGTCCGTAGCAACTCCGGAAAGCATCATATCCAATACTCGTCACGCTGTTAGGTATTGTTACAGATGTGAGTCCGTCGCACATTAAGAAAGCACTCTCTCCAATACTCGTCACGCTGTAGGTTACACCATCGTAAGTGATAGATGATGGTATCACAACAACAGAGCCCGTATATTTGACGTAGCTATATGTCACTTCGGCAGTTTTTGCAGAGGCATCAAGATTGTAGTAAATACCATTAACATAGGCATCATACGCCCAGGTGTTGGCAATCCCAATAAATGCGAGGACAAGGGTAAGTAGAGACTTTTTCATATTCGTTTAATTTTATTGTTATACTTTTCTTCGGCAAAGATAATATAAAATTATTAATAATGTATATAAAACCAACATTTTTTTTATACACGGCTTATTTTTGGGGGGAATTGCTATCACTGCATAAAAATAAGGAGTAAACCGGTGGGGTTTACTCCTTATTATATTACATATAATGTGGGAATCTGCTGATTTCCTATGTTCCGTTATGCACAGGCGAAGAGGATTACCAACTGGGCTGTGAGGATGCGGAGGAACATTGACAATGGATAAACTGTTGAGTAACCAATTGCTGGGGCTTCCTTTGAACAACTTGAACTTGCGAAACCGAGTGCTGGTGGGTCGGTGTATGTGCCGGCAATCATACCCATCATGGTGAAATAGTTGAACTTGAACTTCCAACGGGCAATAGGACCAACGATAAGGATTGGGAGTACGGTGATGAGGAAACCGCAGATGACATACATGTGACCTCCGTTGAGGATGGTGTCAACGAAGCCGTCGCCAGCCTTCAGACCTACACAGGCAAGGAACAAACAAAGTCCTGTCTCGCGCATCATCAGGTTTGCCGATGTTGTGGCATAGGTGACGAGCTTCCACAAGTGACCGAAACGACCGATGAGGATGGCGATGATCAGTGGACCACCTGCCAAACCGAGTTTCATTGGTACTGGCATGCCTGGGAACATCACTGGAATCTGACCGAAGATGATACCTACGAAGATACCGATGAAGATTGTAGCGAGGTTTGGATGGTTGAGGTGCTTTGTTGAGTCGCCCATCATATCTGCTACACGCTGTACGTTCTCCTCAGGACCAACAACCATAATCTTGTCACCTACATGGAAGTGGTGGCTGCGCGAAGCGAAGAGGTTGATGCCCTGACGTGAGATGCGGGTTACATTAACTCCATATACACTTGAGAAATGCATTGAACCGAGGGTCTTGCCGTTGATTCGTGGGTTGGTGACGAGAATCTTGCGGCTCACCATGTTGACATTTGGATGAACCTCCTCCTCGAACTGGCGACCGGTCTCAGGACCGATGAATGCCTTTACTGCTTCAGCATCGCTCTCAGCACAAACGATATAGAGGTCGTCGCCCTTTGAGATTACGGTGTTGCGGTTTGGCACGATGAGTTCATCGTTGTGATACATACGACTGATGACAAAGTCGCGCTTGAGGAACTCCGACAGTTCGAGCACTGTACGACCAGAGATGTAAGTGTTGTCAGCACGGAGCGCCATGAGATGTGGAGTCTCGTGTGGGTTGGCTGCCTCTGCATCCTCGAGTTCCTTCTCTTCATCAGCGAGGGTAATCTTGCAGATGAAACGGATGAGGACTGTAGCACCGATGATACCGAGTACACCGAGAGGGTAGGCGCAAGCGTATGATGAAGCCAACTGTGGCAATGAACCACCGAAGTTTGCCTCGCCCAACGACTTCACTGCCTCGTTGGCAGCGCCAAGACCAGGGGTGTTGGTGACAGCACCATAGAGAGTACCAACGAGCATGGCAAGGTCGGTCTTGGTATGTTCTGGGAAGAACACATAGAAACAGCCGAACATCACTGCGATGTTAAGGCATATCATACAGATTGAAACGAGGTTCATCTGTACACCGCCGCCCTTGAAACTCTCGAAGAATCCAGGGCCTACCTGAAGACCGATGAAGAATACAAAGAGGATAAGTCCGAAGTCCTGAAGGAAGGTCATGAGGTCTTTATCCACAAATTCAGGATTTGCCATAAAACCGAAATGTCCCACGAGGATACCCGTAAACAATACGAATGTCACTCCCAGGGCAACGCCACCGAACTTGACTTTGCCAAGCAGTACGCCGACGGCTATGACTAATGCGAGGATGAGCACTGTGTGTGCTAATCCTGGATTTAAGAAGAGATTAACAATCCACTCCATAAATAATTAATAGTAATTTTTTAATATGTTTGTTCGAAACCGAGTGCTTCACGTCTTGAAGCAATCGGGCTTAAAAAGATATCCCCCTCCCTTTGTGGGGGAGAGGGGAATATTGTTTTAGTATGAACGTGCTATGATTACGCGGCATTTTGATGGTTTGCCGGAAACCATGTCAACACCCGGAGTCTGCTCGTAGCCGTAAGGCACACAGCGGATTGTTGCCTGTGTCTCCTCCTTGATCTTTGCCTCTGTCTCGGCTGTGCCGTCCCAGTGAACGAGGAAGAAACCACCGTCCTTGACTTTCTCCTTGAACTCCTCGTAGTTGTCGCACTCATAGATGCGCTCATCGCGGTAAGCCTTAGCCTTGGCGAGGATGTTCTGCTGGATTTCCTCAAGCAACTGCTGAACGTATGCTGAGATGCCCTCGATAGGACGAGTCTCCTTTTCAAGTGTATCACGACGCATCACCTCGATTGTGCCGTTCTCCATATCGCGAGCACCGAGAACAAGACGTACAGGTACACCCTTCAACTCGTATTCAGCGAACTTGAAGCCAGGACGCTTGTTGTTGTCGTTGTCGTACTTCACGCTGATACCCATAGCCTTCAACTCAGCCATAATCTCTGTAGCCTTCTCGTCGAGTTTGATCTGAGTGTCGCCCTTGCCACCGATAGGTACGATGACAACCTGCAGTGGAGCGAGGCGTGGAGGGAGTACAAGACCGTTATCGTCGGAGTGAGTCATGATGAGGGCACCGATGAGACGTGTAGAAACACCCCATGAGGTAGCCCAAGGAGTATCCTGAGCGTTGTCCTTGTTGAGGAATGTCACATCGAATGCCTTTGCGAAGTTCTGACCGAGGAAGTGGCTGGTACCGCTCTGGAGAGCCTTGCCATCCTGCATCATAGCCTCGATGGTGTATGTGTCGAGAGCACCAGCGAAACGCTCTGTCTCAGACTTAACACCCTGGATTACAGGAACAGCCATCCAGTTCTCGGCGAAGTCAGCATAAACCTTGAGCATTGTCTGTGCGTTGTGCTCAGCCTCTTCGCGTGTTGCGAATGCACAGTGACCTTCCTGCCAGAGGAATTCTGATGTGCGAAGGAATGGACGGGTACGCATTTCCCAACGCATTACGTTACACCACTGGTTGCAAAGCAATGGAAGGTCGCGCCACGACTGAATCCAGTTCTTGAAGGTGTTCCATATCATTGTCTCTGATGTAGGACGCACGATGAGTTCCTCTTCAAGACGAGCCTCTGGGTCAACAACAACACCGTCGTGAGTCTCATTTGTCTTGAGACGATAGTGGGTTACTACAGCACACTCCTTAGCAAAACCTTCTACATGCTCTGCCTCGCGAGAGAGGAATGACTTTGGAATGAGGAGAGGGAAATAAGCATTCTGCACACCTTCTGCCTTGAACATATCGTCCATAGCACGCTGCATCTTTTCCCATATTGCATAACCGTATGGTTTGATAACCATACAACCTCTGACAGCACTCTGCTCAGCGAGATCAGCCTTCACAATAAGATCATTGTACCACTGGCTGTAGTTCTCGCTACGCTTAGTGAGTTCTTTGAGTTCTTTTGCCATTTTGATAAAAATATTTAAATATTGTTCGTATTTCAGTGCAAAATTACAAAAAAACTTTGTAAATGTTCCAAAATAAGGAAAAAAGAATTACCTTTGCAGTTGATATTTGGATATTAATCACTTAAATAAACATTTAAACATGAAGAAAATGAAGCTCGCAGTGCTCGGTATGTCACTGCTCACATTGGTAAGTTGTGGTTCAGCCACAGGTAATGGTGCACTCATTGGTACAGGTGCAGGTGCTGCTCTCGGTGCTCTCGCTGGTCGTTTGATCGGTGGCAACACAAAGGGTACTATCATCGGTACAGCTGTTGGTTCAGCAGTTGGTGCAACAGCAGGTTCGCTCATCGGTAAGCACATGGATAAGGTAAAGGCTCAGGCTGCAGCAGCTGCTCAGAACGCTACTATCGAGAATATCGTTGACGTAAACGGTCTTCCAGCAATCCGCGTTACATTCGACTCAGGTATCCTCTTCGCTACAGGTAAGTACAACCTCAACGAGACAGCAAAGGCTGAGTTGGCTAAGTTCGCTAACGTAATGAAGAACAACACCGACTGTTCTATCGGTATCCTCGGTTACACAGACTCAACAGGTTCTGACGCTACAAACCAGACATTGTCAGAGAACCGTGCTAAGTCAGTACAGACTTACTTGAACTCATGTGGTGTTACCAACAACCAGATCCAGACTGTTCAGGGCTTTGGTGAGAATCCAGCATATCTCATCATGGGTGCTGATGGTAAGGAGGACCTCGCAGCAAGCCGTCGTGTAGAAGTTGTTATGTACGCTTCACAGGCGATGATCGACGCTGCTAACGCTGGTACTTTGAACTAATTTATTATTAATAATGTATAT
>JAZQOD010000269.1:0-2684 GCA_045627685.1 Prevotella sp. | reverse complement strand
TTTTAGGAAAATGTCTATTTGTATAGTCAAATTAACAAAAAACTGTCTACTTATTTTAGGAAAAGACAACATGAAGGCCTGAAAACAAGGTCTACATATAGGTCTACATACTACAATGCGCTGAGTAACAGGTTATTACATAGCAAAATGTAGACATGTAGACCTAAACGCGAAAAATAAACTTTTATATTTTTTGCGGGATTTGTCCTGATTTTGGAAAGAATTTCATGTATTTGTAGCAGAATATAAACATAAATTATACTATTTATGAGATTTACTATTTTCAGAACCAACAAGGCTGACACAGGAATGTCTGTGCAGGGTGTGGAGTGTAACACGCTGATTAACAGCATGGTAGATGATACTACAGACAAGATCTTGACTGCCTATCGCGATATTTTCCTAGCTCTCGACAAGCCGGAGAACGGTGGAGCACTGCAATGACACTCACGCGTGTGGACGGTCAGTCAATATCACAGAAAATAGGCTAAAAAGCCGGTTTGGAGGGTAAAAATAGGCGTGGAGAGACACAAAAAGGGCCGTTTTTACTGCTACTCGGAACTGAAAAGGGCTAAAAATGCAGTTTCCGAGCACACTCTAGTGGTGGCTGCCATTGGGATGCCGACGGCTGCTTTTTGGTGGTTTTTATGCGCTCTGCACTGCCAAATAGCGCCCTTCCAACGACTGAGGAGGCTGTTTTGGCGTTTGTACAGCAGCGTCAACTCTTAACTTTTAACTCTTAACTTTTAACTCCCCTTTAGGACGGGGGGCATTACTTCACGGCGAGTTGCTTGCGGAATTCGTTTGGCGAGACTCCGAGGCGAGACTTCACATACTTGCCAAAGAAAGAGATGTTAGAGAAACCAAGTTTGGCGGCAATCTCCTTTACCGAGAGGGATGTGTTGCGCAAATAGTGGGTTATCTCATCGACAACGGCTTGTTGGATGAATTCGTTGGCCGACTTGCCGGTGATTTCCTTGCACACAAACGAAAGGTATTTGGCAGAAATACACAGTTTCTCAGCATAGTAATACACTGGCTGATGTTTTATCTCTTCATCACGGATGAGTTCGCAGAACTTCGAGAAGATGACTTTTCCCTGTGGCGACCTGTAAAGTGTCAATGGTTGCTCTCCCTCCTTTTTCTCGATTTCTTTCTGCAAAGCACAGAATCCGAGCAGGATCATCTGCAACAACGAGCGTACCATCTCCTCGCGGAAAGGGTTATCCTTCTCTTCGATGATGTCATGAAGCAAAGACATCATTCGCTGTGCTGTGTCGGGATTATGACCAGGGACTGGCGACCAGACCTTCTCGGCTCTTACATATACGGCACGGTTCCAGATATCGACATTGGTGGAGAGCAACTGCTGGATGATTCGGTCGGTGAGGCACATGAACTGGAATTTCAGGTCTGGGCTGATCATCAGATTTGAGATGATTTGGTTGGAAGGGCAGATAAACACCTGACCTGGGAGTACTACGTAATGCTTGTCGTTGACATCGAGTTCTATCTTGCCTTCCAGACATCCACCGAAGACATTGAACTTGAGTTTCATTGTCGACAACTCCGGCAGTTTTTCGATGTCGGTGATAAAGACCAGGTCGCTGTCGATATAATACAGTGGCAGTCTTGAGTTAGAAAAAGCAGAGAAATCTACATTTCTTATTTCATTATTGTTGTTATTTTCCATAATTTCGTGGGTTTATACAATTCTGCCCACAAAATTACGAAATATATACCACAAACAATGTCCAATATTACAGATTTTATAATTTCAGGTATTACTTTTAGTAATAATTAAGAAGCCAAAATTAAAAGTTTTGAATTATTAAAAGGTGAAAAATGATTTCCTGATAATCTCCACTTCGTGGTTGTATTGTCAATGTGAAAGCCCTTGTGAACAAGTTCCCCAGATACTTTCCCATCTGCCAATACGCTGCCTCTGATGAGTCAGCTAAGATTATCAGTAAATTAAAATGGCTGTCGCAGCAAAATATTTAAAAATAAGCCCCTCTCCCCGCTGAATGTCTTCGAGTCTCGGCTACACTCGGGAAATTGAGAATAAATTCTCTTTCCTCTCGTTTGCACGAGCCTTCCCCCGAGGGGGAGAGCCGCTGACGCATAAAGGGAGTGAAGAATCGCGTTAGCACTTCGTAAATCCGTAAATCCGAAATTTGTAAATCCGTAAATTATAGTTGTGGAATTCCGTACAAAGGTTGACATACCTATTTCGAAGAAGATTGCACCATGTCAGAGGATGCTCTTCGTGGGGAGTTGCTTTGCCGACAATATCGGCAAGCGATTCCAGGAGGAGAAGTTCCGTGCTGTGGTCAATCCTTATGGAGTGATGTACAACCCGGTGAGCGTGCTTCATACGGTGGAGAAGTACATCGCGAGTACGGACATAATGCCAACAACCACAGTCATCACCCTCGGCACCAACCATGTCTATCGTGAAAAGGCTACAGGCGAAATAGTCGATAACTGCCAGAAACGCCCCGCGTCGCTTTTTACACGTCGGCGTTTGACAGTTAATGAGATTGTTTCAATATGGCGTCCACTATTGGATAAGTATAGCAAAAAGCGGTTTATATTCACTGTTTCGCCTATTCGCCACATCAAAGACGGTTTGCATGAAAATCAAATCAGCAAGGGTATCTTGTTGCAGGCGGTAGATGAAC
>JAZQOD010000268.1:0-3170 GCA_045627685.1 Prevotella sp. | reverse complement strand
TCAAAGGAGCGTATGAAGACTCTCGTTGCTAACCTTCAGAAATCACTCGGTGAGCGTATCATGGCACAGGAGTGGATGAGCGAGGAGACAAAGGCTGCCGCTATCGAGAAACTCTCTACTTTCTATGTAAAGATTGGTTATCCTGATGAGTGGAAGGATATGAGCGGTTTGACAATCGATCCAAAGAAGTCGCTCTATGAGAACCTTCTTGCTGCTCGTCTGTTCCGCAACAAGCAGCATATCGACGAGACGGTGGGTAAACCAGTGAACCGCGATGAGTGGCACATGACTCCTCAGACAGTTAATGCATACTACAACCCTACAACCAATGAGATATGTTTCCCTGCAGGTATCCTCCAGTATCCTTTCTTTGATGCAAAGGCTGACGATGCATTCAACTATGGTGCCATCGGTGTTGTTATCGGTCATGAGATGACCCACGGTTTCGACGATCAGGGCGCTCACTACGACAAGGATGGTAACATGTCTGACTGGTGGAAGGAAGAGGATGTTGCAAACTTCAATAAGTTGGGCGATGCCTATGCTGATTTCTATGATAAGATTGAGATTCTCCCTGGCGTGAATGCTAACGGTCGTATGACTCTTGGTGAGAACCTCGCTGACCACGGTGGTCTGCAGGTTGCATACAACGCTTATAAGGCAGCAACAGCCAACAAGCCTCTCAAGACTGTCAGTGGTTTGACTCCTGACCAGCGTTTCTTCCTTGCCTATGCAGGTGTTTGGGGCCAGAACATCACTGAGAAGGAAATGCTCAACCGTTTGAAGAATGATGTTCACTCTCTTGGTGAGTGGCGTGTAAACGGTGCTCTCCCACACATCAATGCATGGTATGAGGCATTCGGTGTGAAGAAGGGCGACAAACTCTTCGTACCTGAGTCAGAGCGCCTCAACCTCTGGTAAAAAGTCTCACTCCCTAAGTGTTTGTATTTAGACAAAATTAAAAGATGCCATTAAGACTTCCTGATAAACTGCCGGCAATCGACTTGCTGAAGAATGAGAATATCTTTGTTATGGACAAGACTCGTGCCCATAGCCAGGATATCCGTCCTCTTAAGATAGTCATCCTCAATCTGATGCCTATCAAGATTACCACAGAGACCGACCTCGTGCGTATCCTTTCCAATACACCTCTTCAGTTGGATATCACCTTCATGAAGATAAAGAGTCATACATCGAAGAATACTCCTATAGAGCACATGATGATGTTCTATAAGGACTTCGAGACTCTGCGAGAGAAGAAGTTCGACGGAATGATCATCACAGGTGCTCCTTTGGAGATGATGGACTATCAGGATGTGACCTACTGGGACGAGATAGTCGAGATTTTCGAATGGGCGAAGCATCATGTCACCAGTACCCTTTATATCTGCTGGGCGGCACAGGCTGGTCTGTACTATCATTATGGCATCCAGAAGTACCCGCTGCCAATGAAGAAGTTCGGTATCTTCCGTCAGACTCCTCTTAAACCAGAAGAACCGATATTCCCAGGTTTTGATGATGTGTTTATGATGCCTCATAGCCGCCATACTGAAATTCGCAAGGAGGATATCATGAAGCATCCAGACCTTACTCCTCTTGCAGATAGTGAGGACAGTGGCATGAGTATTATCATGGCTCGCGAGGGTAGGGAGTTCTTCGTTACTGGTCATTTGGAATACGCTCCAAACACTCTTGATACCGAGTATCGCCGAGATTTAGGAAAGCGTGATGATGTGGATATGCCAGTGAACTATTACCGCGACGACAATCCAGACAACCCACCGGTTGTTACTTGGCGTTCGGCAGCCGACCTGTTCTATCACAACTGGATAAATTATTACGTTTATCAGAAGACTCCGTTTGAAATCAACGAGATTGATTAAAAGTCCCCTCTTCAAGAGGAAGTCTGAATGTGTTAGAATAATAAATAGAAAAATTGTCAATTGTCAAATTGTAAATAATGCGACGATTAGAACTGTTGGCTCCGGCAAAGAATCTTGAGTGCGGCATCGCAGCTATCGACTGTGGTGCTGACGCTGTTTATATCGGTGCTCCAAAGTTTGGTGCCCGGGCAGCAGCCGGCAACTCCTTTGATGATATACGCCAACTGACCGCCTATGCTCATCAGTTTGGGGCGAAGGTTTATGTCACCCTCAATACTATCATCTACAATTCTGAACTCGATGAAGCTAAGGCTACTTTTGAAACCATCAACGAGATAGGTGTTGATGCTGTTCTGGTTCAAGACATGGCTCTGCTTTCCCTTCCCTTCGAAAGAAAAGTAATGGGCGTTGCCTTGCATGCATCAACACAGACGGATAACAGAAACAAGGAAAAGGTGGCGTGGCTTAAATCGCTGGGTTTCAGTCGTGTAGTGCTTGCTCGTGAACTGTCACTTCAAGAAATCAGCGATATCCATACGGCTCATCCGGATGTAGAACTCGAAGCATTCGTGCATGGTGCTCTGTGCGTAAGTTACAGTGGAGCATGCTATGCCTCGCAGTATTGTTTCGACCGTTCTGCCAACCGTGGTGAGTGTGCCCAGTTCTGCCGAATGAAATTTGATCTCATTGATGCCGATGATACAGTCATTGAAGAGCAGCGTCATCTTCTTTCATTGAAGGATCTATGCCAGATTGACCGCCTTGAACAGATGGCTGATGCAGGTGTTGTGTCGTTTAAGATTGAGGGCCGATTGAAGGATTCCTCTTATGTGAAGAATGTCGTTGCGGCATATAGCCAACGGCTTGATGCCCTTTGTCAGAGACGTTCTGATGAGTATGAACGAGCATCGTATGGTAGGGTGAAATATGCCTTTGAGCCAAGCCTCAAAAAGACGTTCAATCGTGGTTATACCCATTACTTCCTTGATGAAAGAAAACCTGACATTTTCTCGCCTGACACACCGAAGGCCATCGGCGAATTTGTGGGTAAGGTAAAGGAAATCCGTGGTCGTTCGTTCAATGTGGCTGGAATGGCAAGTTTCGCCAATGGCGATGGCTTGTGTTTCATCAATGACAGGAAGGAACTGGAAGGGTTCCGAGTGAACCGTGTTGAGGGCAACCGCCTGTTTCCTCTCACTCTACCTGCAGGATTGCGACCAGGAATGGCATTGTATCGAAACAATGATGAGGCTTTCGAGAAGGAACTCAACCGGCCTGGTACTGAAC
>JAZQOD010000267.1:0-2465 GCA_045627685.1 Prevotella sp. | reverse complement strand
ACGGGAAGTCGCAACGCGGCATCGAGACAAGGCTGCGCGAGGCGGTGAGCGCTGAGGTGGTGGAGGCTGCACAGGGAATGATCACCGTGGTGGAGTATGCGCAGAAGATGATGTCGAAGCAGTCGCTGATGGTCTATGTGGGCACCCATTGGGTGAGAATACGCACGCAGGTGTTCTATGACTTCGTGAAGGACTGCGCCATGAAAACGGGATTGGGCACGGCGTATGTGGAGCAACCCGACTTCATGAACAAGCTGTTCGAACAGGTGGCTTTCCGCGTGGCGCGTGACCGTGAGTTGTTTGTGCCCAAGGGACAGGTGTGGATCAACATGCAGAACGGTACGCTGGAGGTGCATGACGACGGTACCATACGCCTAAGGGCGCATGACAAGGAGGACTTCTTTACCTACGTGCTGCCCTATGCCCTCGAACCGGAGGCCAAGTGCCCTCGTTGGGATGCTTTCCTCGACGAGATACTTCCCGACAGGGCATGCCAGCAGATGCTGATGGAGTTTGCTGCCTACTGCCTGACGCAGGGCCAGTGGCTGCAGAAGATGCTGGTGCTGTATGGCGGTGGTGCCAATGGTAAGAGTGTGGCCACAGAGGTGCTGACGAGGGTGTTCGGGCAGAGTAATGTGAGCCATGTGGACTTGGAGAAAGTCACGAACGATGACAACCACCGCGTCCTCATCGAGAACAAGCTGGTAAACATTAGTCAGGAGAATGGACCGGCCGTGGCTTATTCCACACTGAAAAATCTTGTCACGGGAGAGGACGTGATGGTGAAGAGCCTGTACAAGGATGTGCGCCCCATCGCTCAGTATGGCAAGTTCATAGCCTGCTACAACACGCTGCCCAAGATGGAGAACACCTACGGTTTCTATCGCCGTATCATCATCATTCCATTCGATGTGACAATCCCTGAAGGCAAGCGAGATACGGCTCTAGTAAAGAAGCTCTGTGAGGAATTGCCTGGCATCCTGAATAGACTATTGCAATGTCTACAGGAATTGTTGAAGAGAGGTGATTTCATAGAAAGTGATGTGTGCAATAAGGCTATGGAGGACTACAAATTGAATAGCAATAGTGCACTGCGTTTCTTCTATGAGCGTTGTGTGTTGGAGGATGATGGCATGCTTCAGTTGAAAGAGGTGTTTGCTGAATACAAGACTTTTTGTCAAGAGGAGAATATCAAGAATGCATTTGGCAAGAACAATTTTATGAAGCAGCTGGAAAGTATAGGAGTTGTGATAAGGAAAACCAATGGCATCCGTTACATGAATGTGAAGTATAAGTAGCCCCTCTCTGTCGGACAAGCCGACATCTCCCCGAGAGGGGAGAGTATATATAGTAAAACATATTTGCGTGATTCAAAGAAGGGGAACTCTGCGATTTTTAATGAGTTAATTAATAATGAGTAATGAATAATGAGTAATGGGATTTAATGAGAGGCTGGCGCAGTGATATGTTCGAGGACGCACATTGTTGCTCATTACTCATTACTCATTGTTCATTATTAATTGCACATTAACCAATTATGTGACATGCTAAAGTTGAATAATGATATGGAACGATACGAGATAGACAAGTTGAAGGAGCTGCCCATCAACGGGGTGTGCAGTAGGTTAGGCGTCAAGGTGGTGCGCGGATGGGCTCTCTGCCCGCACCATGCTGACCGCACGCCCAGCATGCATGTGGATAGGCGGAGGAATTTTGTGAAATGCTTTGCCTGCGGCTACGGTCCCTCTGACACAATCGGCATCACACAAGAGGTACTTGGCGTGGGGTTCCGCGAGGCTACACGATGGCTGGCGCAAGAGTATGGGGTAATCATCGAGGAGAGCCGTCGTGAATCGTTGGGGTTTGACCCCAACGATTCAGGGGCAACTACACAACGCACATACGATATTGACCGCGAATGGCTGGAGAGCCTGCTGCGGAGGCCTGTGCTGTGCGAGGAGGCAAGGCAGTTCCTCGAGGCGAGGAGGATTGATGAGCGCGTAGTGCGTTGGCTGGGACTGACGAGCATTACTGAGCCGACAGCGTGCTGGCGCTACGGCAGACCGTTCTTCAACGCTCCGTCGCTGCTCATCCCTTACCGCGATGTGGAGGGCAAGCTGCTGACGGTACAGGCGAGGAGGATAAAGACCCCCCAGCCCCCTGAAGGGGGAGAGAGGGCCGAGACAAAGACCCCCCAACCCCCTGAAGGGGGAGAAAAGACCGAGATAAAGACCCCCCAGCCCCCTGAAGGGGGAGAAAAGGCAGGACAGTTCACTCTTCCCCGCTTCCAGTTTCCTCGCGGGACGAAACCACACATCTATAACCTGCCGATATTGCGGTGTGTGGGGAAGGGTGATGAGCTGTGGATAGCAGAGGGGCCAAGCGACTGCTGGGCGATGCTGTCGAGCGGACGGAAGGCGGTGGCGATACCGTCGGCCACGCTGCTGAGCGAGGCTGACATGCGG
>JAZQOD010000266.1:0-4787 GCA_045627685.1 Prevotella sp. | reverse complement strand
GTGTAAAGCCAATGGATATAGTCGGGAGTGAGCATATCATCAGTCATATATCCCTGATCAAGATATATATGTTCCCACTGACCACCTTGTGCCTTATGACAAGTGATAGCATAGGCATATTTTATCTGCAGAGCGTTGTAGTAATCATCTTCGCGCACGGCCTTCACCTTTTCAGCCTTCGTCGGTTTGTCGAAATAGTCTTCATAGACACCTTGAAATAATTGTTCTTGCTGTTCAGGAGTGAGCGATGGTGACTCGGAGGCAAGGCTATCCATAATGACGGTGAGCTCCGTCTCATAGTTGTCGTAGTCAGGGAAACGCAGAATGGCATCGGCAAAACGAAGTCCATAGAACTCACGGTTATTACGCACACGATATACCTCGGCTATATCGCCATTGGCGAGGAACGACGGTATTCCATCATTCGACACTCCGGCCTTCTTGTTCTCCTCCATCTCGCGCTCGGTCCAGTGATAATTGTTCTTCACAATCATCAGTCGGTCGCCCGAGCACAGTTCGGCATCACGGTCGAGAATCATATTGCGGATGCCCTGATTGTAGATGTTGGCACGCTTGTTGGAACGGGTTATCACCATTGTTTCATCCACTCCCACCCTCGAGAAACTGCTACTCAACTGGTCGATGAGTTCATTGCCATTGACGATATGGATATCGGCAAAGCGGTCGAAATGGATCTTTGGCAGTTGTGTCATCTCATCGTGGGTAATCATCTGGCGGATAATAGTTGCATTGAACAGGATGCCGCTATCCTGACTCTGACGCAACACCTCGTTCATGTCACACTCGAACACCTCCATGCCATACCCTTCGAGCACACGGGCATCGAGAGCCGGCGACTCATCGCAACCGACCGGTGGAAGTTGGGCTTTATCGCCGATGAGCATCAGATGGCAGTTGTCGCCGGAATAGACGAAGTTGATGAGGTCGTCGAGCAGGCGTCCCGAACCGAACAGTTCTTCATTTCGCGAATAGGTGCCATTGGCAATCATCGATGCCTCATCGACAATGAACAGGGTATTCTTGGCAGTATTGATATTGAGGTTGAAAGCGGTATCAACACCCGAGAAGGCTTTCTGGCGGTAAATGCGACGATGGATGGTACGCGCCGGTTGACCGCTGTTTAGCGAAAACACCTTGGCAGCACGGCCCGTAGGTGCCAGCAGAACCACCCGCTGCCCCAAGCGAAGCAGAGTTTTCACAATGGCAGAGGCGAGCGAAGTCTTACCCGTACCAGCCGAACCGCGGAGAATCATTGCGGAATGGCTGACGGGACGGAACATGAAATCCGAAAATGTCTGCATAGCACTTAACTGCTCGACAGTAGGCTGAAAACCAAAAGTTTTTCGTATTTCGGATGTTAATTCGTTGCTATTCATTGTTTTTTGAAAACTATTTTGTATTTTTGCAGATGAAATGTATTCACCCAACGTGCCTCGTGGTTGCAAAGGTACTAATTTTTTTCGACAAGCAAATGAAAAATTGGAATAATTACGCTTTGATACTCTGTATCATTTGTCTTTTGGTGATATGCTTCATCAGTGTGTATTCATCATCGAAACCTGAGACTCCGGCGGAAGAAGAAAATATTGAAACAATAGTTAATGACAGCATAGCCAATGACACAGCAACTTATCATCAGAATAAGTAACGACAGCCTGACTTTCACCAAAGACCTTGGTGGCGAGCAGGGCGTGAGTTTTGAACCTTACGAGGTGAAGGGTGGCATATCGATGGCTGCCAACCTGCGTGAGGCTTTCAGGACGAGTCCATTGCTGCGTCAGGGCGACGAGAAGGTAATGGTTATCGTGGATGCACCATCGCTCATCGTTCCATTGGAGGATTTCCAGAAGGACGAGATGGAGGTGCAATATAAATATGTGTTCCCTGCAACCGAAGGGGAATCGGTAGAGGCGTGCATATTGCCTTCATTCCGCAATGCGGCAGTGTTCAGCATAAGCAAAGACCTGAAGAATGTGCTCACCGATCATTTCCGTGAGGTAAAACTGAAACCGATAATGGCTACGGTGTGGGAGTATCTGCTCAAACGCAGTTATGCGGGCAACAACAAGAAACTGTATGCCTATTTCCACGATGGCAAGATGGACCTCTGTTCGTTTGCACGCAACAGGTTCGCTTTTGTCAACACCTACGAGGTGGACAACAGTCACGATGCGCTGTATTTCATTCTCGGTGCGTGGAAACAGATTGGAGCCACAGCGATGGTTGACGATCTGTTCCTGGCTGGAAGAGTGCCAGACGAGGATACACTGATGAACGATGCAAAGCAGTTCCTGGCACGAGTGTTCCACATCAGTCCGTCGGTTGAGTTCAGCAATACCAACCTGACACATAACATCGCGATGCCATTGGATTTAATGTTGGAATTTGTATAGATTGATTCTACAGTATGCGTATTATCACAGGAAAATACAAAGGGCGTCATTTTGATGTGCCTCGTTCGTTCAAGGCGCGCCCTACCACCGACTTCGCAAAGGAGAACATCTTCAATGTGATGAACGGATATATTGATTTTGAAGACTGCACAGCCCTCGACCTCTTTGCTGGCACAGGAAGCATATCACTTGAACTGCTCTCGCGCGAGGCAAAGACAGTGGTGAGTGTTGAGATGGATCGTGACCACGCGAATTTCATCCGTCAGTGCCTGAAGAAAATCGATGATGAGAATTGTATGCTTATCAAGGGCGATGTGTTCAGGTTCGTGAAGTCGTGCAAGCAGAAGTTTGATTTCATCTTTGCCGACCCACCTTATGCTCTGCCGAATCTTCCTACCATCCCTGACCTAATCTTTGAGCACGACCTGCTGGCTGAAGATGGTGTCTTTGTGTTTGAGCATGGCAAGGACAACGACTTCTCCAATCATCCTCGTTTCAAGGAGCATCGCTCGTACGGCAGCGTAAACTTCTCGATATTCAAGTAAATTATGGTTCTCCCCCTCGGGGGAGTTAGTGGGGGGCTTTTATTTTATATTCACTCCCAACTGCTTCGCGAGTTCATTACGAAGATACTGCATTTGCTTATACTCTTCCATAACCTGTGGAAGACGCACTGGGTCAGACGCCACAGAGATGAGTGTCTGTTTTAACTCATCGAGTTTATTCTGAACAATGTTCATACGGAAATCGAGTGTGAGATGGATTGCCTGCTGGCGGATTCTGTTTGTCTCATTCTCGTTCTGCATAGCAATTCTCGCCTCATCGAGGTCCTCTGTCTGACGCTTCGACTGTGTCAGTTCGTAACGATCTACAGCAAGATCGGACGCGAGTTTGCTCAGTTCGATATCTGGGTGATTAACAAAATATGTCTCTGCCTTGAATCCCGGATCGGCACTGTGCTTCACCGCTTCATCCAATATCATGGCACAACGCTTGTCGACCATCTGGATATCATCCTGCACAAGATTGTAGAAGATGTACTGTGCCACATTGATGCACATGGTTCCACCCTCTTCGGTTTCCACATTATCAAATATAATATGCTCACCATGACGCACCACAAGTTGGGCGATGAGGCGTTCCACATGAGGAGCCTTGTTGGTCACCTCCTGGGCTATATGCGGTGTGTTTGGAATTGTCGGTGCAGCTGAACCTGCATTATCCTTGCGCTCATGGATGATGGAGTTCATACGACTGATGAGGGTATCCTCCTTCATGCCGATAAGTTGTGCTGTGTCGTGAAGATATGTGGCACGGAGAATCTGGTTTGGAATAACCGAGATGCTCTGCACTATGGAGTCGATGCCCTCGGAGCGTTTCTGCGGATCGGTGGCTTTGTTGACAAGGATATTGGTCTTGAACTGCACAAAGTCGGTCTGATGGTCTTCCACATACTTGCGGAACTCCTCGGCTGTGCGCTTACGGGCAAAACTATCTGGGTCCTCACCGTCAGGCAGGAACAGCACTTTCACATTCATACCCTCAGAGAGGAGCATATCCGTTCCTCGCATAGCGGCATGGATACCCGCAGCATCACCGTCGTAGAGCAATGTGATGTTCGACGAGAATCGATGGAGCATGTGTATCTGATGGATGGAAAGTGCTGTACCGGAGTTTGCCACAACATTCTCAATACCACACTGATGCATAGAGATAACATCGGTCTGTCCCTCAACGATATACACACGATCCTCCTTGGCAATGGCTTTCTTCGCCTGATAGATGCCGAAGAGTTCGCGCTCTTTATGATACACCTCCGAGTCTGGGGAGTTGACATATTTCTGGTTGACGCCCTTGGTACGCGAATCGAGCACACGGGCTGAGAAACCCACCACCTTGCCGCTCAGTCCTATCCAAGGGAAGATGACACGCTCGGCATAGCGGTCGATAAGATCGCCTTTGTCGGTCTGATAGCAGATACCGGTTTTCAGCAGAAACTCGTCCTTATAGCCATCCTTACGGGCTCTGGCGGCAAGAGCATGACGGTCGCGAAGGTCGAAACCAAGGCGGAACTTACGGATTATGTCATCGCGGAAACCACGACTGCGATAATACTGCATTCCTATTGCCACACCATCAGGATCGTTGTGGAGCAGTTCCTCGAAATAGTTGGCTGCCCACTCGTTGACAATGAACATCGATTCACGTTCGTTCTGCGACCGGCGTTCCTCATCGCTTATCTCCCGTTCCTGAATCTCAATGCCATATTTCTTTGCCAGCCATCGGAGTGTCTCCACATACGACAACTGTTCGTGCTCCATGATGAAACTGATAGGATTGCCTCCCTTTCCGCAACCGAAGCAATGACAGGTG
>JAZQOD010000265.1:0-8573 GCA_045627685.1 Prevotella sp. | reverse complement strand
ATAAGGAAACCATAGAGTTTGCTGTCCTTGTTGAGAGTCTTTACACCGTCGTAGAGACCAGAGATTACATTGTGACCACCAGGAGCCTGACCACCTGAAAGAATGATACCAACATTGATTGGCTCGAGAGCCTTAGCCTCGCCAGCCTCGAATGTGATAACAGGCATACCATAGGTGTTAGGGAACATTGCCTTGATTTCATCCTGGTTGCCAACTGACTGTGTAGGAGCACCCTCAACTGCTACTACTGGGCCCTGAAGAGCCTTTGGAAGCTTTGGCTGATAAGCAGCACGAGCTTTCTGCAATTCACTTGTTTTCATTGTCTTTAAAAAGAGTTTTTTAATATGTTATTATATAATCGTCCGAATACTTCTTATTAAAAATAAGGTGTATGCATAATATACCACTTACAAAGTTACAACATTTCAATGGAAAATGAAAAGAAAATTGCAAGAAAACTTAAAGAAAACATTTTTTAGCATTTATTTTTCGCATAAATTGTTGGGCTTTCATGTTTTTTGTGTATCTTTGAAGCCAAATAGCCGATTCCTTGTCACAAGGATAGGACAATATCTCTACATAAAGAAAATCTTAATCCGTAAATATATAAAGTTATGGCAAACAAAAGAGATTTGAAGCGTAGCCTGAACTATTCATGCAGTTCGCTTTTCGCAGAGTGCGTGGCAGCATACATCTGTACAGAGAAAGCAGACCACAACACTGTCGATGCTACATTGACCAGCATCCTTCGTGTACATAGCGACTTCGTTCGCCGTGTTTCACACCCACAGCCTGGCATGAAAGCAAAAGACTACTACAAGCATCTGGTTTCTGATTTCAACAAACAAGCGTCGGAACTAATCGACCAGATTGAAGCATTAGGATAAGAGAGAGATGGCTATGAGAAGATTCTGGAAATGGATGTTATACGATGTGATGGGTTGGACCAAGGAGGTCACTGAGACTCATCCGGAGAAGTATATAATCTGTCTTGCACCGCATACTAGCAACTGGGACTTCATCATGGCTCTACTCTACAGGT
Source organism: Prevotella sp. (assembly GCA_045627685.1). GTDB lineage: Bacteria > Bacteroidota > Bacteroidia > Bacteroidales > Bacteroidaceae > Prevotella. The sequence goes on along the minus strand of JAZQOD010000265.1, from coordinate 7,531 downwards.
GGGCGGAGGGCTTCCGTACCTGTTTCCTAATGAAGAAAGAATGGTTCTTCTGGCCTCTCGGTCCGATATTCCGTCATCTTGGTGGAATACCGGTCTATCGCTCGAAAACCACAAGGATGTCACAACAGTTGGCAGAAGAAGCCAAGATTACCCCTGGCTTTGCACTGACCATTACTCCCGAAGGAACCCGATCGCTCACCGACACATGGAAGCGTGGATTCTACTTCATCGCCTTTGAGGCTGGCATCCCTATCCTACTCTATGCCCTCGACTACAACAAGAAACTCATCTATTGTACCCGCACTTTCATTCCTACAGGCAATGTAGAGGCGGATATGGCAGAGATAAAACAGTATTACAAGGATTTCAAAGGTAAGCACCCGGAAAAATTTGCAATCTAAAAATATAGTGAGAAAGGGATACACATTATATATATTATTAATGCTGACCTTGGGCCTGTCGGCTCAGAGTATTCAGAATATCAGGAACGCATGGGGCGATATCGAATATGATATTGCTCCATGGACGCGTAATATATCACGCCCAAACAAGATTCCACATGGTCTTGATGGCCGCCACATCTCGCTTTGGGCAAGCCACGGACGATACTATGATCAGGACAAAGGTTTCTGGAAATGGCAACGCCCTCATCTATTCTGTACCACGGAGGATCTGTTCACACAGACTATTGTCTATCCTTATCTCATTCCAATGTTTGAAAATGCCGGTGCAAATGTGTTTACTCCACGCGAACGTGACTGGCAGAAACAGGAGTGTATTGTTGACAACGATTTCTGCTATCCTGGTGGTACTATCACAGTTCTTCCTCGTAGTCAAAATGAAGACGAAGTTGCCGGTTTCAAAATGCACGCCGGTGAATATCGTGATGGTGAGAGCCCATTCGGTACCGGTTCTGCTTATTCCGTAAAAACAGCCAAAGGTCGTGCTGTCACATTCTTCCGGTATACCCCATACATCCGTGAGGCAGGGCGGTTTGCCGTATATGTCACATACCCTAAACTTGAAGATGCTGTAGATGATGTGCATTATATCGTGCATCACAAGGGACGCGAGACTGAGTTTGTTGTAAACCAGAAAATTGGTTATGGCACATGGGTTTATCTTGGAACATTCGATTTCGACGCTGTGAAGAACGGCGAGCAAGGCGACGACAACTGTGTTATTATAAGTACAGAATCCAAGGACCGAGGACATATCGGTATCGATGCAGTGCGTTTCGGTGGTGGTATGGGTAATATCAGTCGTGCCGGAATGTTGAGTGGTTATCCTCGCTGTCTTGAAGGTGCTCGTTATTACGGTCAATGGGCTGGTGCTCCATATAAGGTTTATAGTGATAAGGAGGGCGTAAACGACTATGGCGATGATATCAATGTGCGTTCGCTGATGACCAACTGGGTTGGTGGTGGTTCGCCATACATGCCTGACAGCGTGGGACTTGGTGTACCTATCGAACTGTCATTGGCTGTTCACAGTGATGCCGGATATCAGGAGGATGGACGAAGTGTTCACGGTTCGTTGGCTATCGCTACCACCAATTTCCATGACGGAATGCTCCAGACAGGTGTGAGCCGGCAGGTTTCACTGGAACTGGCATCACGACTGCTCGACAATCTCACTAACGACATGTCGCGTGAATTCGGCTCCTGGGGTAAACGTTATCTTTGGGATAGAAACTACTCCGAAACCCGTCTGCCGGAAGTCCCTTCGGCAATTATTGAGACATTGTCACACCAGAGTTTCCCCGATATGGCAATCGGTCAGCACCCATACGGTAAGTTTGCCATTGCCCGAAGTATATACAAGACCGTTTTGCGTTATCTTTGCGAGATGCATGGTGAAAAAGCCGTTGTCCAGCCTTTGGCTCCTACCGACTTCCGCATAGAAATGGTTGGGGCTGATAAGATTCAGTTGCAGTGGTCAGGTGTTGAAGATGCTCACGAGCCTACAGCAAAGCCTACCTCATACAATATCTACACATCTATCGGTGACCGTGGTTTCGACAATGGACAGAATGTGTCGAGCACCGTTGCGGTGATGAGGCTTCAATCGGGAGTGCAGTATAATTTTCGTATCACAGCATGCAATGATGGTGGCGAGAGTTTCCCAACAGAGACTCTGTCGGCTTACATCTCACCAAGTGGAGGGAAACCAATCCTTGTGGTGAACGGTTTCCAGCGTCTTTCTGCACCATACATTGTTGACAATGAATATCAGCAAGGTTTTGATATGCTCATTGATGAAGGTGTTCAGCGTGGATTATATGCAGGTTGGGCTGGCAAGCAGTTGGAATTCAACAAGGCGTATATGGGTAATGCTCTTGGAGATTCAGGCAACGAACTCGCGGGACAGTTCATTGCTGGTAATGATTTCAACTATGTGGTAGATCACACGATGGCAATCAGTTCGGCAAAGCGTTACACTGTAGTCAGTTGTTCTTCGACAGCATTGGAGAAAGGTCTTGTCGATCTCAGTTCCTATGCTCTCGTAGACATGGCTTTCGGATTGCAGAAGGATGACTATCAACTGGGTCTGCACTTCAAAACATTTACACCAACAATCCGTCAGCAGATTCAGCGCTACACTGCAGGTGGAGGTGCTTTGCTTATAAGTGGATCCTTCCTTGGAAGCGATATGCAGCAACCTGACGAACAAGCGTTTATGCAGAATATATTGAAGTTGAACTATAATCCTGTGGAACAGATTACCGAAAGCCCAGTTGTCCATGGTTTGGGTACTCAATTCAATGTATATAGGACATTCAACGAGAAGCACTATGCTGTGACTCATCCAGAGGTTCTCACCCCTGTTGGCGGTTCTATTTGTGCTATGCAGTATGCGGATGGCACAAGTGCTGCAGTTGGATATAAAGGCACCTACTCTACTTTCACCATGGGATTCCCATTTGAATGTATCATTGACGGACAGACGAAAGCAAAACTCATGCAGGGTATCCTTGCATACCTCATAAAGAAATAAATCAAAAATCATTAATACACCGTACAGTATATATGGAAATTAAAGCAAATGCAAAAGGTAGCCGTTTCATCGAGGTTACAGAACAGCATCTTGACACTATCAAGAAGTATTCACTCTTCTCTGACCTTGTAGGCAGTGACGGTTTTGTTGACGAGGAGACTCTCGTGAAATTGCAGCACACCGTGCGCAACCTTCTCGAAGATGGTAACGACAGAGACAAGGACCTCATGGACTTGTGTTTCGATGTAATCTATCATCGCGACATGAAGGCTCTCGGTCTTCGTAATCTGATGCTTCTCTATATCAGTTACAATGATATGAACTCACTGGAACTCGATCTTGAGGGTTTCTCATCAGAAGACCTGCTGCTCGAGGCTGAAGAGGAAGAGTAACGATGGAATATAGACTCACAGATTTCCTTCCAACAACAAAGAAAGAATGCGAACTCCGTGGATGGGATGAACTCGATGTCATCCTGTTCTCGGGTGATGCTTATGTGGACCATCCTTCTTTCGGTGCAGCCGTTATTGGTCGGTTGCTTGAAGCCTATGGGTATCGTGTGGCTATTGTACCTCAACCTGACTGGCATGGCGACTATCGTGATTTCAAGAAGTTAGGTCGTCCTCGTCTGTTCTTTGGTATCTCACCAGGAGCGATGGACTCTATGGTGAACAAATACACTGCTGCCCGCCGTCTGCGACACGATGATGCGTACTCACCAAACGGACAGGCTGGATTGCGTCCTGACTATCCGAGCATTGTTTACACCAAGATTCTCAAAGAACTGTTTCCTGATGTTCCTGTTGTGCTTGGTGGCATCGAGGCTTCTTTGCGTCGTGTGACTCATTACGACTACTGGCAGGACAAACTGATGAAGTGTATCCTCTGTGATTCCGGTGCTGATATGATTACATATGGCATGGGCGAAAAGGTCATCCCTGCTCTTGCAGAGGAACTTGCTAACTGCCGTCCAATCAGCGATATTAAGGATTTGCCTCAAACTGTATTCCTTTGTAAAGAGGAAGACATCCCTGGTGGTATAAACGAAGAAGATATTGTACTCCATTCACATGAGGAGTGCCTCCGGAACAAAAAGGCACAGGCTGAAAACTTCCGCCATGTTGAAGAGGAATCAAACAAGGTGCATGCTCAGCGACTGATACAAGGTGTTGACGGGCAGTACGTTGTGGTCAATCCTCCATATCCACCTCTCACCACCGAGGAACTTGACTTCTCGTTTGATTTGCCATATACCCGTCAGCCACATCCGAAATACAAGGGCAAGCGTATTCCTGCCTATGATATGATAAAATTCTCGGTAAATCTTCACCGAGGTTGTTTCGGCGGTTGTGCATTCTGCACCATCTCTGCTCATCAGGGTAAGTTTGTGGCATGCCGTTCCAAGGAGAGCATTATAAACGAGGTAAAGAAAGTTATCGAGATGCCCGATTTCAAGGGATATCTGTCGGATTTAGGTGGTCCTTCAGCAAATATGTACGGAATGAAGGGTCGTAATCCAAAAGCGTGCGAGGTATGCAAACGTCCATCGTGTATCCATCCACAGATATGCCCAAATCTCGATCACGACCATTCAAAACTGCTTGACATATACCATGCTGTCGATGCCCTTCCTGGAATAAAGAAGAGTTTCATCGGTTCTGGTGTTCGCTATGACCTCTTGCTTCATCGCAGCAAGGATGAAAAGGCGAATAAAGCTGCAGAACAATATACTCGCGAACTTATCAAGCATCATGTTTCCGGCAGATTGAAGGTGGCACCAGAACATACTTCCGATGAGGTTCTTATGCATATGAGAAAGCCTTCATTCAAGCAGTTCGAGGAGTTCAAGCGTATATTTGACCGTATCAACAAAGAGGAGCATCTCAACCAGCAGATTATTCCATATTTCATTTCTTCGCATCCTGGATGTCATGCTGTTGATATGGCTGAACTGGCGGCAAAGACCAAAGACCTCGATTTCCATTTGGAACAGGTTCAGGACTTCACCCCTACTCCAATGACAGTATCTACCGAGGCGTGGTACACAGGCTATGATCCATACACCCTTGAACCTGTGTTCTCGGCTAAAACGCCAAAGGATAAACTCGCACAGCGTCAGTTCTTCTTCTGGTACAAGCCAGAGGAGCGTGCAGGTATAGAGCGTGAATTGAAGAATATGGGCCGTATAGACCTTGTCAAAAAACTCTATCCGGGATATTCTGGTGGCTATTCGACAGGTCATGCTACTACACAGAATAACACAAGTAAAAAGAATGGTACAGCCAATCGTGGAAGAGGAGGTTATAACGGAGGCGGATATGCGAAAAACGCCGATGAATTCGATGAATTCGGAAACTATCGACGTCCTCAAGGCAATGCCAGTCAGAAGAAGAATCCAAAGCAGAAATCGTATAATCCAAACTTCACTTCAAACAACAAGAAGCGCAGATAGATGGACAAAGAATTGAAGGAAAAACTGAATATGTTGGCCGACAGGTATGAGACGAAAGAGTTTCTGCCTGCCGACCCATCACAGTTCATGCATCGCTACACTCTTCCGAAACATCAAGAGAGGGCTGCATTCATTGCTGCTGCATTGAGTTATGGTTCAAGAAAGCAGTTTCTTCCTAAAATCGATTATCTGCTGAGCATCGACCGAGTATTGGGAAACAACACTCCACTGCCCGATAATGATGAGTGTTTCTACCGTCTGCATAGCAACAGAATGGTACGACATTTTATTGAAACACTTGACGATATTGAACAGGAATATGGTTCGTTGGGTGAAATGATGGTGAAGGAACACATCACAACTTGTATTGATGCCTTGAAACTCATAACCAACTATTTTGCAAAGAAAGGTGCTTCCGATCTCATTCCTAAGAACACTTCTTCTGCTTGTAAGCGTGTTTGTATGTTCATGCGTTGGATGGTTCGCGACAATTCTGATGTTGATCTTGGCTTGTGGTCATCACAAATTGACAAGAGCACACTTATCATGCCAATGGACACCCATGTGCTACAGGAGGCCCAGAAGATGGGACTCATTGAAAGCAAGTGCGGTTCGATGGCAACGGCTATCAAACTGACCACAAAACTGAAGGATATTTTTCCTGACGACCCTACAAAAGCAGATTTTGCATTGTTCGGCCTTGGCGTTGACGAGAATTAAGCAAATTCGCTTAATTCAAGCCATCGCATAGATTTTTCATCCAGTTCATCATTAAGTTGCGGTAAACGTATGCTCTTCTTTGTCAGTTCATCGACAGAGAGCGTACCGCTGCATAATGCTTCTTCTATTTCTGCCTTCTCACTTTCCAGTTTCTCGATGTCCTTCTCCAACTGCTGAAGTTCCATTTTTTCTTTATATGTGAGACGGCGGCGAGTATCATTATGATAGTCCTTTTTAGGCTGACCCGCTTCTTTCGAAGATGCTTTCTGCTGTGCCTGAGCCTTCGTTTCCATAGTGGCGACCTCTCGGTATTGAGTGTAGTTTCCAGGGAAATCCTTGATTTCGCCCTCACCATGGAATACCAACAGATGGTCAACAACCTTATCCATGAAATAACGGTCGTGACTCACAACGATGACACATCCAGGGAAATCCTGCAAATACTCCTCCAGTACTTGAAGAGTCTGGATATCAAGATCGTTAGTCGGCTCATCAAGTATGAGGAAGTTTGGATTACGCATCAGTACAGTACACAGATACAACTTGCGTCGCTCTCCTCCAGAGAGTTTATACACATAGTTGTGTTGCTGTTCAGGGCTGAAAAGGAAGTACTGCAAGAACTGCGATGCATTCATGTGGCGACCTCCACCAAGGTCAATATAGTCGGCAATGTCGGTAATCACATCAATGACCTTCTGCTGTTCATCAAACTGCAATCCTTCCTGTGAGAAATAACCAAAATTCACGGTTTCACCGATATCAAACCGTCCACTATCAGGAGCCACCATTCCAAGAAGCATCTTAATGAAAGTTGACTTTCCTGTACCATTATTTCCAACAACTCCCATCTTCTCAAAACGGGCAAAGTTGTAATAGAAATCTTTCAGAATAACCTTTGGTTCCGGATGGATATCATTTCCTTCGAATGCTTTAGAAACATACTGGCACTCAAAGATCTTGCTGCCAATATACACTTTTGATGCCTTAAGTCGCATCTGTCGCTCTTCGATTCGTTGTTTGGCTACTCGTTCCAGTTCATAGAAAGCATCCTCACGATATTTTGCTTTATGGCCACGCGCCTGTGGTTGGCGTCGCATCCATTCCAACTCTCTGCGATAGAGGTTGTTGGCACGCATTATCTCGGCTCGCTGAGCATCGAGTCGTTCTTGGCGTTTTTCAAGATAATAGGCGTAGTTACCCTTGTACGAGAAAATCTTCTGCTGGTCTAATTCAAGAATGGTATCGCATACACGATCCAGGAAATATCGGTCGTGGGTAACCATCAAGAGAGTCTTATTGCCACGCTGCAAGAACCCTTCGAGCCAGATAATCATATCAAGATCAAGGTGGTTTGTAGGCTCA
>JAZQOD010000264.1:0-7442 GCA_045627685.1 Prevotella sp. | reverse complement strand
TTATATATATAATATATATAATAATTAAAGTTTATAATCAATAATTGTTCTTTATCTATTTTCTATAAGTTCAAGCCTGTGTCCAACGCCCGATGCCCCATGTCGTACCAGCGTAGGGTGAGTCAGAAATTACTGACTCCTGACTCTGACTCCTATACCAACTGCACGACGGAGAGAAGATTAACCAAAAATAAATAGAAATTTATTTTGTGTTTTGGAATATTTTTATTAACTTTGCATTGAATAAGGACGTGCCGCATGGAGCCGTCCCGAAACAACCTAACCATCATTGTTTTCACAAATAAAAATCAAAATAACAAATCTTATGCAAAAGCTGCTTAAATTACTTGTGCTGGCACTGTGCGCCTCGCCTTACGCAATGGCACAGACCACAGACACCGGCACTCTCGACAAGGCTGCCACAGGGGCTGACGAAAGTCAGTTCACCTTCACGGAGAGCCAGCTGGGCGAAGATGACGACATGTCGCAGAATGTGACTATCATCTCATCGAACCGCGACCTCTACGCAAGCCAGATCGGCTACGGTTTCTCGGCAATGCGATTCCGATACCGTGCATTCAACCAAAAGTACAACGATGTGTACATCAACGGCATGCAGATGAACGACATGGAGGGCGGACAGTTCCGATTCTCGTTGGTCGGAGGTCTGAACAACCAGACTCGCTCTGCTGAATCAGTTCTCCCATTCGAATCAAACCAGTTCTCGCTGGCAAGCATGGGCGGCTCAAACAACTACAACTTCCGCGCAGGAAGCATGGCTGTGGGCAACAAGGCATCGCTGCTCTTCACCAACCGCAACTACAACATGCGCGCCATGTACACCTACGCGTCGGGATTCAACTCTAAGGGATGGGCCGTGGCTGCCAACCTGACCTACCGCGGTGCGACATACGGATTGCAGAATGCACTGCCATTCTACAAGGGTACATTCTACAACGCACTGAGCTACTATCTCGGCGTGGAGAAAATCCTGAATCAGAACCATTCCCTTTCGTTCGCCACATGGGGCAACCCTACCGAGCGCGCATCGCAGGGCGCAAGCACCGACGAGATGTACTGGATTGCCAACTCACACTACTACAACCCATACTGGGGCTATCAGAACGGAAAGGTTCGCGCGTCACGCGTAGTGAACGACTTTGCTCCTTCTGCACTCTTCACATGGGACTGGAAAATCAGCGACGAGACAAAACTGACAACCACACTGGGCGGTCGCTACTCGATGTACAAGAACACATCGCTCGACTATAACAATGCCGACAACCCAAGCCCTGACTACTGGAAGAACATGCCATCGGCATATTACAATGTGTGGGATCAGGAGAGCATCCGCAACAATTTCTACACTCCAAGCGAGTGGCAGGCTGCCTACGACTATCTCGCTGCCGACGAGGCCAACCGACAGATCAACTGGGACCGCCTCTATGCTGCCAACACTGGTTGCAACGCCCAGGGGCTCGAAGCAATGTATTTCGTGAAGGCTAAGCACAACGATGCATTGAACATCCAGCTGAACTCGGTGCTCAACCACGAACTCAACCCATTCCAGCACCTCACATTCGGTCTGGGCCTTGGCACCAACCATGGTCGCCACTACATGAGCGTGGATGATCTGCTGGGCGGAAACAACTTCCACAACATCAACTCATACGCCATCTCTACATACGGCGAGAAGTCGGACGCTGTGCAGTACGACCTGAACCACCCAAGTTACATCGGTGATACCTCGACAAACCTCAAAGAGGGCGACAAATACCGCTATGACTATTTCCTCAATGTGAACAAGGCTACTCTCTGGGGCGCCTACACAGCCAACATTCGCCGTGTACACCTCCTCGTTGGTGCTCGCACCACATACACCGACATGCAGCGCGACGGAAAGATGCGTAATGGTATGGCTGCCAACAACTCATACGGCAAATCGGGCACAGCACATTTCCTTGACGGCGGTGCAAAGGCTGCAATGACATGGAACATGGGTGGCGGTAATGCCGTGAAACTGGGCGTAGGTGCCGAAAAGCGCGCGCCTCTGGCTTCGACAGCATTCGCTGCTCCTGAGGTGAACAATGACTTCGTGCTCAACCTCCACAATGAGAACGTCCTCTCGGGCGAGTTCGGCTACCAGTTGCGCACATCATGGCTCAACCTCAATGTGAACGCATACTACTCATACATGAACAATGTGACCGAGTGGCAGAACTACTACTTCGACGACAATAACTCATTCACATACGTGAGCCTCACCGACATCGACAAGGCAAGTTACGGCGTGGAACTCGGTGCAAAAATCAAACTCACCGGAACTCTCGACATCAAGGCGTTCGGAACAATCGCCGATGCAAAGTACTTGAACAATTGTCAGGCTCGCTATATGGTATCGAAACGTGCAGAGTATGTCGATACAAAGGTTTACAGCAAGGGCATGCGCGAGAGCGGCACCCCACTCACCGCAGCAAGCATCGGTCTGAGTTATCACAACCGCGGATGGTTCATCGACCTCTCTGCCAACTACTACGATCGCATCTACCTCTCATGGTCGCCTTCTCTGCGCTACGAGAGCGTACTGCCAAAGCGCCAGTCGGCAGGCGATGTGCTCTACGACAACGATGGCAACCTGCTGCCTGATGTATTCGCTCAGGAGAAGGGCCACGGCGGCGTGATGGTCGATGGTTCCATCGGACGCAGCATCCGTCTGAAGCACGGTCAGTCGCTGTCAATCAACCTCTCGCTCAACAACATCCTGAACAACACCAACATCGTGACAGGTGGCTACGAGCAGAGCCGCACCGACTACACAAAGAACAACCAGGGCGGATACGACAAGCGTATCTACTATTTCTCGAAGAACCCAAAGAAATACTATGCGCTCGGAACTAATGGTATGTTGAACTTAACATGGAAATTCTAATTATGAAGAAGATTCAATATATTATACTCGCAATGATGACCATCATGATGGCATCATGCATGGACGGAGGTTACGGCGACAATGAAGCAACACCCGAGACTGCCTTCGGCAACAACTCAATAACCGAAAGCAATGTGGTGACCATCGCACAACTCTGCGCCATGGACAACTATAAATTCGTGATGACTCAGTATCGCGACCTGAAGGAAGTGACCGACGATATCCAACTCAAGGTGCGCGTCACCGGCAACGACCAGGGCGGAAACATCTACAATAAGGTTTCCCTTCAGGATGAGAACGGCGATGCAATCCTCGTATGCGTCTATGCAGGCGGCATGCACTCATATCTGCCTGTCGGTCAGGAGATACTCATCAACCTGAAAGGTCTCTATATTGGAACCTACGGCTATCAGAAGCAGATCGGCGTGCCTTACACCACCGCCAGCGGCAACACCTATCCAGGTCGTATGCCGAACTTCCTCTGGCAGGAACACTTCAAACTGCTCGGCAAGCCGGATCCTAACGCAGCAAACTGCCAGCCTATCGAGTTCACCAAGACACAACTCGACAACATCGACAAATATGCTGGTCGCCTGATGACACTCAAGGGTGTGACAATCAAGGATGCCGACGGCTCCGAGGTTTGGGCTCCTGGCGGTAGCAATGTGGCTGAGGAAGAGGCTAACACCGACTTCTCTATCGAACGTGGCTTGACAGGATATGCACAGAGCAAACTCGTGGTTTATACTTCGACAAGCGCAAAGTTCGCCAACGAGGTAATGCCTACCGGCAAAGTGGATATCACAGGTGTCTTCACCCGATACAACACCACATATCAGTTGCAGATCAGAACTCTCGCTGATGTAAAGCCAGCAAATTAAGAAAAAGGAAGCCTCTCCCCGCCCCTATCTTAAAGGAAAGGGAGAGAAAACAAAGATAATAAAACAAGAAAAATAATCAAGATATGAAAAAGATATTTTCACTGGTAGCGCTTATCGTGGCTGCCTTCACATTCACAAGTTGCGAGGATGTTCCTATGCCATACGACCTCCCTGGTACTGGTGGCGGCATCGATCAGACCGAGACAATCGAACCAGCCGGCTCAGGCACCGCAGAGGATCCATACAACATCACTGCACTCATCGAGTATGCATCAACCCTCAACTCAGGCGAGAAGTCGCCTCAGCAGGTTTATTTCAAGGGCAAGGTCGTTTCAATCAAAGAGGCTCCGGGCAATACCTATGGCAATGCTACATTCTACCTCTCTGACGATGGCAAGAACAAGAACCAGTTCTATGTTTATCGCTGCTATGGCCTTGGCAACAAGAAGTTCACCACTGCCGACGAGGGTATCTTCGTAGAAGGCGATGAACTCGTTATCTGCGGAACCATCACCAACTACAACGGAACTCTCGAAACCGACCAGAATGCGGCTTACATCGTTTCCATCAATGGCAATGGCTCTCCTGTCACCCCTGACGAACCTAATGGCGATGCAAAGGGCGACGGTACTCTCGACAACCCATTCAATGTGGCTGGCATCATCGCTTACACAAGCGCTCTCCCTGCCGACCAGAACTCAAGCAAGGAGGTTTATTTCACCGGTACTGTCGAGTCATTCAAGAGTGGCGAGGAACCAGGCAACTCTTATGGCAATGCTACATTCTACATCAAGGACGACAGCACATCAAAGACATTCTATTGCTTCCGCGTGATGGGTCCAGGTAATCAGAAGTTCACTTCTGCCGATCAGCTCAAGGTGGGCGACAATGTGACTGTCTGCGGTCTTGTCGTAAACTATAAGGGCAACACCCCTGAGACCGTAACCGGCAAGGCTTACTGCTACTCTATCAATGGCGAGACAACTCCTTCAACCCCTGGCGACAACCCGGGCACAGAGCCTGGCGACAACCCTGGCGACGAACCTGGTCCTGGCGTAGGCGTTGAGGACTTCACAAACGGCGACTTCGAGGCATGGGATGGTTCTACTCCTGTAAACTGGAAGAGTGCAAGCACTGCATCAAGCGCATCTCTCGAGCAGAGCACCGACGCTCACGGCGGTTCATACGCAGTCGTTGTCAAGGGTACTGCATCGGCTAACAAACGCCTTGCATACAAGGAACTCACCCTCGAGGCTGGCAAGTACACATTCTCTGTATTTGCAAAGGCTACATCAAGCAACCCAGCACAGATCCGAATGGGATATGTTCCTGTGACCGACGGCACAGTGGGCAGTTATGTTTACAATGCAGCATATAACGACCTCAGCACCGATTGGGGACAGCACACATTCACCTTCGAACTCAAGGAGAAGACCACAATCTGTCTCGTTGTGATGAACCCAAAGAAGAGCAACTACTCATCGGGTGAGGATGTACTCATCGATGACGCAACATTCGAGAAGAACTAATTATCGTAGATAAGTGAATATAAGCAATCTCTTATATAATGTACGCGCGTGTACACCGGCGTTGGTCCTCGGACTGATGCTGGTGGCATGTAGCGGCGAAGACGAACCGGAGACTCTGGTTTCGCAAAACAAAAACGCGAACAGCACGGTGATATGCTCGTATGCCGACCGACTGGAATTCCCAAAACTGTCGAGCAACGGACATAGCATTACCATCGTGCATCGCACAAGCGATAACTACGACCCTCAGGGCGTGAACTTCGCCACTGAATGGGACTATCAACTCGGTTCACAGCGCTGGTCGTGCTACCAGATGCATCGTGGATTCGGTGGCACATGGTCGCGCTACGATTACAAAAACGACAAGGACGGCGACGGTCGCCAGTACCCATGGGATGCCGACCTCAGCCGCGACTACTACGATCCTATCGACAACTACTACAGTTCCGGATTCGATCATGGTCATATCTGCCCAGCCGCCGACCGAAGTTATTCCTTCCTCGCCGACAAGCAGACATTCTACATGACCAACATGCAACCACAGTACAACAAGTTCAATGCCGGACTCTGGGCAAAACTTGAAAGTCAGATCCGCACATGGACAAACGCCAGCGGCTGCGAGTGCATATACGTGGCAAAGGGTGCGACCATCGACCGCGAACAGGACATCCTGAAGCGCATAAATGGTAAACTCATCGCACCGAAATATTTCTTCTGTGCTCTTCTCGCAAAGAATGCCCAGGGCTATAAAGCCATCGCCTTCTGGATGGTCAACGAGAATGTGGACAAGACAAACGACAAACTCGGCGATTACGCCATCAGTATCGACGAATTGGAGCGCCGCACCGGCATCGACTTCTTCTGCAACCTCCCCGACGAGACCGAGGATGACAGAGAATCACGCTGCGACCTCACCGCCTGGGGATTGTAAACAGCCCCTCTCCCCGCTCCCCTGAGGGGGAGAGTTTCTAACGAAAGCGAATACGAATGTCCCCTTCCCTCCCATTTTTGGGAGGGCATAAAATAGCGAAAAAGAAACCAATACAACCAATATGAAAAAGATATACCTGCTTTTACTATCATTGTTCAGCCTAAACACCTTCGCGGCGGGCATCGATGCCATCGGTGCTGACATCGTAATACTCCCTTCTACATATTACAGCAGTGCCGACTACACGGCTCAGACGTATGTACTCACAGGCGACTACCGTCCATGGGGAGAGGAAGTTGAGCCATACGGTGAGCCACCAGCCGACTCAAACGGTCGCCAATGGTTTGAGAGCGGGTATCAACTCACTGGCGGCGACGTAGAATGGGCTGAGCATACAGCACCATTCTCATCCGAGGAATACTATAATGGTATACCGGCATATCAGTGGACATCATCCAACATCTCTGCCGACATCTATTTCCGCCGTTCATTCACACTCAGCGAACCTCTCCCTGCTACCGTTTTCATTGCCTGTGGCCACGACGACGGACGCAGTGAGTTCTATATCAATGGTGTGAAAGTGGTGCAGACCGACACCGGCTGGCAAGAGAGCGACTACCGCGAACTGACCGCCGACCAGAAGGCTCTCATCAAAACCGACGGTTCGGAGAACATCATCGCCGTACATGTGCACAACAACTATGGTGGTGCTTTTGCCGACTGCGGTCTATACGGCATGGCGAAACAGAAATCTCTGCCTATGGGCTTCGACAAGCCATGGACAGCGCGTCTGCTCTTCAACAGCGAGGGTGGATACAACTATATGAGTAATAACAACGAGAGTGGCATCCACGGATGGGAGAAACTCTACGAGGCACAGGAAGGGGATGTTTATACCATCACCATGCCAACCGCCGCCAATGTGGGCAGCAACGGCAAGGTGCAGTTCAAGACTCCTATCACCATCAACGCATCGCATAAATACTCTTTCCGCGTAAAACTCACCGCATCGAAGAACATCGATAATGTGGAGGTGGCTCTCGCTGAAAACGACAACGATGACAACATCCTCGGCAGCAAGACAGTGAACCTCATTGCCGGCACTCCTTCGACAGTCTCTATGACCAACCTCACCGGGGTGAACATCGAAGACATGAAGATTGCCTTTGCCT
>JAZQOD010000263.1:0-12114 GCA_045627685.1 Prevotella sp. | reverse complement strand
TTTGCGATTTGCGATTTGCGACAAATTGACCTTATTACTAAACGGTAATCAGGTTTCCTTATCGTTTGATATTTGTGAGAAAGGCTTTGGCTGAACCAAAACGCAGGAACATATCCAAACGAACCGGTATATGAAAAGCATCGTCAGTGACATGGAAACGACATATTTCCTTATCCTTGCCATTGTCTCGCTCAATATAAGACAGTTGCAAGCAGTTATATTTCTTACCGTTGTCAGCCTTGACTGTCGATTTACCTGAATATTTTATCTTTGCATCCAGCACCTTCGTACCATCGGTAATCTGGAATTTCACCTCATAACCAGGCTTCCAATTCTTTGGATCAAACGAACGGGCACGCTGGAAGATGTTCACCATATCATAGACGCAGTTTTCGAAAGTGCGTGTTGCCCAGTCGTGATCACCACTGTTCTTCTGTCTGTGCATCTTCACCTGACAGTTTCCGTTAGGGTAGGAGTAGAAACATTCGTCCACAGTGTACCATTTTCCCTCTCTGGCACCTTTTCTATAATAGAGTGGGGCCATGTCAAGGGTGGTGTATCCGAGGAGCGTGTCGCGCAAAACAAAGAAGTCGTCCAAGCGTCCGTTGCCTCTTGTTGTGAGCGATGTGCGATAAGCAGGGTGACCTTTATATGTGGTTTCGGATGTAGTCATTGTGGCTGTGCCGGCTTTCACCCACACAAACTGCCAATTATAATAAAGGTTATATGAGATATATTCACCACCTTTTACGGCAGTATTCTTGAAATTGCATTGTGCCGAAGCCCCACAATAACAAACAAGATTAAATACAAGTGATAAAAATATTCTGCGCATGGATGGGAAGTTAAGAGTTAAAAGTTAAGAGTTAAAAGTTAAAAATTAAGAGTGAGGAGATAATAATTAAGCGGTAAAAGTAAAAGCCAAAGAGTAATCCCAACTTTTAACTTTTAACTTTTAACCTTTAACTTTATCACTTTCTCAGTCTTGCTGGCAATTCTATGCCCATATCCTGTGCTCGCTTCAAATTTCGACCTGTACGCTGTTGTTTCTTCTTTGCCTTGGTCTTTACCAGCGACGATGGTTTCTGCTCGTTACGCGGCTTCGCAGTGACGTTCCAGGTCTCTGTGAGATTCCACTTTGCACGGCAGTTTATTTCCTTCGGATAATAATACACCTGTTCTGGTTGCAGCATCTCGGCAAAATTACCTGTATCCCACACCCCGTTATTGTTACTATCTACGATAGCACGCATGAAATATTTCTTCTCTTGCAGATAGAAGAACTTAGCATTGCCGGTATTGGTGAACACTTCCTTATAGAGTTTCTCACCGTTTTCTATCAACTGCACAATGACATTCTTACCTTCCATTCCAGGCATTGTCACCTCGAATGTTCCGAAGTCGTTGAGGCTCTTCACCTTCAGTCCCTTCTTGGTCTTGTCGGATACAAAGCCATAGATATCGACAAAGGCTGCTGAGTCAATCTCTAACGAATACTCACATTCCGGTTGCCATTCTGCCATAATCTCGAATGTTCGGATATCGGTATTCGGTTTCTGACGCAGTTCCCAATCGGCATTAAACCATGTTGAGTCGCGTTGTATGTAGAGATGAATCTTTGCTGAATCAAGCAATTCCAAAGGGGTATTGAAGGCCAGAGTCACATTCTTGTCAGGCGACATCTGCTGTGGCAACTGGATATCGAATTTCAAAGGATCTGGCGGCATTATTGAATCATATGGCTCACCACGCTTTTTCTTCTTTGCCTGTTGTTTTTCCCATACCTCAAACGCCTTTGCTTTCTCTTTCAATCGCTTTTCGTATGGGGTCTTGGCGAGGATTTCCAATGTGTCGGTTTGCATCTGCAAAACACCCAGAGTGTCGGTCATTCGATAGGTCATCTCAATGGCGAGAGTGTCCTGATTCACCAATGCTGTGTCGAGCAACCAATATGTTATGGTGTCCTGCTTTTCGTTTTTCTCTATGAGGAACGCGTTTTCAGCATCGAAATTCAATCCTTTTATCTCTGGCATAAGGCTATCGCCATAACTGTAAAACAGTGTGAACTTCTCAGCATCTTTTCGTTCGGCTTTCAGGTAGGCTCTATCTGTCTGGGCTTCCGAGAATGCCATGAGCATTATATTATCCGGCATGAAATGACGATACTGCACTCGGTCAATGCTCTTGATACGAAGGGAGTCGAGCATAGTGGTGTCCTGACGGAAATCGTCGAACACCCAAGGTGACACAACTTCTTCGTAGAATGCCATCATCTCACCGCTCTTTGGGGTGAGCATGAAGTTATTGTCCTGGTCTTTGAGTGCATAAACCTTATACCGACCTTCCTTCACTCCTTTTACAACGAAATGTCCGTTACCATCGGTGCGTGCCACACGAAGGAATGGCTTTTTGAGGAATGTAGAGTCGAAAGGCACAACATCAATGGAGTCGAGTAGGGTAGTGAGGGAGTCTTCGACCGATGATGAATCATCGGAAACGGTGGTGATATCCTCTTCTGCCTCATAAAGACCAACGAGAATGCCCTGGATTGGTTCCAGTGTTTCTGCATCAAGCACATATCCGCTCACTTCCAGTGTGTCGATGGAACTGCCGGTTGAGAACGAATAGGTGTAGTTGCCCATAGGATTGTTCTCGTTGTTGTCGGTGATAGCATCCGAGAAATCCACTGTATAGGTGGTATTTTCCTTCAGCGTGTCCTTCAACTCCACCACAATTTTCTTTCCGGCTGCCTTTATCTCGGCTGGTTCAATCTGTGGTGGTGAAACGATGACATTCTCGTTTGGATTTTCTACCTTTATGAACTCATCAAAGACAATAGAAATCTTCTTGCTTTTCACATTCGTAGCCTTATCGGCTGGTGAAGCCCCGAGCACCTTTGGTGGGTCTTCATCAAACCAACCGCCGTCAATAAACGTTTTGTCCATTTTGGCACAACTTATGACGACAGCAGCAAAGAGTATGAAATAGAAGAATTTACGCATTCGTTTTTATTCGATGTTATTTTGAAGGAACAGCAGTTCCTCGATGATTTTTCGTGAGTTTGAGAGTCGTGGCACCTTATGCTGACCACCGAGTTTACCGGCATTTTTCAGCCACTGATTGAAGAGCCCTGGCTTTGCCTTTACTATCTCAAGTTGCTGCATAGTGATACTCTTATAGCGTTTTGCCTCGTAGTCAGAGTTCAACTGCTGCAGTTTTGTATCGAGAATAGTGGCAAAATTATCCAGATTCTCTGGTTCTTTTGTAAATTCAATGAGCCACTGATGGCGGCATTTAGCATTATCGTCCATAAAGAACGGAGCGGCAGTGTAGTCGGCAATCTCTGCACCGGTCATCTTGCAAGCATGCTCAAGTCCATGTTCGGCATTGTCAACAATGAGTTCTTCGCCAAAGGCATTGATGAAATGCTTCGTACGACCAGTGATTGTGAACTTGTAAGGATTGCGTGAAGTGAAACTTACTGTATCGCCAATCAGATATCGCCATAATCCGCAAGATGTTGAGATAATCATTGCGTAGTTCTTATAGAGCTCTACACCTTCCAGCGGTACAATCTTCGATGGATCAGCCACCGTTCCGTCATCGTTCATTGCGTCAATAGGACAGAACTCATAAAAGATATCATAGTCGATCATCAAGAGCAGTGACTTGTCGTTTGGATCATCCTGAATACCAAAGAAACCTTCACTGGCATTGTAAGTCTCCATATATTGCATTTTCGAAGACTTGATGATCTGCTCATACTGTGGGCGGTAAGGAGAGAACGCGATACCTCCATGGAAGAACACTTCAAGGTTTGGCCATATCTCATCGAGGGTATTGACACCTTTCAGTTCCATAACGCGAACCAATACAGAAAGCATCCATGATGGTACTCCCGAGAGGTTTGTCACATTCTTGTCCATCACCTCGTGGGCTATTCTGTCGCGCTTCAACTCGAAATCAGAAAGCAGGGCAGTCTTTTTCTTTGGCACTCGAACGAGATTCACAAACGGATTGATGTTCTCAATAAGGATTGCCGAGAGGTCGCCTACCAATGAGTTAGGAAGATTATAGTTTGGCGAATGTGAACCACCAAGTATCAATGCTTTTCCATCGAACAGTCGGCTGTCGGGATTATTTTTCAGATAAAGAGCCACCACATCAGTGCCGCCAGCGTAGTGAATCTTCTGCAAACCGACGTTTGTCACTGGAATGAACTTCGACTTATCATTCGTTGTGCCCGATGATTTGGCATACCACTTCACCTGTTCAGGCCAAAGAATATTCGCCTCACCATGACGCATACGGTCTATATCATTCTTCAGTTCCTCATAAGTATTTACCGGCACATTCTTAACGAACTGCTCGTATGATTCAGTATTTTTAAACAAATGATTTCGTCCATATTCTGTATTCTCTGCCTTCTCCAATAATCGGCGGAGCACCTCATGCTGTATAGCCACAGCATCAGTGTTGTAGCGTTCAATCTGTTTTGCACGCTTCAAGAATATCGGACGAGCTAATTTTGTTATTCCCATTTTCAATGTATATAAAACCAAGATGCAAAATTACATCAATAATATGGAATAGCAAAATTAATTATATTTTATTTATAATTAAATCATTCAGGCAATATGGGCAGTATATAAGTAGAAAAGTAAATATTTTTCAGTTTTGCATTATAAAACCGCTGTTTTCACGTTGTCATTCCACCGTTTTCATGCCCTCATTCCACCGTTTTGACATCATAAAAGCGCCCAAATGACAAGGTCAAATGGGCACTTTCATAAACCGTTGATAATCAATTGATTACAAACGCTGTTTTGTTGTATATTTTTATTTCAGCCGTTTCTTCGCTTTTACGAAATGTAAAAATAATTATAACGTTTTTCTCTCTGTTATTCTTAACAGAGCCCTAACGAAATTATTTACTTTGTGAGCGAATAAGGCTTGTCTGCTGGGTTCAAACCGCGCTTTTTGTTTGGTGTTGCCGACATCTCAAACTCAATAACAGCACCCTTCAAAAGGTCGTCATGAGTGATGAAAAGTTTCGAATATGGCTTGCCGTTCACCTTAACCGACTTCACATATCGGTTCTTGTCAGACACCTTTGGAGCCTTGATTTCAAGCACATTTCCGTTGTCCAGCGTCACCTTCATATAAGGCAGATAAGGAGCACCAATCACATATTCAGCAACACCAGGGCATACTGGATAGAATCCCATTGCAGAGAAGATATACCAAGCCGACATCTGTCCACAGTCGTCGTTACCGCCCAATCCGCGTACTACCGGCTTATACATCTTGTTCATAATGGTGCGCATCCACTGCTGTGTCTTCCAAGGCTGCGATGTCCAAGCATAGAGATATGGGATATGATGTGATGGTTCGTTACCGTGAACATATCCTCCAACAAGACAGTCAGCCTCGATATCCTCATTGTCCTCGTAGTATTTAGCAGGGAGATCCATTGCAAAAAGTTGGTCGAGTTTGCTTACAAACACCTTGTCGCCACCCAAGCAGTTGATAAGTCCGAACACATCGTGAGGTGCCGAGAATGAGAAATTCCATGAGTTGCCCTCAATGAAACCCTCATTATATGTCTGGTAAGGATCCAAATCAGCCTTGAAATTGCCGTTGTCATAACGAGGTGAAGCAAAACCTACATTCTTATCAATTGTATTTCGATAGTTCAGTGCACGGTTGTAATACTGTGAATAGTCAACCTTCTCGCCTGTTTTCTCTGCTTTTGCCTTTGCAGCAGCATAGATGGTAAAGTCGTCGTAACAATATTCAAGGGTGTTTGAAGCCGCTGTTCCATCACGGTCGTAAGGGCAATAACCCTTTTCCTTATAGGCCTTGAGTGATGGCATATAATCACAGTTTGCTGTCATATCCATAGCCTTCCAAGCCTCATTGAATGGCACATCAGCACCCTTTACTATTGCGTCAGCCACTACAGGAACAGCGTGATAACCGGTCATACACCAACCTTCATTACCCATCAAACTCCATATTGGCAGGATATGATGCACATTCTGTTGCTGATGGCGAATCATTGAAACAACCATATCACGGTTTCTCTGTGGCTTCAGAAGTTGGAGAAGAGGATGCTCTGCACGATAGGTGTCCCAAAGCGAGAAGACAGTATAGTTGGTGAAACCATGAGCCTTATGGATATTTCCATCCAATCCACGATAATCGCCGTTTACATCCTGATAAACCGATGGGTTGATCATTGTGTGATAGAACGATGTGTAAAGCATTGACTTCTGCTCGTCGGTTCCTTCGCAGACAATCTGCTCCAATTCATTATTCCATGATTTCAAGGTCTTTGCATAGAGTTCTTCAAAAGTGCCGTTAGCCTCGGCTTTAAGGTTTGCCATTGCTCCATCGTGACTTACTGCCGAGAGTGCCACCTCGATTTCAAGGTTCTGATCATCGTTATCGAACTCAAAATATGCCACTACATCACGACCGGCAATCTCTGGGAAGTTCTGATATATGTTCAGTTTACGCATGAAACCATAATATGCAGCCTTCTTCATATCCTTGTAGCCGTAGTTCTTTATAGGCTTTGAGAATCGGATAGCGAAATATGTGTAGTTCTCGCGTGCCCATCCGTTGGTGATACGATGACCAGTGAGGGTATATTCATCCTCAACACGGATGCTCGACCAGAGAACTTTTCCATCGTAATTGTAGATGCCATGAAGCATATCGAGAATGATTCGCTGGTTGTCACCTTTATTAAAGGTATATTTATGTACGCCCACGCGTGGGGTGGCAGTAAACTGGCAACGGATGTTCTGATCCTGGAGTGTCACCTCATAATAACCCGCAGAGGCCTTTTCTGTGGCGTGTGAGAAGCGCTGACGGTAACCCGCGTCTGGATTATCGGCTGTACCAGGATTGAGCACCAGAGAGCCTGTCTGAGGCATTATCATGATATCACCAAGGTCGGAATGACCTGTTCCTGAGAGATGGGTATGCGAAAAACCAACAATAGTCTTGTCTTCATACTGATAACCCGAACAGTACTCATACACCTTACCGGTGTATTTGCCGTTTACACTGTGAGGGATTGTGTCGGTTTCAGGACTCAACTGCACAATACCGAATGGTGCACATGCTCCTGGGAAACAGTGACCCATACCTGCTGTGCCGATCATTGGATTTACATAACTTGCCGCATCCTGTGCCGAAGCACCGATTGCAAAAAGCAATGAAACTGATAAAAGTAAATTCTTCATATAAGGATATATTTATTTGTTTTCAACAGCCTTTTTCCACATCCACATTATCATATCCTTATTTATTATTCTTTAAATAGAAAAATATGATGATGATTATATGTGGTGGAAAATGTGGATAACTTTTTCGATATATTTACATTACGGTGAGTCATTGTTTGACTATTTTAATACACCGTCATTTTGATTGATTTTGATTTTCAGTAATTTATGTTATTTCAATTTTTGAAGTTTTTTAGTCAAGTGCAAAGGTAATAAAAATATAATATTTCAGCGACAAAAATAGTGGAAAAGTATAGAGAAAAGTAGATATAAACTATTTAGGTTTTCCACAGAGGCTTCTCTCTAAAAGAAAAGGTGTGGAAAACCCACTTGTTCTCCACACGCTTTTCCATAGTTTTCCACCACTTTTCCACATATTTTATTGCTCTTCGAAAGCAGCCTTTTCAGCCAGTTCGATGATCTCTTCGCGTGTGAGTTTCTTTGCGGAAATATCACTCAAATCGAAATCCTTGTCATCATTATGTGGCTTATTACCATCATTTTGCTCCGTAGGAGCATCTGTCGACTGTGGCTTCTCTCTGCGTGGACGACGGTTGTTTCTGCGAGGCTTACGCTCTTCATTATAAGTATTTTCCTTTGGCGACTCCTCAGCGTTGTTATCTGCCTTTTTTTCCTTATCAACAGGCTTATTTTCCTTCTTTGCAGGTTTATCGTTCTTCTTCACAGGCTTTGCTTCCTTCTGCTCTGGTTTCTCTACCGGCTTATTCTCAACATCAGGCACACACATCACTGGTTCTTCTTCCATCTTTGTGCGGTCGGTCTTAGCAGCAAAGATTGAATCGAGATATTTGGTGTTCTTGCGAAGTCGCTCCAGTGTGAGTTTTGAAGCCATCTGCTGTGATTCCTTCTTCGAATAACCCTTACCAGTTTCACCGTCTATGCCTTCGAGCACTACCTTATATATAAATACAGGGTTGCCATTCTCGTCTTTCTTCGACTCCACCTCTGCATATTCGAGTTTGATACGATTCTTCTGGCTCCATTCGAGCAACTTCGATTTGAAGTTTACTTCCTTGTAAGCCACCTTATCAATATTGATGAGTTTGTCGAGAATGCGCTTCTCCATGAACTTCATACACTTATCGTAGCCTTTGTCGAGGTACATAGCACCGACAAGGGCCTCGAAAGCATTGCCACCGAGGTAACTGTTATGGCTCTGAGAGCGACCGGAAGAGAGCACGAGTTTGGTGATTCCCATATCGTTGGCGAGTCTGCCGAGGGTTTCACGCTGAACGAGTTTAGAGCGTGTGTTTGTGAGGAAACCCTCTCTCTTGCCAGGGAAATGACGATAAACGATATCGCCTACTACTGCATCGAGCACAGCATCACCAAGGAATTCCAGTCGTTCGTTGTTCACTGGTTTGCCTTTTTTGTTGCGATGCATCACACTCTTGTGCATCAATGCCGTCTTGTAGAGTTCAATATCGCCTGGATAGAATCCGAGTATTCTCTTTATATCGCAATAAAGCTCCTTATCCTTGAGGAAAGGGAGCTTTATCGCAGTTATTAAATCTTTTATCATATTTTCTAGTATTTCTAGATTTTCTAGACTTTCTAGTATAAATATTTAGTACTTCTTGAAGATAACACAAGCGTTATGACCACCGAAACCGAATGTGTTTGACAATGCAGCACGAACCTCACGCTTCTGTGCCTTGTTGAATGTGAAGTTGAGGTTGTAGTCGATCTCTGGATCCTCATCACCCTCTTCGTGGTTGATTGTTGGAGGAACGATATCGTTCTTTACAGCCAATACACAAACCAAAGCCTCTACTGCACCGGCAGCACCGAGGAGGTGACCAGTCATTGATTTTGTAGAAGAGATATTCAACTTATATGCAGCCTCACCGAATACATCCTTGATAGCCTTTGCCTCAGAGATGTCACCAACATGTGTTGATGTACCATGAACATTGATATAGTCGATATCCTCTGGCTTCAAACCTGCATCCTGGAGTGCATTCTCCATAACGAGTTTAGCACCGAGGCCCTCTGGATGAGAAGCAGTGATATGATGAGCATCAGCCGACATACCCTCGCCAACCATCTCGCAGTAGATCTTAGCACCACGAGCCTTAGCGTGCTCCAACTCTTCGAGGATCAAGCAACCAGCACCTTCACCCATGATGAAACCATCGCGGCTTGCTGAGAATGGACGAGAAGCAGTCTCAGGAGAGTCATTGCGGGTTGAGAGAGCGTGCATAGCATTGAAACCACCAACACCACCTTCTGTGATTGCAGCCTCTGCACCACCAGCAACGATTACATTTGCCTTACCAAGACGGATAAGGTTGAATGCATCAGCAAGAGCGTTTGTAGAAGAAGCACAAGCAGATGTAGTAGCATAGTTAGGACCATGGAAGCCATACTTGATAGAGATATGACCAGCAGCGATGTCTGAAATCATCTTTGGAATGAAGAATGGGTTGAACTTTGGACCATTCTCCTTGTGAGTAGCATAGTAGCCAATCTCATCCTCGAAAGTCTTGATACCACCGATACCTACACCATAGACAACACCAATACGGTTCTTGTCAACTGTCTCGAGATCCATACCTGAATCCTCGATAGCCTGCTGAGCAGAGATAAGTGCAAACTGTGCGTATAAGTCAATCTTACGAGCTTCCTTGCGGTCGATATAATCTGTAACATTAAGATTCTTTACTTCACAAGCAAACTGTGTCTTGTACAATGAAGTATCGAAATGTGTGATAGGAGCAGCACCGCTCTTTCCTGCAATAAGTGCCTCCCAAGTCTCTTCAGGGTTGTTTCCTAATGGAGTAACTGCACCAATACCAGTTACTACAACTCTTTTCAATTCCATAATTTTTTATAGGGATTAATTGTAAATTAATAATAACTATTATTATAATCTCTAACCGTCAGATGGCATTGAAAACAATATGCCATACTAAACGAAATTATGGTTTATAGTCTATAGGACTGGCCGAAACCAGTGATATAAACTATAAACCATGTACTATTGAAGCTTATATACTCTGAGTATTATGCATTCTGCTCGATAAATGCGATAGCATCACCAACAGTTGCAATTGTCTCAGCCTTATCATCTGGGATAGAGATATTGAACTCCTTCTCGAACTCCATGATAAGCTCTACAGTGTCAAGTGAATCAGCACCGAGATCGTTAGTGAATGATGCTTCTGGCTTTACCTCTGCCTCATCTACGCCGAGCTTATCAACGATGATAGCTACAACTTTGCTTTCAATTTCTGACATAATAATAAGAATTTAAAGTGTTTAATAAAAATATTCTAATTCAAAATCTTCTGCAAAGTAACGAAAATTATTTAATATAGACAAATATTTAAGCCAAAAAAGCACTTTTTTTGCACAATTTATATATCATTGTGCAGTAAAAATACACATAAATCAATAATTATGCACTCTTTTTGTTATATATTATAATAATGTGTGATGCTATTTCTTATAGACAAAGTGCAAAATGGCATAGTTGATTGGCACTGCTGCTGCCATTGCCAAAAGACCGGAAATCTTCTCAGTGAAGCCCAACCAGCAGAAAGCGTTCAGGAAAACAATCTGCACCAGATAGTTCACAACATGCGAACCAGCAAAGCCGGTGAATCGTTTCCATGTTGGCTTACTGCGGAACGTCCAATAACTTGTTGCAATGAAATTATATGTGAACGAAACAATATATCCCGCAGTGAAGGCTATATTTTTCTCGAAACCGAAATGCAGCAACAACCAATAAACACCATATTGGATACACACTGCCAGGCACCCGTTAATGCAGAATCGCAGAAATTCCGCTGTCTTTTTATTGCTTTTATTTATTGAATCAAACTGCATTTGTTTCTTATTTTTCTGCAAAATTACACTTTTTCACTGAATTTTAATACGAAAAGGTTTATTATGTTTCCTTTATATGAAATAAAATTCTTATTTTTGCTACATAATAATAAAATTGGACTCCGGCTTTTCCGCCTGAGTACCAAAAAAACGTAAATCAGTAAATCATAAATGTCATTATGTCAAGAGATAAGAAGGCTGGAAAGCATCGTATGAACAAAAACACCCTGTCGGAGATTCTTGTTCAGTATTTTAAGGAAAACCCTGGTCGTACTGTTTCGTTCAAGGATATTTTCCGTGAGTTGAAACTCAATACTCATCCGTTGAAGATGCTCGCTATTGAAGTTATGGAAGAACTGGCATGGGAGGATTTTATCTCTCGTGCCAGCGACAACTCATATCGTCTGCGTGAGGATAACTCGCAAGTGCAGACTGGTATTTTCATTCGCCGACCAAATGGTCGTAACTCTGTTCAGATTGATGGTGATCAGGGTAAGCCGATTCTCGTCACTGAGCGCAACTCACTCTTCGCTATGGATGGCGATAAGGTGAAAGTGTCGGTTATGGCTCGTCGTCGCAATCATGCCAAGGAGGCGCAGGTTATTGAGATTGTGGAACGTGCGCGAGAAATATTCGTTGGTCGTCTGCGTGTTGACGATGATATGGCTTGGCTTGTACTCCAGGATGGCTTGCTTGTTCATGATATCATCATTCCAAAGAAGAAACTCCTTGGTGGTCGCACTGACGACAAGGCTGTGGTGAAGGTGTTGCGTTGGCCTGACAGCAACAACCGTTATATCATCGGTGAGGTTATAGATGTGCTTGGCCGTAGTGGTGAGAACGATGCCGAGATGAACACCATTCTCATTCAGTATGGCTTACCTTATATATATCCTAAGGCTGTAGAGGATGCAGCGAATGAGATTACAGGAGAGATTACTGCCGAGGATTATGCTGAGCG
>JAZQOD010000262.1:0-1693 GCA_045627685.1 Prevotella sp. | reverse complement strand
GTTACAGTAACAGAGCCTACCATTACGCTGAACGCTACTGGCGATATTCCTTCATCATGGAGTGCTACATTCACATCTGAGAACTATGCTAACATCGGTATTTATGTAGCCCCAGGTTCTAATTGCTATGCTTGGGTGACTGACAGCGATGGCAAAAAGGTATATGACAGCGATGGCTATTCCGTATTCGACGAGGATGGCAATCCTGACTATGAAAGCAGCACGTACTATAGGTTTGATGCAGTTAAGGGCAATACATACACCCTCCATGTCCAAGAATTTGACGATGATCTGTCATTCTACAACTGGCAAGATAACGATGGCAACACCATGTCTGGCAAAGAGGTGGAAATCACTATCAATGGCGACAATGATTATACTGCTTGCTACAAGCACATCCTCACCACTACGAATGGATGGACATCATACTGCGATGGCACATACAATTACACCGTTGAGGGAGGCAAGGCATACAAGGCTCAGTATCAGCCAGCCGAGGGCGATGAACCAGCCAGCGTTATCCTGACTTCAATCAATGGCGTTATAGACTGGAGTGAAGGCGTATTGATTAGTTCTGAGGGTGGAGATGAAGTCTCTATCGTATATTCTAGTTGGGGAGCAGATTATGTTGTAAACAATGCTTTGTATGGCAATTATTTCGTTGGCGAGGACTCTGACATGTCGCTCGAAGATTTAAGAGATGAAGGCAAGACAATCTATGGCCTCTACAACAAGGAAGCTGACAAAGTTGGCTTCAAGGAGTACACAGGCAACGTGCTGCCAGCACACAAGGCTGTGCTGATTGTTGATGGCGCTCCATCAGATGCTCCGCTCCGCGTGATTGTGGACGACGAGGTGGTAGGCATCGTCAAGGTCAACAGCAACAAGTCTGTAACCGATGCAATCTTCGACCTCATGGGCCGCCGCGTGAACCGCCAGAATGCTAAGGGCATGGTGATTGAAAATGGCAAGGTTGTGCTATACAGAAAATAATCAGTAGAAGATTTTTAACTAAAAAACAAGCAAAGTAATGAAAGAATATATAAAACCAGAAATCGAACTGATCGAGATATGCATGAGCACAATCATTGCCACATCGACAGTTGAGATGGAATTCATAGAAGAAGGAGAGCCGATTTATCTTCCAGAGGATCTGGGTTAATCGTACCCTCCTTACACGGTCAATCAACACCCTGCTGAGTACATTTCGGCAGGGTGTTTTTCTTTTTTCTTGCTAACAAAAAAAGTTTGAAAATAGAGTGAAAAAAGTTGGGGAAATGCTTGCGTATGTCGGAAAAAATTCGTAACTTTGTAGTGTAATTAAGAGGATGATTAACAATTTATTATGTACCATTATGAATATCATTATCAACAGGCGATATGGCGATGACACGGTGACGAAGTCACTGGTGCGCGTGGAGGACGATCGGGGCAAGGTGCTCATGGAGTGCGAGGCTCGCGAACCGAGGTTTGCAGACTATACGGAGGCTTTCCCCGGATGCTCCAAGTATTGCCTGGCGGTGGGCACGTTCGAGTGCAAGGTGAAGGCGACGGAACAATCTGCCATGCAGGTGATCGTTCCTCGCTCGCCTGGCCACCGCTCCACTCGCATCGGATGGGACCCGTGGAAGCAGCAGAGCATGAACATGATCCTTCTGGGCATGGGCGATGCCGAGATGCTTCCTGAGTACCA
>JAZQOD010000261.1:0-6454 GCA_045627685.1 Prevotella sp. | reverse complement strand
AATAGGCGATAGCGTATTCGTCATCGTTACAAACTGTAAGCCAGGTTTATCATCAGTGAACTGCTGCCTACATGGTATTTGCCCCAGGCGAGGTTCACTTTTATGCGTTCGAGGTTCAATCCGGCACCTATGGACAGTCCTGCGCCATGTGAACTCTCGCTGTCGCCTGTACCTATCGACATCTCCGATGCTCTGCGGAAATTATATCCGCATCCCACCCAGATGCTTTCGGTGAGTATCAGGTCGGCACCGAGGACAAGGTGCTTGTTGAACTTCTGTTTCAAATGATTCAATCCTACGAGGGTGGCATGCAGACGGAGTGGGGTATGTATCAGTCGTTTGCTTACTCTCAACTGAATGTCGATAGGCATCGCCTCATAGTCGTCCTCAAAAGCCTTTATCTGTCCACCGAGGTTTTTCACTGTTGCTGATACCGACCATTCCGAGTCAGCATTGAACCAGTTGGCACCAAGGTCCACACCGACACCCATGGAATTGTACTGGCCTATATACGAGGTAATGAACTTCGCAGCGATGCCGGCAGAAATCTGATCAGTGAGAAGGTATGAGAAATATCCGGCAAGTGCGATGTCCTTTGCACTGAAATCACCCGTCAGAACACCCTCGCTTGTTGTTTCCTTCATCTTTCCGTAGTCCATAAACTGTCCTGTTACCGCCACCGAACCACGGTCTAACACACCGAAGTTATACGAGGCGCTCAATGTGTTGGCACCTTGCATATAGTTCATATAGTTCAAGCCGATGGTCTTGTCGGAAGCATTGCAGAGAAGAGCCGGATTGGAGAATATCAGTGACACATCGTTTTCCACAACACTGATGTTGTCGCCTCCCAAAGCGGCAGCATGGGCGCTCACCGGTATTCGGAGGAAATTATATTCGGTCTGACTCTCCTGTGCCATTGAAATAGCCGAGGATAGCAAGGCGAGAAGTACAAAAACGACTTTTTTCATCTAATATTTTCTAATTTATCGGCAAAGATACGCATTTTTTCAAAAACAAGTGTTACTTTTGTGAAAGAATTGCGCAACTCACGCTACACATATTTATATTTATTATAATATATAACGTATGAGTTGCCTGAAAATTGTGTCAACAAGCAAAAAAGTTGTGGAGAAGAAAAAGACAGACATAGCCAACCTTGAACTCCTTCGCCGTGAGATGTTCCTCACAGCGTTGGTGCTTGTGCTGTCGTTTGTCTATGCGGCACTCAACTGGGACTCGTCAATCTCTGAGGAAGACTATGACAAGATGATTGAGGATGCCATTGAGAATATCGATTTCAGTAAGCTGAAAAAGAACAATGATATGGTGGCAGCAATCTCCGAGACCGACAATCCTCAGGAAGTCACTATGGTGAAGCCCGGCGAGACCGTTCTTGCTCCTCAACAGGAGGTCACATCAAGCGAACTGCTTGTAGGCGAGGGTGAGGGAGAAGTGCCCGAAGCAGTGGTGGAAGAGGTGAAACCACAGATTCTCGATATTCCCGAGAACAAGAACCTGCCCGAAGGTTTCCATGTTGTTGAGGCTTTGCCCGAATTCCCCGGTGGTGCCACAGCCTTTATGAAATGGCTTACCGCCAATCTCAAATACCCAACCGATGCTCAGAAACGAAAACTTGAAGGTAAGGTGGTGGTCAGTTTCATTGTTGATACCGAGGGAAATGTCACCCATCTGAAAGTGGATAAATCTCCGAATGTGGTATTCACACAGGAAGTGATAAAGGTAATGAACAAAATGCCGAAGTGGCGACCAGGAATACAGAACGGACAGTTCTGTTCAACAATGGTATCAGTGCCGATTAATTTTGATTTGTAACAAAATGCTATATGAAGACAATCAGTGAAATCCAAACGCTCGTCAATGATTTTATCGCAAATCTGCCTTATGAGCGAAAGCCTTATTCTTTGTATGAACCAGTAGAGTATGTACTCTCTGCAGGTGGTAAGCGTATCCGCCCAGTGTTGATGCTCCTTGCCTACAACCTTTACAAGGATAACCCAGAGTCGATACTCATGACTGCCAGTGGTCTTGAGACCTATCATAACTACACCCTTCTCCATGATGACCTGATGGATAGGGCAGAGATGCGTCGTGGTCGTGAGACGGTGCATGTGAAGTGGGATGACAATACAGCCATTCTTTCTGGTGACTCGATGCTTGTGCTTGCTTATGAGCGTATAGCGCAGTGTGCCGATGACAAACTGCGTGATGTCCTCTCTTGTTTCACCGAGACTGCCCTCCAGATTGGTGAAGGACAACAGTATGACATGGAGTTTGAAGACCGTGACGATGTGCGCGAGGAAGAGTATATAGAGATGATTCGCCTTAAGACCTCGGTGCTTCTCGCTTGTGCTTTGAAGATTGGTGCTATTCTCGCTGGAGCCTCAAAGGAGGATCAGGAAAACCTATACCATTTCGGTGAGTGTATTGGTCTGGCATTCCAGTTGCAGGATGACTATCTTGATGTCTATGGCGATGAGAAAGTGTTCGGCAAAGCCATCGGCGGTGATATCTGCAACAACAAGAAGACTTTCATGCTCATCAATGCGATGTTGAAGGCAGAAGGCGGTGACAAAGAAGCCCTTGACAAGTGGATTGTCATTAATGATTTCAACAATAAGGAGAAGATTGAGGCAGTGACAGCCTTGTACAACAAACTTGGTATCGACAAACTTGCGCAGGCTAAGATGGAGGAATACTATGAGAAGGCAGAGGAATATCTCAATGCAGTCACAGTAGCACCAGAGCGTAAGGTGGAATTGCTTCAGTTTGCTCGTAATATGATGCATCGCGAAAAGTAATGATTGATACACATACACATCTTGACGGCGAGGAATTCGCCGAAGATCTTCCAGAGGTTATCGCTCGTGCCAAGGAGGCAGGAGTGCATAAAGTATTTCTTCCTGCCATTGACTTAAAAACCTGTCATTCAGTGCTTAAAGTATGTCGGGATTATCCTGGTTATGCTTTCCCTATGCTCGGTCTTCATCCAGAGGAAGTGAAGGAAGACTATAAGGAACAACTTGCCGAAATCCGCAAGTTGATAAGCGACCTAATCCCTGGTAAGGATGAACCGAGGGGATGTCTCGCCATTGGCGAAGTCGGCCTCGACTACTATTGGTCGCGGGAATTTGAAAAGGAGCAGTTGGATGCTCTCCGCATTCAGGTGGAATGGAGTATAGAGACTGGTTTGCCATTGATGATTCATTGCCGTAAGGCGCAGAACGAGATGGTGAATCTGCTCAAACCATATAAAGACAAACTACCAGGAGGCGTTTTCCATTGTTTCACCGGTAATGAGATAGAGGCACAGCAACTCTTGCAGTTTGATAATTTTGTCTTGGGCATTGGTGGAGTTTCTACCTTCAAGAAGAGCCCTCTGGCAGAAATGCTTGCTCGCGTAGTGCCTATCGATCGCATTGTCCTTGAAACCGATTCCCCTTATATGGCTCCTGTGCCGTTTAGGGGCCAGAGAAACGAGAGCGCTTTTGTCAAGGAAGTCCTCCTGAAACTCGCCGACGCCTATGGTGTCAGCCCGGAGGAATTAGATAGGATCACTACAGAAACGGCAGAAAGAGTGCTTAGAATTGCTGGTATGCAGTAATACCTATGGAATGAAGCGCAATTTGCGCGCAAATTTGTTATCAAAGCGGTGAAATGAAGACGTCATTCCACCGCTTTTATTGTAACATTGCGATACTCGCTTATTCTATGGTCTTTGCAATCTTGTCAATATTCAAACTTCTAGCAGATGCATCGAAGATTTTCCTGTAAACTCCTTTCATCGCGTAGCACTCTTCGTGGGTGCCGTGTTCCATCACGCGACCTTGCTCCAATGAATAGATAGCCTCTGAGTCAATGATTTGCGAAAGACTGTGCGAGATGATTATCACCGTGCGGTCTTTCTTTATTGCATCGATGGAGTTCTTTATCTGTTCTGTTGCGATGGCATCAAGGCTCGCAGTCGGTTCGTCGAGGAAGATGATAGGAGGATTCTTGATGAACATACGGGCAATGGCGATACGTTGCTGCTGACCGCCCGAGAGTTGTGTTGCACTCGATTCAAACTGCTTAGGTAACTGCATCACCTGATCATAGATGTACGCTTTCTTTGCTGCCTCGACAACATCCTCGTGCGAAGCATCAGGACAACCATATTTAATATTCTCCTCGATTGTACCGTCGAAGATATGGTTTTTCTGAAGAACAAGACCGATATTCTCACGCAAGAACTGTGTGTCGTATTCGCGAAGGTCGACACCATCAAGCAGAATCTGTCCCGAGTCAGGTGAATAGAACTTGTCGAGCAAATTGACGATGGTGCTCTTTCCTGCGCCGGAAAGGCCCACCAAAGCTGTAATCTTACCACTGTCGATGGTCATATTGATGCCATGCAAGGCCTTAGTACCGCTCGGATAAGTGAAATCCACATCCTTCAACTCAAAACAACCGTTTATCTTTGCTGGCTTATATGTGCCTGAAGGCTCCACCTCGTTGTCAGCCTGCATAATCTCGAAATATCCCTCGCTGTAAACAAGACCATCGTTCAGTTCGTCGTAGATTCGGTGCAACTGACGAATAGGAGCACTGACATTGCTGAACAGCATGATGTGATACATTATGGCACCGATGGTCATGTAATGTCCCAGAACCAGATAGGCTGTGAGGATGATGATGAGCACCACGCCCACCTGCTCCACGAAAGTCTTCAGTCCCTCGTAGTAGAAGGCAGTCTTGCGTGTAGCCATCTGGTTTTCGGTGATGTCCTTCTGCAATTTCAGTTGCTTGTCGCCCTCCACCTTCTCGCGGTTGAACGACTTGATGACATTTATTGATTCAAGAATGTTCATAATACCGTGGCTCTTCAGTTCACGGAATGTACGGAGATTCTCACGCCAGCCCTTCAACTTGATTGACTGGCGGTATGTAATGAGGAAGTAGATTGGAACGATGAACAATGCCGTCAATCCCACATAGACGTTGGCTTTGAACATAAGCACGAGGGCGAGGATAGCACTGGCGAAGAGTGGGAGAATGTCGATGAAGAATATCTGTACCATTCGTGTCATTGACGACACACCACGATCGATACGAGCCTGGAGTTTTCCCGGTTCGTTGCCGTTCTGTGTGAAGAACGCCATGCGGTAGGTGAGCATCTTCTCGATGACCGATTGTGCAAGGTCCTGTGCCACAAGGATTCGGAGTCGCTCACCGAAATATTGCTGACCGAACTTTATGATGACCGATAGGAGTTCCTTGGCGAGCAGGATGATGGAAATCCATATCACTATCGGCATACCCTCGAGGAGTCCTTTTCCCGCCTCGACGAGTTTATTCACTTCATCGACGGTGTATTGCAATACGATAGCATTCACCTGTGCTATCATTGAGGTGATGACGGTCATCACCAGTGTACACGCCACAAGCCAGCGATAAGGCTTGACATAAGGGGCGATGTTCTTTAATATCTGCGGAATTGACATTATTTAATTGGGCAATTAATAAATTTGAAAATTAGACTGAAAATCTTACCGAAAGTTTATTGATTTTTACAATAATCTTTATATATTTGCAGTAGAATTACTAATGGGGAGATGAACAGCCTCCGCCTAAACCAATTTATTATGATTAATTTCAAGCGTATTCTTGCTATTCTGGCAATCGTTATGCCAATTTCCCTGTGGGGAAAGAACTATCCTGCAAAGGGTGATTTCTCGTTGCAGGTGTTTGACAAAACCAATGTGTGCTTCCAGCCTGATAAGTTTGGAGGCTATGCCGACGACGGTTCGTTGATACGACTGATGAACGGCCGTATCATAATCAAGAAGATTTCAATACCTGAATATCAGCGTTCTATAAAGATGAGTGCAACGGTTACTATCCAATCGAATGGTGACCGTTGGGATAAGTCGGGATCATGCTTTGTCATTCCAAAGGAGGCAATAACAAACATCATGGATATTGCAAAAGGCGAAAAGCAGTATCCTGCCATCGATGCTCAGAAACTCGAGAAAGTTGTCGGCATTCTTCCAGCCGAAGGATATATCCCGAATATCGAAATCATGCGATTCATGACTCCTTTCGGTGTGGGTCATTTCAGTAATCCCGACAATGAGTTGTCGGCTCCTCGTAAACCAGTTTATATTGACCATTGGGCAGAGCAGGTGGAATGGAAACAAGATATCACCGACCTCTATCCGGCACTCGTGGGCGAAGTGTATGTTGGAATCTATATCGACACATGGACTGATAAAGGCTATTTGGCTTCGCTGAAACTTGACATCAAGGAGTCGCAGATAAAGCAAGATGGTCGTAAGGAGGCTCATCTGTTGCCGATTATCAATACCGTGCCATATGTCAATCAGGAGTTCCCTGATATCTTTGCACGTAAGGATATTGTTACCGAGATTGATGTAAGTCGGATCGTAGCCAT
>JAZQOD010000260.1:0-6268 GCA_045627685.1 Prevotella sp. | reverse complement strand
CTACTGAAAGGAACGGCATTATCTTCATCAAGCCGCCAAGCTTGCGGATGTCACGAGTGTGAGTACGGCCATAAATCATACCGATAAGGGCGAAGAAGAGAGCCGTCATCAAACCGTGTGAGAGCATCTGCAGGATAGCACCTGTGCAAGATACCTTGGTCATCATCAGAAGTGCGAAAAGCACGAGTCCACAGTGTGATACAGAAGAGTAAGCGTTGATGAACTTAAGGTCGGTCTGTACGCATGCTGAGAATGCACCATACACAACAGAGATTGTTGTGAGGATGAGGAACACTGTGAGCCAAGGACCACGGGTTGCCTCAGGAAGGAGGTACATTGCAATACGGAAACAGCCGTAACCACCAAGTTTCATCAATACACCAGCGTGGAGCATTGATACTGATGTTGGAGCACAACCGTGACCGATTGGTGACCATGTGTGGAATGGGAACAAAGCACCAAGCACACCGAAACCGATGAATACGAATGGGAAGAGAACATTCTGAACTGTTGCAGGGATGTTGTTGTTGGCTGCAATCTCATGGATGTTCATTGTGGTAGCACCATTGAAATAGTAGATACCGATAAGACCAACGATGATAAGTGCAGAACCTCCCATCAACATCAATGTCAACTTCATTGCTGCATACTCCTTGCGACCTGAACCCCAGTAACCAATCAAGAGGTACATTGGGATGAGGGCAACCTCGTAGAACATGAACATTGTGAACAAGTCCTCTGAGATGAAGAAGCCGTAAACACCAGTTGAAAGCAGTGTGAACCACATGAAGAACTCCTTTGTGAGTGGCTTCAACTTCCATGAAGCGAAAGTACCGGTGAAGACGATGATGCTCGAAAGAAGCAACATCACAACAGAGATACCATCAACGCCGATAGCATAGTTGATATGGAGTGAAGGGAACCACTCTGTAGTGTAGCGAAGTGCTGCAGCTGTGGTTTCAGGAGCACTATAATATGTATAGGTGAGCCAAGCAGAGAGGGCCAACAGCGCTGTCGAACCTACTACCATCACACCACGCACCTGTGGGGTGTTGCGTGCAGCCCAAAGGCCGAGCAGCATCAGTACAGGGATTACTACGAATAATGTTAATATACTCATATTATGTTTCCTCCTTTAATTAAATACACAACAAAAGTAATGTCAAACCAACAGCACCTGTCAAGAACCAGATTGCGTAGTGGCGAACATCACCACTCTGCCAAGAGCGTGCACTCTCACCAGCCTCGTTAGCACCCCATGCTGTGAAGTCAATGAAGCCGTTGATGATATTCTCGTCAATCCAACGAGCTGTACGTGAGATACAACCGAACATCACCTTGTGAGTTACCCACTGATAGACATTGTCCATATAGAAACGGTTCTTTGCCCACTTGTGGAGGTTAGGGAATGTTGCATACAGACGGTCAGCAACTGGCTGTGAGTCGCCCTTGTAGATATATGTAGCAAGAGCAATTGAACAGCAAGCAACAACTGTTGAGATGATAGCTGTCTGCATATCGAAATGTACATGGTAAGCAGTACCGTCAGCAGTTACGAGGTTACCGAAGCTTGCCCACTCGAAGCCAAGACCGAAACCGCTCAATGTGGTGATAACACCAACACCTACTGTGATAACGGTGAGGAAGATAAGTGGGAATGTCATAGCGTTGAAGCCATGCTCGCTTACGTGATGTGCCTGATGATGCTCAAGGTTAGCCTTGCTTCCGAAGAAGATGCACCAGTAGAGGCGGAACATATAGAATGCTGTCATTGCAGCAACACCTGTCATGAACCAGCCGAGTACTGGGCTGTAGTGCATACAAGCAGAGATAATCTCATCCTTTGAACTGAAGCCTGAGAAGAATGGGATACCAGAGATTGCAAGACATGAGATGAAGAATGTTGCACTTGTGATAGGCATGAACTTGTGGAGGCTACCCATAGCCGACATCTCGTTTGTATGAACTGCATGGATGATAACACCAGCGCAGAGGAACAGACAAGCCTTGAACATAGCGTGGGTGAAGAGGTGGAACATACCAGCGAGGTAACCGAGACCACCGTGAACCTCATGAGAGAGTTCCATTGATGTGCAAGCACCGAGAGCAACCATCATGAATGCAATCTGTGAGATTGTCGAGAACGCAAGACCACGCTTGATATCGCTCTGAGCACAAGCTACGGCTGCTGCATAGAATGCTGTGAAAGCACCTACAACAACTACTACCGACAATGCCTGTGGAGCATACTCAATCCAGAGTGGGAACATTCGTGCAATCTGGAATACACCAGCAACAACCATGGTAGCAGCGTGAATCAACGCAGATACAGGTGTTGGACCTTCCATAGCATCTGGCAACCAGATGTGGAGTGGGAACATTGCAGACTTACCAGCACCACCGATGAACATCAGTACGAGGGCTGTTGGGAGAACCATGAGTCCGAAGAATGTCTCCTT
Organism: Prevotella sp.; assembly: GCA_045627685.1. Classification (GTDB taxonomy): domain Bacteria; phylum Bacteroidota; class Bacteroidia; order Bacteroidales; family Bacteroidaceae; genus Prevotella. The sequence continues at coordinate 3,809 of JAZQOD010000260.1, read as the reverse complement.
TGAAGCAGCGGCTGCATTGCAAACGGTCATACCAACCTCGTTTGCTACCTGTGGATCGAGACCGTTAGCGAAGGTGAAGTTGAATGATCCTGTGTAGAAACCGAAGATGAGGATACCTACGAGGAAGAAACCGTCAGCAAAACGAGTAACGATGAACGCCTTCTTTGATGCGTGGATAGCAGCAGGAAGGGTGTAGTAGAAACCGATGAGGAGGTATGAGCTTACACCTACGAGCTCCCAGAACATGTACATCTGGAAGATGTTGGTAGCAAGAACAAGACCGAGCATAGACATGGTGAAGAGTGACAGGAACGCATAGTAGCGCTGGAAACCCTTCTCACCGTGCATATAGCCGAATGAGTAGATGTGTACCATCAGTGAAACTGTAGAGATTACTACGAGCATCATCACTGAGATTGGATCCAGAAGGATACCAAGGTCGAAGTGAAGCGAGCCGAGTGGCAACCATGTGAAGTTGTAAGGAACGAGTGTTGGAAGAACGCCCTCTACTCTGTCAAGACCGAAGTACATGATGGCTGTGATGTAGCTGAGTACAGTAACAGCACCGAGAGAACAAGTTCCAATCACGCCGGCTGTCTTTGGCGACCAGCCCTTCTTTCCTCTGAATACATCAATCAGACCCACAACGAGGAATGAAAGCAGAGGCAAGAGAAGAATCCAGATTGTAAAACCGAAATTTTCCATTATTTTCTGTTTTTATTAATTATTGTGAGTTGATTAATTCTTGAGATTCTGAATAGCATTAACTGAATCGCTCTTGAAATGGCGATACACGTTGATGATGATTGCTATTGCAACGGCTGACTCTGCTGCGCTGACACCGATAGAGAACATTGTCATGAACATGCCCTCTGAACCGCCAGGGAAGAGAAGACGGTTGAATGCAGCGAACTGCAAGTCAACAGCATTGAGCACGAGCTCGATGGAAATAAGCATAGCAATGAGGTTTCTACGGGTTACGAAACCGAAGAAGCCAATGAAGAACAACAGTGCTGAGAGCACGAAAAAGAATTCTACAGGTACTATCATAACTTATTTCTCCTCTTCTTTATTGTCGCGAGCCACCAAGAGACCGCCGATGATACATGCGAGCAGGAATACCGAGATAAACTCGAATGGCAATACATACTGATACTTGTCAGCACCCATCAAGGCATTACCGAATGCCTCCATGTCGAGTTCTCTGTTGCCCTGAAGTTCTGCTGCATAGAAGAAGCCGTTCTTCAGGAGGATACCTACTACTGTTACCAATCCAACGAGTGTGAGTGCAACACCTGTAGCCACGCGTGAGCCCTTGAACTGCTCTGTGAGACCCTGAAGGTTGCGCTTGCCAACGAGTTGGATAGCGAAAATATAAATCATTGAGATAGCGCCGGCATAAATGCTCAACTGCACTGCACCGAGGTATGTGTAGTCGAGTACGAAGTACAGACCTGCTACACCGAACAGCACGAAGATCAATGCTGTTGCTGCACGCATGATGTACTTTGTGCAAACGCTATAAACGGCAGCGGCAAGAACAACGCAAGCCAAAATGCCAAACATAATGATATCTGCCATTGTTTATGCCTCCTTTACTTTTGCGTCCTCAGCCTGGGCAGCAGCGGCTTTTGCCTTTGCCTCTTCTGCAGCCTTAGCGGCAGCAACCTTGGCATTCTCTGCATACTGTGCCATCTCCTCCTCTGTTGGAGCGATGTTCAGATGCTGTACGAGTGCCTCGCGGCTGAAAACAGCGTTTTCAAAATCTTTCACGAACTTAATAGCGCCGAAATTACAAGCGTTGACGCAGAGCTGGCAGAACATACAGTCACCGAGGTCGTACTGATAATCCTGCAAGAGCTTCTTTTTCTTGCCTTCGGCTGTGGTCACCATCACTGAGGTGATCTTGATAGAACCGTTAGGACAGGTCTTCTCGCAGAGGGTACATGCCGTACACTTGTTCTTGCCGTTCTCATCGACAGGCATTACGAGTGTACCGCGGTGACGCTCTGAGACGTGCTGTGTCTTGCGGTTCTCAGGATACTGCTCTGCAATCTTAGGTGTGAGATACTCACCCATAGTGGTATCCATACCTGTGAGAAGGGTCTTCACACCCTCAACAGCAGCTCCTAACCATGATTTCTTATTAGCCATTGTTTTATCTTTTGACTATTAAATAATTATTTCTTGTCTGTCTTTACTGCGATGTCGGCACCTACAAGTTTCTGTGCAGCCTTGAAGTTAGCACGGAACTTGAGAGCGCGAGCGAAGATAAGAACGATGAGAGCGGCTACTGCTACTGCAACAACGATGCTCACACCGATGATACCTGTCCAACCCATTGCTACGCAAACTGTCATGAGAACGAGGTTCACGAGAGCGACTGGCATGAGGTACTTCCACTCGAGTTTAAGGATCTGGTCGATACGAACGCGTGGGAAGGTCCACTTGATCCACATGAGCAACCATACCATTGCGAATGCCTTACCGAGGAACCATACGATACCTGGGATGTAGTTCATCTCCACGTCGAATGCCTCAACGCCGATCTGTACTGGTGCATAACCACCGAGGAAAATGAGCGATGTCATACCTGCAACGATGAAGAGGTTCAAGAACTCACCGAGGTAGTAGAAACCGAACGCCATACCAGAATACTCTCTGTGGTAACCTGCTGTCAACTCTGACTCAGCCTCAGCGAGGTCGAAAGGACCACGGTTTGCCTCGGCGTTACCAGCGATGAGGAAGATTACGAAGGCGATGATTGCTGGGATGTGGCCCTGGAAGATCAACCATCCGAAAGGACCGCTCTGTGCCTCGCAGATTCCGCTCACCTGCATTGTACCTGTGAGGATACATGCTGTGATGAGACAGAGACCGAGTGACATCTCGTAAGAAATCATCTGCACTGCACCACGCATAGCTGATACCAACGCATACTTGTTGTTCGAAGCCCAACCAGCGAGGAAGATACCTACGATACCGAGTGCAGAAACTGCTGTGTAGAGGAAGATACCTACATTGAAGTCGAGGATCACAGCACCCTTGTTCCATGGAAGGAAGCAGAATGCACCGATTGAACCAACGATCACAAACACAGGTGCAAGAAGATAGAGCATCTTGTCGGCTTTGTCAACCCAGAAAATCTCCTTGATGAGCATCTTGAGCACATCGCAGACGATCTGGATAGTACCCTGAGGACCTACTCGCATAGGGCCCAGACGGCACTGGAAGAAAGCACAAACCTTACGCTCCATGTAAATCATGATCATAGCGAGGATAGCGTATGCGGCAATGATTGCCACGCCTACTATGACGCATTCAATGGTGATTGACAGCCATGATGGTAACCCGAGGGTTATGTTCAACAGCATGTCAAACCAGTTTGTTATTGCTGAGAAATCAAACATAAATATTGAAGCCCCCACCCGACCTCCTCATTGGGAGGAAATTATCATACCATTTAAGGCAGAGGACTTTTTTAAATGTTATTAATTAGTTTTTATATACCTTATTAAATATATAAGGGGAATCTCCTTCTCTCCATCGGGAGAGTCAGAGGAATCCTTATCGGTCGATATCTGGGATGATATAGTCAAGACCAGCACCTACTGCCACGAGGTCGGCAACCTTCAATCCGCGGAGCATCTCGTCGAGAGCACCAACGAGTGTCAATGCCATTGGACGGATCTTCATACGGTATGGAGACTTGTCGCCACGAGAGTCGAGGTAAACACCGAACTCACCAGATGTACCCTCAACAGCGAAATACCACTGTCCCTCTGGGCACTTGATGATTGGCTTCTGCT
>JAZQOD010000259.1:0-12894 GCA_045627685.1 Prevotella sp. | reverse complement strand
TAGTATATTTGCAATGCAATGAGATTTTTTTTCTCAACAGCATTAACACTATTATATTATTAAGGACTGTGAGTTTTTTCATGTACAATTAATCAAGTTTGTTTTATATGCATAAAAGATTAATGGTTCAAATACTGTGGGCTGCGGTATTATTTATTTTTTCTATGCAGGCAGAAAATATGTTTGCTACACCTGTTCAAAAGTATAATGAGGCTTATGATGTATCGCTCATCTCTCTTTTCAATAATCTTTATACAATATTATATTGTTGCATATTCGTTATTGGCTTGGCATTCCCTTCGGTAAACCTTTTGAACTGGATAAAAGGGAGAATTAACAAAAATGATTATAAGGAAGTTTATAATACTTTGAAGATGATTCTAAACAAATCATGCTTTGCTAGTTTTATCGTTACTTCTTTGATTCTTTTATTGAATATCGGTCTGCATTGGGACAGACTTTTCCCTTTGATAGCACTATGGATACATATCACATTCTCCCTTCCGGTGCTGATTTTCTTAGTAGTATGGCTTATGAGTTGGTTGCCAAGATACACATCGGTTAGTTTCTTGACTCATGTAGTTTGCCTATTTTTACTATTGTCGATGATTGTGGGATCCATGATAATTCCTATATACATGTCAAATATCTATATTTGCAGTGTCCTTTTGCTTGTCGGCATAATATGTTGTTTTATCAGGAATCATATTGTTTCGCTTGCGAGTAAGGAAATATCTCGTATTTATAGTATGAAAAGCGTATAAGACTCTTTCTATTCGTTATTCTCGCTTTTGTCGTTTCAAGTTGTTTGTAGGGAACATGAATAGGTTGTGCGAATATCCTTTACAAAACTAATATTAATGTCGGATTAATGTATAGATTAATGGTCATTAATGTTCAGAAAATATTTCGGAGGGATGGTGTTACAACCGTCTGATTATCAGCGTGTTGCAAGATTGATTTTGTGGCTGAGAGAAAGCGCCGTTTTAAGGATGTTGGAACGGCGGTTTGAGGTGCTCATTTCAATGGAATGAGGTGCTCATTTCAGCGTTTTGATTTCGCTGGAACGCCTTGCTGACAAATCATGGGCAAAACAGAGCGATTCAGTATTGGGAAATGTTTTTACAGTAACTATGGGGTGTTGTTTGGTAGTACTGGGCTCGTATGTAATTGTAACATGTAACAGTTACAAAAATGAGTGACTATACCCCTTGTGCAAAGAGAGTCTTATTACTTATGGTTTATTATTATACATAATAATAAAAAGTTTTATGATAGGGGTAGGTCTCCTATTTTTGTAACAGTTACATGTTACAAATCTTCGCTATCCGGCCCCAGCTTACGCTGACGTGCCTGTCCCGATTTGTGGAGATCAAAATCCATTTTATCCTTCGCGGAGGAAGTCGAGGGCTTCTTTTATTTCTTCCTCGTTGGCTGTCTGGTTGATGAGGATGCCGCCTATATTATTTAATAAGGTGAAGTTGATGATGCCGGCTGTGTTCTTTTTGTCGTGAGTCATCAGTTCGAGGAGTTCCGGATAGTCGTTGCAGGTAATGCCGAGGTCGCCATAGTGCTCGCGGATGAATCGTACGGTCTGTCGCATTTTATCGGTAGGGAAATGAGTCTTGACTGCTGAAAGATATAACTCCACAATCATGCCCCATGCTACGGCATAGCCATGAAGCACCGGTTTGTCATGGCGCATAGCCCACGATTCAAGGGCGTGACCGGCGGTGTGACCTACATTCAACGCTTTGCGAATGCCATGCTCGTGAGGGTCCTCCTCGACGATAGCCTGTTTCACTGCTACCGATTCGGCGAGCATCCTGCTCAACTGACCATAGTCTGGGTTTTCAATATCGAAAGTAACAAGTTCTGCCCACATCTTTTCTCCATCACGGTTTATCAGTCCGTGCTTGAGCATTTCTGCATATCCTGAAAGAATATTCTCGCGGTCGAGGGTTGAGAGAAACATTGTGTCGAGGATACAGAAAGAGGCGTTGTTGAACACACCGATCTCATTCTTCAAACCTCCGAAGTTCACACCGGTCTTGCCGCCAACGGAAGCATCGACCATAGAGAGTAGGGTGGTAGGGATGTTGATGAAGTTGATACCACGCTTGAAGCATGATGCAGCAAAACCGCCCAGGTCGGTCACCATTCCTCCACCGGGAGTGTTTCCCAGGGAATGGCGCGTAGCACCGCCGCGTTGCAGTGCTTCCCATACGAGAGTCACCGACTCCAGTCCTTTGTTGGTGTCGCCGGCTGGGATGGTGATGGAAACAGCATCCTTCAGACATTCGAAATCAGCCACGCGAGGCAGGCACAGCTCGTGTGTGGTTTCGTCAGTCAGTATGAATACTCTGTCGTGCTCACAGCCTTGGATAGCCGCTTTCAGTTCGGTCGCAAGGTCTTTGGAAATGATAACTCTCTGCATTATAATATTTCAGTTTGTAGGGCTTGTTTTGTTACTATCTGCAAAGTTAATCAATTTTTTCTTGATAATTATTCGTTTGGTGCTACTTTTTTTGTTTATCCCATTAAACCTGTGTAATTTTGCAGCGTCAAATGTAACGAAAGGCCGAAACCTTGTTTTGTGTTGGTGAAGGCCGTGTATTATTTAAGAGTGGGTGATGAGCCCACTTGTTTTTGCGATAACGATAATAAAACTATATGAAGAAATTTTTCCTAATGATGCTCCTTGCGGTGGTATCTCTGGCTGTTATGGCGCAGGAACGTAAGGTTGAGGGTATCCTCATCGACCGCGATACACAGGAGGCGGTGCAGATGGCAACAGTGCAGTTGCTCAAAACCGACAGCACCTATATCAGTGGTGTGCTAACAAACGAGAACGGTCTGTTTGTGCTTCAGGCACCGGAAAACGGCAAGTATCTGCTGAAGATTACCAATGTGGGATATGCCACACAGGTGAAGAAGATTGAGATTGCCGAAGATCACGACCTCAATATGGGCAAGATTGTGTTCGGTTCGGATGCTATCATGCTTCAGGGTGTCACTGCTACAGCCTTGGCAAAGAAGGTGGTTGTTGTGGAGGACACCTTTGTATATAATAGTGCTGCGTACAAGACTCCGGAAGGATCGGCAGTAGAGGAACTGATTCGCTTGATTCCTGGTGCACAGATCGACGACGATGGTAATGTGACCATCAACGGAAAGACCGTGAAGAAAATCAAGATGGACGGAAAGGAGTTCATGAACGGTGACACCAAGACTGCCCTGAAGAACCTCCCAACAGCCATTGTTGAGCGTGTGAAGGCTTACGAAGGCAAGAGCGACCGTTCGCGTATCACCGGTATTGAAGACGGTGAGGACGAGATGACACTCGACTTCGGTATCAAGGCCGGCATGAATAAGGGTGTGCTCGGAAATATCGACCTTGGATATGGTACTCACGACCGCTATGCAGAGCGTATGATGGCTGGTTTGTTCAAAGACGACCTGAAGATGATGGGCTTCGGCAATTTCAATAATGTCAACGACATGGGCTTCGGTGGTCGTGGCGGTGGCTTCGGCAGAAACCGTAACGGATTGAACACCTCGAACATGGTCGGCGTGAACTTCAACTACGAGAAGACCGGATTACTGAAATGGGACGGCTCGGTGCGTTGGAACCACGGCACATCCAACCAGTACACCAAGAACTCGAGTGAGAGTTTCGTGCTCGACAACCGCAGTTTCACTAACAGCCTTTCGCAGAACTATTCAAAGAACAAGAGTTGGAATGCCAACATGCGCTTCGAGTGGACTCCTGATACAATGACCAACATCATGTTCCGTCCTTCGTTCTCATGGAGCGACAACGACGGTCGTGGCGGAAGTGTCAACGCAACATTCGACAAGGATCCGTTCGAGAATACCGGCAACAAATACACCGTCGAGCAGATGGACGAGATTGTTGAGGCAATGCGCCTCCTTGGATTGGCAAAGAACGAGAAGTCTGGCAGTTCGCTGTCGTATGGCGAGACAAAGAATGTGAACGGATGGTTGCAGTTCAACCGCCGACTGAACAACAGCGGTCGTAACCTCTCGTTCAACATGAGCGGTGGTTTCTCTACATCTAAAAACAACTCGTTCTCAACACAGAATGTGCAACTCTTCCAGATGGCTGACAAGGACTACAGCATCAACCGTTACAACGTAACCCCATCAAAGAACTGGAACTATTCGGCACAGGTTTCATATAGCGAACCTATCGCAAAGAAGACATATCTGCAGTTCTCGTATAAGTTTGCACAGAGTTATTCAAAGTCAGACCGCTCTACCTATGATCTCAGCGATTTCTCTGAGTTGCCAGCCGACTATGCTCATCTACTTGCATCACTCGGAATCAACAATATCCCGGAATATCGCCAGTGGGACAAATATGTTATCAGCAATTTCGAGGACTATTACGATGAAGAGGTGAGCCGTTTTTCGGAGTATAAGAACATCACTCACGACATCGAGGTGCAGTTCCGCCGTGTCCGCGACAACTATAACTTCAACTTCGGTGTGCTGGCACAGCCACAGCATCAGAACTTCGTGCAGCACTATCTGGGTAATGTGACCGACAGAGCACGCAACATCTTCAACTTCACTCCTACAGCCGACTTCCGCTACTATTTCACAAAGCAGCACCAGTTGCGCTTCAACTATCGTGGCCGTACAACCCAGCCTTCGATGGAGCAGATGGTGGAGATTACCGATAACTCTGACCCAATGAATATCACCGTAGGTAATCCGAACCTCAAACCTTCGTTCAACAACAATTTCGGATTCTTCTACAATAACTATATGACCGACCATTCGCGTAATATCCTCTTCGGTGGAGGTTACAACAACACTCGCAACAGAACTGTCAGCAGTGTGAAGTACAACGCAGAAACCGGTGGTCAGACTCGTACATACGAGAATATCGATGGTAACTGGAGCACCAACCTCTGGGGAGAGTACAGCCAGTCGATCGACTCAATCGGTCATTGGTACGTCACCGTTCATCCTGATTATTCATTCAACAACAATGTAGGTCTTGTAAGTCCTGAGCGTGGAATGGAGTCAGTGAAGAGCACCACCCGTCAGCATAACATCGGTGATCGTCTTCAGGGAAGTTACCGTAACTCATGGTTGAATATCGATGTCGATGGCAATGTGAACTACAGTTATTCATACAACGACATCAACCCAGATGCAAAACTCAACACATGGTCATTCTCTTACGGAGGTAGCATGCAGATAACACTCCCTTGGGGTATGCAACTCTCTACCGACCTGCACAACCGTAGCCGTCGTGGATACAACGACGCATCGCTCAACACCAACGAGTTGATATGGAATGCGCAGATTGCACAGTCGTTCCTCCGTGCGAAGAATCTCACTGTGATGCTTCAGTTCTATGACATCCTGAAGAACCAGAGCAACCTGACACGAACCGTTAATGAGATGATGCGTCGTGACTCAGAGTATAACTCAATCAATTCGTACGCAATGCTCCGCGTTTCGTATCGCTTCCAGATGATGGGTGGCAAGGCTGCTCACGAGCAGATGGGCCCTCCGGGAGGTCCTGGCGGTCGTCCTGACTTCAGTCGCCCAGAGTTCCGTACTCGTGGTGGTGGTCCTGGCGGATTCCCAGGCGGTGGTCACGGAGGCTTCGGTGGTCCAAGATAAAAACAAAGGCTGAACAATTCGTTCAGCCTTTTTCTATACTATTCATCGAAATCAAACAAGTCTTCGTAATCGTCATCGTCTTCGTAGTCGTCATCGTCAAAACCAAAAGTTATCGGTTCGGAGAAGTTATCCAGTGCACGGCGCTCTTTCTTTGTTGGGCGACCGGTACCGCGTGCTCTGTCGATGAATCCGCTGATACGCGACATCTCGAGCAATTCGTATTGCTTGCCGTCGGTCACATTCTCATACACCTGCGACACATACTTTGCACCAACACGCTGCTCAATGCAGTTGATGACCTTGAATGAATATGTTATCGGTGGTTTCTTCACCGAGATGACATCGCCAATCTTTACTGTTGATGAAGGTTTGAGTGTTACATTATCCTTCATCACACGGCTGTTCTTGCACGCATTGGCGGCCACAGTGCGAGTCTTGAAGATACGAGCAGCCCACAGCCATTTGTCGAGGCGGGCAGTAGGGCGTATCTGCAGTGTCTTGGTTTTCTGTTCCATTATTTCTTATTATACTGGTTCATTGTGCGGTCAACACCCTGCAGTGCGAACGACTTTATCACTTCCTTCGCTGTGTCGATGCAAGGGTTGAGCAGAGTGCGCTCTTCGTCAGAGAAATGTCCCAGCACATAGTCCACCTGCTGACCGCGACCGAACTCATTGCCGATGCCCATACGCAGTCGAGCGTATTTCTCGCCGATGAGTTGCTGAATATGTCCCAGTCCGTTATGACCACCATTCGAACCGCTTGCCTTGAGGCGCATCTTGCCGACAGGCAGTGCGAGGTCGTCGGTGATGACGAGAAGGCGCGATGTGTCGATCTTCTCTTTCTCGAGCCAGTAGCGCACGGCATTACCGCTGAGGTTCATGAATGTGGTTGGCTTCAGGAGGTACAGTTTGCGCCCCTTCACCGATGTCTCAGCCACGAATCCGTAGCGTTTGTCCTCAAAGGTCGCGTTAGCCTCCTGTGCAAAAGCGTCGAGCACCATCCAACCAGCGTTGTGGCGTGTCTCGTGATATTCGGCACCAGGATTGCCGAGACCTACTATCAAGAATTTATCCATTGTCTCTTCCTTTGTCTGCTCCTTGTTGTTGGAGCCTTTAATTAAAAAAAGGAGCTGGTTGAACCAGCCCCTTATGCTTTCTGTTGGCATCGTAAGTAAGGATTACTTCTTTGCAGCAGCAGCGGCAGCGGCAGCAGCAGCGGCAGCAGCACGAGTCATCTTAACTGAACATACGATAACTTCCTTACCAGTAGCGAGCTCGAGACCATCGTAGTGGAGCTGACCAACCTTGATTGACTTACCGATCTTCAATGCAGTAACGTCAACATCAAGCTTCTCAGGGATCTGCTTGTAAGGAGCTGTAACAGCGATCTTACGGATAGAGAGGCTCATACGACCACCGTCGCGTACACCCTGAGCAAGACCAACGAGGTTTACTGGGATACCGATTGTGATTGGCTTTGTCTCGTTTACCTCATAGAAGTCAGCGTGGAGGAGAGCGTCAGTTACTGGGTGGAACTGGAGCTCCTTGATAACTGCTACCTTTGTCTCGCCCTCGATGTTGAGGTTGCAAACGAGTACATCTGGAGTGTAAACAGCCTTGCGGATCTCATTGAATGGGATTGCAAACTGCTCAGCAACTGGGAGACCGTTCTCGCCCTTTGCCTCACCGTAGATGTTACATGGGATCAATGCCTGCTTGCGAAGTTCCTTCGAAGCCTTCTTACCTGTCTCGGCGCGCTTAACGCCATTAAGAGTGATTTCTTTCATAACTTGTGTTACTCTAAATTAATTGTTAATATTTTAATTTTGCCATCACACGAATAGCCTCCTCGTGAGGGGAGGCCTGTAAAAAGCGATGCAAAGGTAATACTTTTTGTTGAGTTAGGCAAGGTTTATCCTATTTTTTATTAAATATAGTGCTATTTTCTTGGTTATTATCGGGAAAAACCTTAATTTTGCAAACGAAATATGCGCATACGCGTGTGTTCATAGTTTATTATAAACATATTAATTATTAGAGAATGATTAATCGTGAACTTATCAGAATCAAGGTAGTACAGTTGGTTTATGCTTACTATCTTAATGGCGATAAGCCTATGGATGTGGCTGAAAAGGAGTTGCTCACCAGTCTGTCGAAGGCTTATCAGATGTACAACTATCTTTTGGATTTGATGGTTGCTATTACCAATGAGGAACGACTCCGTTATGATGTGCTTGTTCAGCGTGCCGAGCGTGAAGGCGCTGAGGCTCCGTCGCCTCGTTTTGCCTACAACCGTTTCGCTGTGCAACTCGAGGAGAATGAGCAGTTGAATGCTTACAACGAAGATCACAAACTCACATGGCGTGAGGACATCGAGTTTGTACGCAACCTCTGCAATCAGATTGAGCAGAGCGAGACTTACAAGGAGTATATGGCTTCTGACATCGACTCTTATGATGCTGACCGCGAGGTGTGGCGCAAACTGTATAGGCAGTTGATTGACAACAACGAGAATCTCGATGCAGTGCTTGAAGACAAGTCGCTCTACTGGAACGACGATAAGGAGATTGTCGATTCGTTCGTGTTGAAGACCATCAAGCGTTTCGATCCAGCCAAGAAGGCTCAGCAGGAACTGATGCCTGAGTTCAAGGACGACGAGGATCGCGAGTATGCCATTCAACTCTTCCGTACAACAATACAGAACGCTCAGGAGTATCAGGATATGATGCAGTATTACTCACGCAACTGGGAACTGTCGCGTATGCCGTTCACCGACATCGTCATCATGCAGATTGCCCTTGCTGAGATGCTCACCTTCCCTGCAATCCCGCTCAGCGTCACCATCAACGAGTATGTGGAAATATCGAAGTCGTACAGTACCCCACGCAGTGCGGCTTATATCAACGGCATGCTCGATACCATCGCCCATGCCCTCCACAGGGAAGGCCGTTTGATAAAGAGATTGAATCAAACCTCACAAGGAAATCAGTAAATCCGTAAATCAGTAAATTAGTAAATCCGATATTATGTCACAGATTATTCTTGCTGCTCAGGCAGCACAGGGAGGCAGCACAGGTTTCCTCTTTATGATGATTGCAATCTTCGCAATCATGTGGTTGTTCATGATCCGTCCTCAGCAGAAGAAGCAGAAGGAGATTCGCAACTTCCAGAATTCCCTCGAGAAGGGCACCAAGGTTGTTACCGGTGGTGGTGTTTATGGTGAAGTTCGTAGCGTAGATCTCGCTGCTGGTAAGGTTGAGGTAGAGATCGCAAGAGGTGTAGTTGTCACAGTCGACAAGAACTATGTCTTCGCTGCTGTCCAGGATATGCCAGTTAAGTAAGGCCGTATTAGGCTTGCTTCGTCCCAGCAAGGAGCATCTCACTTTCATTTTCTTTCTCGCCCTCAGTGGTGCCATTTGGCTTATCACTGCCTGCAACGAGTATAATGTTAGTGAGATAGATATTCCTGTGCTCGTGACGGGCGTGCCGAAGAATGTAGCCCTCGACACAGGACAGGCCGACACGATAAAGGTAACGATCCACGACAAGATATTCTCTCTGTTGTATTATCGTTATCTCACAGGCGTGTTGCCTATGGCTGAGGTGGAGATTGATTTCGCCTCATATAGTCGCAACGGGAAAATTGTGGTGTCGAACACCGAACTGAAGAAACTCGTCACAAACACATTGAAGGGTACTGCAAGTATCGTGGCGCTCAAGCCCGACAAACTTGAATATGGCTACTCGCAGAGTGTGACGAAGAGCGTACCGGTGGTGCTCACAGGAAGCATCGAAGCCGAGGAAAACTATTACATCCTTTCTTCGAAGAGCAATCCTGACCGCATCACGATATACCTCAGCAAGTCGATGTCCGACAGTATCAAATATGTGGAGACAGTGCCACTGTCGATAAGCCATGTGGTTGACTCTACATCCATTGAGGTTGCCTTGCGTCCAATCCGCGGTGTCAACTTCTCCGTGTCGAAAGTGAAGGTCACAGCAACAGCCGACATCCTCACCGAGGACGAGGTGGAGTTGCCTGTTCGGGCAGTCAATGTGCCAGAGGGAGTGGCTCTACGCCTCTTCCCATCGCGAGTAAAGGTGAAGTATGTGGTAGGTACATCGTTGTACGACCAGATAAACACCCAGGAGTTCAGTGTTGAGGCCGACTATAAGTCAATCATTCCTGGCACCGACAAGTGTCCTATCACCATCGTGGCTCGCCCACATGGAGTGGTGAGGGCCGAACTGGAAGTGTCGCAGGTTGACTATCTCATGGAGTACTAACCCCCATAGATTATGTTCATTGCTATAACAGGTGGAATAGGCAGTGGTAAATCCTATGTGTGCCGGATTCTTCAAGAGAAAGGCATCATGGTTTATGACTGCGATAAAGCCGCCAAGCGACTCATGCGCACTGACCGTAGGTTGCAGCAGAGATTGTCGCAGACATTAGGGCAGGAGGTGTTCCCTGATGGACGGCTCGACAAGGCACTCCTCTCACGGTTCATCATAGCCTCCGAGAGCAATGCCCTCGCCATCGATGATGTAGTGCACCCAGCGGTTGCCGAGGACTTCATGTCATCAGGCTTTGAATGGCTCGAGAGTGCCATACTCTTCGAGAGTGGCTTCTACGCGCGTGTACCTTTTGATTATGTCGTTTGCGTCACAGCCCCGTTGGAGGTGAGGATAGAGCGAGTAATGAAACGCGACAGCCTCACTCGTGAGAAGGCACTTGAATGGATAGCCCGTCAGATGTCGCAGGAAGAGAAAGCCTCGCGTGCAGATTTCGTTGTCAGCAACGATGGTGAAGCAGACCTCGCAGAACAAATAGAATCAATATTAGAAACAATAAATAAAACAAAAAATAAGTAAAGAAAAATGGAGACAATTCTCGCAATTTCAGGTAAGCCAGGTCTTTATCGTCTGGTGAGCCAGGGTAACAGAACCCTTATCGTTGAAACTCTCGACGCTCAGCATCGTCGTATGCCAGCATTCGCAACCGATCGTATCACTTCACTTGCAGACATCGCAATGTTCACCGAGGACGAAGACATCGCTCTCTGGGAGGTTCTCAAGGCAGTTGGTGCAAAGGAGGAGAGCAAGGTAAGTTCGCTTGATTACAAGAAGTGCTCGGCTGATGAACTTCATGCATATTTCACAGAGGTTCTCCCTAACTGGGATCAGGACCGTGTGCGCGACTCTGACATCAAGAAACTCATCCAGTGGTATAACATCCTCGTTGAGAACGGCATCACCGACTTCGAGGAGGCACTCTGCCGCAAGGACGAAGACGCTGCTGAAGAGTAAACCTTTATTTTAGACATCCTCATTTCACTCCCCTCGCCCTAGCGAAGCGCCACGGGAGAGGGGTAGGGGAAGAGGCTTCAAAGAAAAGAGTTGGTATAACCTCTATAAAAACCCTGGGGAGTAGTAGATAACCTCCTCAATAATTAAAACTATATTTATGAATAACTCAAAAGAAAAGTTGAGCGTTGCCTTTGTAGTCATGGGCATGCTCTTTTGTGTTTGCTTGATTACAAGCAACTTGTTGGAAACCAAACTCTTCCATCTTTTTGGAAGTATCAATCTCACCTGTGGTTTCATTGTTTTCCCAATCTCTTACATCCTCAACGACTGCATAGCCGAAGTGTGGGGCTATCGCAAGGCGCGACTCATCATCTGGCTCGGATTTGCCATGAATTTCTTCGTTGTGGCAGTCTGTGGTTTTGCCTGTGTGTTGCCACCGATAGTGCCGGGCAGCGACGGCTCGTTCTGTGAGGTCTTCGGGTTTGCACCGCAGGTAGCAGTCGCCAGTTTCATTGCATTCATCGTGGGCTCGTTCCTCAACGCATGGGTCATGAGTGCCATGAAAGTAGCCCATCGCGACAAGCAGAAGAGCAACTATTATTTCTCGCTTCGTGCCATCGCTTCAACACTCGTTGGCGAGAGTGCCGACTCACTCATCTTCTTCCCATTGGCATTCTTCCTCTTCCCACTCGTGTTCGAAGGACAGCCAAAGGTCAGCGTCGAGATACTCATCAGTCTCATGCTCACACAGGTCGTGGCAAAGACACTCTATGAGATCGTTGTCCTTCCAGTAACCATCCGCGTGGTGAAGTTCGTCAAGGCATACGAGGGTGAGGATGTGTACGATGATAATGTGTCGTACAATCCATTGAAGATAAAGCAGATATAAAGAACCCTCCCCTTAACTTCCCATAACTTCCCAAGCGACAAAGGAGCGATAACTTCTCATAACTTCCTAAAACTGAGCAAGTTTGAAACTTGCGAAAGTTGAAAAAAAATACAATCATGAATAGAGAAAGCGAAGGCCTGCAGTTGTTAGGCCGCAAGACAGAATATAAGAGCGACTATGCTCCTGAGGTGTTGGAGACATTCCAGAACAAGCATCCAGAGAACGACTATTGGGTGAAGTTCAACTGTCCTGAGTTCACCTCCCTTTGTCCTATCACTGGTCAGCCAGACTTTGCCGAGATTGTCATCTCGTACATCCCTGCAGAGCGAATGGTGGAATCGAAGAGTCTGAAACTCTATCTCTTCTCGTTCCGCAACCACGGCGACTTCCACGAGGACTGTGTCAACATCATCATGAAGGACCTCATCGCCCTCATGTCACCGAAGTACATCGAGGTCACAGGTCTCTTCACCCCTCGTGGCGGCATTTCCATCCATCCTTACGCCAACTACGGTATTCCAGGCACCAAGTGGGAACGCCTCGCAGAAGAGCGAATGGCACGACACGAATAGGACTTCGTACGAAAACGAAGACGAAACCATTGTACGGCGACGAAAACCCATACGATGATTTCTTATAGAGATAAAAAAAGAGGCTCGGACGGTTTGTCCGGGCCTCCTTTGTTCTATTTCGTTGTTGTCTATCTGCTTGAACACTTCTGCCACCAAATCGTCAATGCTGATGGCTGACAGCTCGTTTATTGCGACGTAAATCTGTGTTTATCGTCGCAAATTCTGCGACGTTATTAGTGATAAAACGACGGAAATATCTTGTATGAATAAAGAAAAGCCCGAGAGTGTAAAAACTCCCGGGCGGTTCTTTTTAATCCGCTATTGAGTGAATAGAATTGCTTCATTTTCTATCCATCCGTATGGGAAAGCAAGGTAATAGCCATCTTTGATGGCGTTCATTGGAACTTGCTCCTCTTTAATGCCGTTCTCAACGATGGTCATTCCTTTCAGGACTTTC
>JAZQOD010000258.1:0-22252 GCA_045627685.1 Prevotella sp. | reverse complement strand
ATCTGCAGTAAACGGTGTTGATCCTAACTTCAAGATGCCACAGGTATGGAAGTCTTCATTGGCATTCGACTGGCAGATTCCTGTATCATTCCCATTGACATTGACTGCTGAGGGTATCTTCAACAAGACAATCAATGCAGTTTCAATCTCAGACTGGGCAATTCCTAATGTAGGTGGTTTCGCTCGTTTCAACGGTGTTGACAACCGCCCTATCTTCCCAACAGGTTTCCGTTCAAATCCTAAGGCATTCGTTCTTGAGAACACATCTAAGGGTTACGGTTGGTCGGCTAACGTAACATTGAACGCTCGTCCAGCAGAGTGGCTTGACTTGATGGCTGCTTACACTCACACTGTATCTAAGGAAATCACTGGTATGCCAGGTTCAGCTGCTGAGTCTGCATTCACATACGTTCCTACATGGGAGGGTCCAAACAACATCCGTCTCCACAACTCACAGTATGTTACTCCTGATCGTTTCGTAGCATCTGCTACAGCTCACGATTGCAGTGGCAACCACTTCTCACTCATCTATGAGGCATGGCGTGGTGGTTACAACTACTCATATATGATGTCTAACGATATGAACGGCGACGGTTACAACTACGATGCTGTTTATGTTCCAACAGACGAACAGGTTGCTAACGGTCAGTTCCGTTTCAAGACTCAGGATGATGCTAACCGTTTCATGGCTTATGTTCACAACAGCGATTATCTCTCAAAGCACCAGGGTGAGTACACAGAGGGTTATAGCCTCTACAGCCCATGGGTACACCGTATCGACTTCTCTTACAAGCACGACTTCTGCTTGAACCTCGGTGGTACAAACCACAAGCTCCAGGCAAGTCTCGATGTTAAGAATGTCCTCAACTTCTTCAACTCTTCATGGGGCGTATCTAAGTATCTCAACCCAGCAATCGGCTCTGATCCACGTATCCTCAAGTATGAGGGTGTTGATGCTGACGGTTTCGCTACATTCTCAACTCCTACATCTATCAACGGCGATACAAAGACCTTCGTTCCTAACCACGCTATCGGCCAGTGCTGGTATGCTTCAATCGGTTTGAAGTACTTCTTCGAGGCTAAGCGTAAGGACTGTGGCTGCGAGCAGGATTATGTTGACTATGATGAGATCAACCGTCTCATTGCTAAGAACGCTGCTCTCGAGGCTGAGAAGAACAAGCTCGCTGCTGAGAACGAGGCTCTCAAGAACCGTCCTGCTAAGGAGGTTGTTAAGACTGAGACAGTAGAGAAGTTCATTGCTGACAAGGCTGTTGTTGATTTCGCTCAGAACTCAGCAGTTCTCACAGCAGAGGCTAAGGCTATCCTCGATAAGATTGCTTCTGGCTCAACAGTTTCTGTTGTTGGTGCTACATCACCAGAGGGTTCTTCAAAGCGTAACTCTGAACTTTCTGTACAGCGTGCTAATGCAGTTGCTGACTATCTCAAGGCTCGTGGCGTAAAGGTAGTTTCTGCTACTGGTAACGAGGCAGGTCGTATTGCAGTTGTAACATTGAAGTAATAACATATAAATATAATAATGTATATGAAACTGAAATATTATTTCGCAGCTATCGTTGCATCTCTTGCAATGTTGGTAAGCTGTTCAGATGACATGGAGCCAACATATCTCGATGGCTTGCAGGTTTCATCATCATATGTAGCAATTCCTGTTGATGGCGGTTCTACCACAATCACAGTTTCTGCCAACAATGCATGGTCAATCAACCCAGCTAATCTTCCAGAGTGGCTTACAGTTAGCCCAATGACAGGTGCTGCTGGTGAGACAAAGGTTACATTCACTGCTGCTGGCACTCTCGATGGCCGTACTGCTGTACTCCAGCTCCTGTTCGGCGACGACGTTCAGTTCATCAATGTAATCCAGGGTCTTGCTACAATCTCTCCTGCTACTTGTGCAGAGATTATTGCTGGTCCAGATTCAAAGACATACCAGGTTACAGGTACTGTTACAAAGATTGCTAACACAAGCTATGGTAACTTCTACCTCAACGATGGTACAGGTGAGATCTACATCTATGGTACTGTTGACGCTTCTGGCTCTTACAACTGGTCTAAGTTCGGTATCGAGGTTGGCGACGAGGTAACCGTTGCTGGTCCTAAGACAACTTACAACGGTACAGTTGAACTTGTTGACGCTACATGGATCAAGACATCAAAGTCGCTCATCAAGGTTGCTTCTGTTGACCCAGAGAACGCTATGCTCCCTACTGAGGGTGGTGACTTCACTGTTACTCTCGAGAACAAGGGTCTTAATTTGTCTGTAGAGGTTCCTGCTGACGCTCAGTCATGGCTCTCTCTCAAGTCAGTAAACGGCAACACTGTTGTATTCCACGCTTCAGAGAACACCGCTGGTCCTCGTTCAACCACTCTCGTATTCAATACTACCGATGGTAAGAAGTCGTACACAGCCGAGACTGCTGTAGCACAGGAGGGTCTCGCTGGCACACACGATCTTCCTTTCACCGTTGAAGAGGCTATCGCATACTGCAATACTCTCTCTGGCAACTCTCCAAAGGAAGTTTGGATAAAGGGTATCGTTTCAAAGATTGATTCACAGTTCGGTGCACAGTATGGCAACGGTACATTCTGGATTTCAGGTGATGGCGTTTACAATGACGGTGATGCAGCACTCGACTTCGAGGTATTCCGTGGTCTCTGGCTTGGTAACCAGAAGTGGGCAGAAGGCAACTGCCTCCTCGCTGAGGGTGCAGAAGTACTTATCTGTGGTACAGTATGTCTCTACAACGGTATTGCAGAAACTGCTTCTGGCAAGGCATACGTTGCTGAGGTAAACGGTGTAACAACTGATGTTAACGGTATCGGTACTGCTGATGCTCCATTCGCTCCAGAAGGTGCTTGCAATGCAGCATTCGCTGGTTGCACAAACAACGTATTCGTAGCAGGTAAGGTTGCTAAGTTCCCTAAGGACAGCGACAAGTTCAACGCTCAGTATGGTAATGCTTCATTCTGGATGTCGGCTGATGGCTCTTACACAGAGAACAAGGCAGTTGAGTTCGAGGCTTATCGCGTGCTCTACCTCGGTAACCGCAAGTGGGTTGAGGGTGACAAGGTCCTCAACGAGGGCGACGATGTAGTTCTCTACGGTCCACTCACTACCTACAACGGTACAGCAGAGACTTCTGCTAACAAGGGTTACCTCATCAGCATCAATGGTGCAACAGAGTAATCTTTGAATCGCAATAACAACATTAAGGGCTGGCTCCAAATGGAACCAGCCCTTATTATTTCTGTATCGGGTTATGTCCGGAGGGTGTTCTGCTATTGTGTGGACAGCGTCGAACAACTGTGTGGACGACGTTGAACAACTGTGCGGACGGCGGGCGCACAACTGTTTCTCAATGGGCGCACAGTTGTATTACGGCTTTCGCACAACTTTGTGATGGTGAGCCCAATATTATAAAACGATAGTCGCGCAGTTTAATCAGCGTTCAGTGCTGTTCTGCCGGCTTCGAGGATAGGAAGGCTTGCTTCTGTTGGGATGTAGATAACCTTACCGGTGAAGTCCTTCTGCTGGCGAACCCAGAGATACTGGATGTAGGTTGGAGTAAGCGAACCGTTCTCAATGCGGATAGCCTCAGCAGCACCCTTAGCACGCTCGATTTCAGCCTGAGCGTTGAGTTTCTCTGCTTCGAGGTTTGCCTTTGCTTCTTCAATCTTGATCTTACGGTTCTGTTCAGCCTTTGCAAACTCTGCTTTACCCTGCATTTCCTGCTGCCATACATTGTACATTGGGATGCCGATGAAGAGGCAAACAAGGAGGATGATTGTTACCAGACCACCGATCAGTATGTGGCCGAGACTGATGTTGTAATTGTTGTTGTTCATAATCGTTATAAATATTAGTTAGTATATCTGTCTGCAAATATACTACAAAAAAAAGAAATTCAGCACGTTTATGCATGAATTTCTTTCTATCCTATAGTTTATTACATTGTTGTAATCTCGCCGGCGAGCGATGTGTTCATCTTCTCGCGTATTATCTTTGGGTCATCGTAGAGTGCCTGGAGATGCATCAGTTTGGTAACAGCAGCCTCGACGGTGCTGTCGTAACCACTGATAACGCCTGCTTCCTTCAAGTGATAACCGGTGTCATAGCGTCCCATCTCTACTCGTCCCGCTCCACACTGTGTCACATTCACGATGATCACTCCACGTTCGGTTGCCTTACGCAATAATTGCGTGAGCCAAGGGTGCTGTGGAGCATTGCCCGAACCGTAACTGCGCATCACGATGCCACGGATGTCGGGAGCAGTGAGCATGTGTCGGATAATCTGTTCCTGAATGCCTGGGAAAAGACTGAAAACCACTACATTCGGGTCCATGGCTGTATGGGGGATGAGTGGTTTGCTGTAATCTGGTCGCAGGATATGATGGTCGTGATACACGAAGTTCACCCCGGCATCGCACAGATGAGGGTAGTTGTATGAGTCGAACGCACGGAAACCGTCGGCATTCTTCTTTGTACTGCGGTTACCTCTGACGAGTGCGCCCGAGAAATACACGCACACCTCAGGCACCATAGGATGCCCGTTGTCGTCGGTGGCCGATGCCAGTTCTATGCTGGTGATGAGGTTTTCCTTGCCGTCGGTGCGCAACTGACCGATAGGCAACTGCGAACCGGTAAGGATGACAGGTTTGGTAAGGTTCTCAAGCATGAACGACAGAGCCGAAGCCGTGTATGCCATGGTGTCCGTTCCGTGAAGGATAACGAAACCATCGTAGTTGTCGTATCGTTCAGCAATAAGGTTTACCAGGCGTGCCCACAGTTCAGGCGACATGTCGCTGGAGTCGATAGCAGGCGAGAACTGGTATGTGTCAACCTCTGCTTTGATGTAGCGGAACTCAGGCAACTGTTCCAACAAATGGCTGAAATCCAGCGGTTCAAGAGCACCGGTATGAGGATTTCTTCCCATACCGATAGTACCGCCAGTATAAATAAGTAAGACTTTGTTTGTCATATTTGAATTCTTTTAGTGGGGGACTACCTTCTTTCAAGCAGTACCACATTCTCAACATGTGGAGTGTGAGGGAACATATCGACTGGCTGGACAGCAACAACACGGTAGTCGGCATCCATCAACTGCAGGTCGCGAGCCTGTGTGGCTGGGTTGCAACTCACATAGACGATACGCTTTGGTTGGGCGTTGAGAATAACATTGATAACATCAGGATGCATTCCGGCACGCGGTGGGTCGGTGATGATGACATCCGGACGACCATGCTCTGCAACGAAATCATCGGTCAGGATGTCCTTCATGTCACCAGCATAGAACAGGGTGTTGTTGATGTTGTTCACCTCGCTGTTGATCTTTGCATCCTCGATAGCCTCGGGCACATACTCGATGCCCACAACCTTGCGGGCTTTCTTTGCAACGAAGTTGGCAATGGTACCTGTGCCGGTGTAGAGGTCGTAAACCAGTTCCTCACCAGTGAGTTGTGCGAATTCGCGAGCAACGGAGTAGAGGTGATACGCCTGTTCGGTGTTTGTCTGGTAGAAACTCTTCGGTCCCACCTTGAAACGCAAATCCTCCATGAGTTCATATATGTAATCCTTGCCATAATGGATATGCACATCGAGGTCGTAGAACGTGTCGTTGCACTTAGGATTATACACCCACAGAAGGGCTGTTATCTCAGGGAATTCCTGATGAACAGCATCGAGCAGAGCCTCTGCCTTATCACGCTCGAAGAACTTCATCTCCTTGCATTCCTTCTGAATCATTTTGTTGTAGTTGCGCTTACCTTCCTTCTTCGATTCGCCTTCCTCAATCTCCAAGGCTATCGGGTTGGTGGTACCAAACTGGAATGTCACCATCCACTCGCCAGAGAGTGAGTTGCGCATTATGATGTCACGCAACAGTCCGTTCTGCTGCCTTAAATCGAAGAAAGTCAGTTCGTGGTCTAATGCGTACTGATAAACGAAATTGCGGATACGGTTGTTCAGATCGTCCATGAGGTGACATTTGTCGATAGGCAACACCTTGTCGAAGGCTCCCGATATATGAAAGCCGATGCCCGAGCGGAATGGAATGTCCTGCTCCATCTGTTCCTGGGTGAGCCAGTTCTTGTTTGAACACGCAAAGTCGAGTTTGTTGCGATATTCAAACTGATGCACCGAACCCATGATAGGGCGGAATTCCGGCAGTTCCACCTTGCCGATACGTGTTAGTTGGTCGAACACCTGCTTGTGTTTGAATTTCAACTGTTCCTCATAAGGCAGGTTCTGCCATTTGCAACCACCACACACACCGAAGTGGGAACAGCGTGGCTCGATGCGCAGAGGGCTCTTTTCGATGAAGCGAATGATGCGAGCCTCGCAGAAAGAATGCTTCTTGCGAGTGACCTGCAAGTCAACCACATCGCCTGGAACAGCCCATGGCACGAACACCACCATATCATTGACGCGAGCCAGAGACTTACCCTCGGCTGCCACATCGGTGATGGTCACATTTTCAAGTATTGGTAATGGTTTGTTTTTTCTTCCCATTGCTATATTGTTTTTAATCGTTTGCTTTGCTCATATTAAACTCCGATATTCTGCCGTCAGGACTAACCTTAGCCTTGATACGGTATTTCTTCTCTGTTGTGCCAGTAGCCTTCTGCACATCCTGAGTAGCAGAGAATGTTACGGAGTATTCATATTCACCGTTGCCGGTGTCTTTCTTGTCAATCTTATAGTCATCAATGATGTGCCAGTTGAGGTTCTGCACATCGTCGCGCCAGAGGCGTTTCATAAAACTGATGACATCATTTGGTGTAGCGTCGCTCTTGCCGAGGAATGTTGTCAGCAGTGAAGTGACGGTACTTGTCAGTCGGTCGCTCTGCTGGGCATTGATGCTCTGGAAGAACTTCTTGAACACATTGCGAATCATTGCCTGCTCTTCCGGTTTCACGATGAGAGCACTGAAAGCATCGATGAGCGCCTTTGCTTCCTCGGCAAACTCACCATTGACATGGTTCTTGAGGTATTCCTTCACAGCCTCTACCGTTTCGGCCGTCTTGGCATTGTTCCAATCGATGGAGTCAATCTTTGCCAGAGCCTCATCTTTGTGTGCCGATTCAGGATGCTCACGCATATAAGTGGTCAGTGCTTCACGAGTGTTGGCAAGCACTGCGTCGTTCCATTCACGATTCTCGCGACTTATGTCCGACAACTTACGCTGTATATCATCGCGATGAGCGCGTGGCGCATCACGATAGTTGTCGAGGAAACTCTGCAGAATTTCAGCATCGTCGCTCTGTGCAGCCACTTCATACTGCATTATCTCGTCCTCGTTTTTTGCCTTCGAATAGAAATAGAACACCACTCCGCAGGCGATGACGGCTAACAACAACGACAATATCCACACCCATTTATGGCTGTTCTTCTGTTCTGGTTCACGCATAGGTTGGCGTACAGGAGACTCCGCTGGTACCTGTGAACGACCAGCAGCAATTTCTATACCACAGTGAGGACAGTAAGGAGCCTTGTCGCTCACTTCTCTTCCGCATTCAGGACAATTGATTAACATAGTATATCTTTTTTAACGAAAACGAAGACGAAAACGAATACACAAAAACTATCTTCTGAATCTTAACTCGCGAAGACCGTGCTTGCCTACGAAGCGGCTCTTGTCAACATGGCCCTTCACACCGTTGATGCTGCCTTTGCCGGTGTACTGCCACATGGTGATATCACGATCATCGATGAGTACCGGCTCTTCATCGGTATTGTACATAGCAATCATCAACTTATATTCATCAACCAGACCGCCACTCAGATATTTGTTGTAGAAGTTGCGGCCGGTATAGAGTAGGGGCTTCTGGTGATAGTACTCCTCGATGAGTGCGAGAAATGACATCAATGAATCGGTGAAGGCTTCCTCGCTCAACTTGGCTGTGGTTTCAATGTCGATCATTGGTATAAGGTCCTGATCCTCAGGTCGGCACTGAGCAGTGAAGTTCGCTAATTGCAGATGGATGGCAGTCTTTGGCCTGAAGAAATGATACGACCCCACCTTCAGTCCGGCAGCCTTTGCCATTCGGATATTGTCAGCATAACGGCTGTCGATGTTGTCGCCGCCCTCGGTAGCTTTCAGATATACATAAGCCATCTTGCGATTGTCGCCGATAGCCTGCCAGAACACATCGCCCTGATAATGACTCAGGTCGATGCCATGGATATGTTTGCATGTGTCCTCGCACTGCTCATAAAGCCAGTCGTCCTGGGCAAACGATGACAGGGCAATGCAGAAGAAGGATATTATTGTGATGATTCTATTCATTTCGTTGTGAAGTAATTGTTGCTTTTAGTAAAACCGGTCGCTTTGTGATATACTCATATTTCTTGTCGGGGCTGCGCCGAACGTGGCTATTCATCAATGGCTTCGAGGCGACTTCTCAATCGGCCGAGGATGATGCTGGCATTCTCCAATGGAGCATATTCAAAATACGTGATGCCCTTGTTGTGCTTCTCCTGACGGCGGTTGATGATACTCTGCATCATCACTGTTGCTGCCTTTGGGTCAACCTTTTTCACGAAAGGTATCTCCTCAGGCTTGAATGAGAAGTTGCTGATGAGGATACTTCCTGCCAACTGTGCCACACGCGACATCTGCATCTCCTTCAGCCATTTGTTTATCTTGGCGTAGTCAATCTTCTCGTTGTTGATGCGGATATAATTGCCAAGACGGATAATCAGTTTTGTCGAAGTACCCTCATTGAGGATAGCCTGACAGTTGGCAATGATATAATCAAACAGACCGAGGGTTTCCTTTGAGAAATCAGCCGACTGCTGTTCAAGCAGATGTATCTTTGTCAGCTTCTTCTTGAGGATAGGGTTGTTCATCTCAAGGCTTATCTCCTGTGCCTGGCGCTTGGCAGCCTCCTCGTGAACCCTCTCCCGCAGTCTCGCCGGCATATTGAACTTCTTGTCGAATTGCAGGTTCTTTATGCCGCGTGACGCTACATGGATAACGTCTTGCAAGGCGATAATCTCTATAAGACGGTTCCATTTGAATGCCGACATTGGTTCGAGTTCAACATATTCGTTGAGAGCACCCGAACGCATCAACTTGAAGAAGTTGCGTGTGATGATATCTATTTCCATTATGAGTATTTACGAGGTATGCGGAATATTATTGATAATGTGGCGAACAGTCCCATTGTCACCGGATAGTATAGGTAAGGCAGGATGTTGATAGGGTTCAGCTCTGCCAATCCAGCAGCTATGAGCATCTGTGCTCCGTAAGGAATCAATCCCTGCATGAAGCAAGAGAATGTGTCGAGGATACTTGCCGCCTTGCGTGGGTCAACGCCGTATTTCTCAGCAATCTGTCGTGATATGTCGCCGACGGTAAGGATTGCGATGGTGTTGTTGGCAGTGCACATGCCAACCAGTGCCACCAGTGCACCCATTGACAGTTCGGCACCACGCTTGCCATGGATACGGTGTGTCATCTTCTCGATGATATACTGTATGCCGCCAGCCTTTGAAATCATTTCAAGCAGTCCGGCAGCAAGCATTGTCACGATGATGAGTTCGCTCATGCCGAGAATACCTTCACCCATCGCACCCATCAGCGAGTAGATGTCGTAGCTTCCGTCAACGAGACCAATCAATGCACAGATGACGATGCCGATAGTCAATACCGCCATGACATTCATGCCGGCTACAGCAGTAACCAGAACTGTGAGGTAAGGCAACACCTTCCAAGCATTTATGGCATGCATGTTGTTTGGTGCTCCGGTGCTCTGTCCCATGATGATATAGATTATCAGTACGGCGATGGCAGCGGGCAGCACGATGTATATGTTTGCCTTGAACTTGTCGCTCATCTTGCAACCTTGTGTCTTTGTTGCCATGATGGTTGTGTCGGAGATAAACGACAGGTTGTCACCGAAGAATGCACCGCCAACGACTACTGCCGTAAGGAATGCCACACTCGACCCCGTCTGTGTCGCCAGTCCTGCTGCTATAGGTACCAGTGCAACGATGGTTCCTACGCTGGTTCCGATTGACAGACTGATGAAACAGGATGCTACGAACAGTCCTGCAAGAATCATGCTCTTTGGCAAGATGCTCAGTGTCAGCGTCACTGTGGCATCAATGCTTCCCATACCCTTGGCTGTAGATGCAAAAGCACCGGCAAGGATGAAAATGATGAGCATCAGCATAATGTTCGGTGTGCCGGCTCCTTTGCAGAATGCATTGACACGGTCGTTGAGTGTGCCTTTGCCCGAAATGATGACGGCATATATGCTTGATATGAGGAATGCAACTGTTATTGGCACCTTATAGAAATCGCGCGCTACTACCGATGTGACCAGGTAGAGCACAACGAAGACTATCAGTGGCGACAGAGCCAGAATTCCTTTCTTGTTTGACATTGTGGTTTCCATATTGATAATGGCTGTACTTTACATCTGTGTACGACGGTAGAACTCGCAGTTCTCCTTGGTGATAAGTTCGATAGGCATATAGTTCACCGGCTCAATCTGCATTTTCAGCACTACTGCCTTGAACAGAGCATCGATGCAGGCGAATCCCTGCTGGTATCCGTGCTGTGCTATGATGAACGAGATGCTGCCCTGACGCAGGCACTCTACATTCTTCGGCACCATATCATAACCCATAACCTGCTTGTCGCGCATATTGTTCTGCAACAGGTATTCACCGATGATATGCGCCTTTGAATTAAGTGTTATGCAATGATGGATATCCGGGTACTCCTCGAAGAAGGTGTTCAACTGGTCGGTGAAGCGGCGTTTCTGACCGTCGGTAGGCAGATCGAGTTCCACAATCTCGACATGTGGGAAATGGTCGCGCATGTAATGGCGGAAACCCACCTCACGGTTTGCCTGTTGTTTGGTGGTGAGCATACCGTTATGTGTCTGCTTCATCAGCATAATCTGCTTCTCATTGTTGGCAATGAGCATGAGCATCTTTGCTGCGAAATATCCACTGCAGAACGAGTCCTGACCGAAGAATGCCAGCGGACGAAGGTCGGGCATATATGAATCGAGGAACACAAACGGAATCTTCTGCTCGTGCAGGTGCTGTGTGAATCGGCGGGTGATGTCCAATCCTGCAGGCACAATCACAACGCCGTCAGGCTGATATTCCAGACAGGCATAGCCACCACGCTCAAAGTCAACATCGTCGAAGCGCTTGTAATACACATATTTCACATTGATGTGGAAATCACCTCTCATCTCCTCTGCTTTGTTCGCCCCTTCCTCAATCTCCTGCCAGTAGGCTTCTGAAGTATGGTGAGGAATGAACACCACGAAAGTATAGGCTTTGTTGTAAGCCAGCGCACTGGCATACACATTTGGGTGATATTCCATCTCCTCGAGGGCTTTGTTCACCTTTTCGAGGGCTTTCTTTGAAACATTTGGACGCTTGTGAAGTACACGATCAACAGTGCCGACCGAAACTCCGGCTTTCTCTGCAATATCCTTGATTCTTATTCTGTCAGACATATTATAAATATGTAGTTATCCTTTTGACGCTGTGCGTAAATTTGTTTATATCTGCAAAATTACAAAAAAATGGGCAAATGTGCGAATGCACAATGTGTAAATTTCAATAAATAAATGCATTTTTCGTGGAATTGCTTGCGTTGTTTGGCAAAAAAGCATTATTTTTGCACTATGCGAACTGTGTGCAACCGATATTTTAGTTTATTTTCATCAGGCTTAATGAGTCTGATATCGGTTGTGTTGTGCCTGTCGTGCAGTGGTGGCAAAGTCGATGGAGAGGTAGAGGCGTACAATGACAGTGCCTATCATTATCATTATATTTCACTTGAAAAGACGCAGCGTTTTGCCAGTCTTGCCTACGACAAGTCGCCGTCTCGTTCCGATGGTCGCATGGAGGCTCTCAACAATCTTGCTTTTGTGGATTTGATGAAGATGAACTATAAGGGTGCAGAGGAACACTTGATGGAAGTTCTCTCTTCAACCGACAACCAGTTTGAGCGTCTTGTAGCAAACGTGCAGATGATGCGTCTGTGTCAGCGTGAGTCGCGCAACAAGGAATTCTATGATTACTATTGGCAGGCAAACCGATGCATTGAGCGCATCAACGAAGAGCACAATACGCTTTCTCCGCGTCAGGATAAGCGCTTTGAATATGCCCAGTCGGAACTGTCAATTATCCTTGCGGCATATCTGTATTATGTAGAGCAGATAGGAGCCTCGATAGCCGCGTTGTCGCAGATTGACGAATACGGTGAAATTCAACGAGATACGGCGCAGTTGCTGAATTATTACTATAATGTCGGTTCTGGTAGTTATTTCACTGAAGGAACACCAGAGAGTATAAGCAAAAAGGAGTTCGATTATCTTGTAGAATGTTTCTTCCTCGCCCGTTCACATGGAAGCATCTACTGGGAGGCAAATGCCCTTCAGGCAATGAGTGAACATCTTGCTGACGACTACTACCGCCATGTGCTCATCTCTGATAATGTGGCGGTGATGAAATACCTCAATGTCGATAATGTGGAGGACTCGCTGCTGGCGGGAAATATGGCGCAGCGCTCGGTGGAGTTGTTTGCGAAATACGATGATGTGTACCAGACAGCCGGTGCTCTGCGTACCCTTTCTGACCGCTATCACGACATTGGCGACTATGGCTATGCCATAACATGCCTGCATGAAGCCCTTGAACGTGACAGTATTATCAAACAAGCCCCTGCACTGACATCAAGTATCTACGAGAAACTGTCAATCAACTATTCGGCCATCGACGACAAGCAGAATTCCGATATTTATCGCAATTTCTATCTTGACTCGCAGTGGGACACCCGTCAGGATCGTGAGTTGGAAGCCCGTGCAGAACAGTTCCGTAAGGATTCATTGCAGCAGAACATCCTCCTCGCCATAGTGTGCATAGCAATCCTCCTGGTTGTTGTGCTTCTCTATCTGTTCACACGAATGCGCCGTAATGAAGAGAAGAAATACACCGTGGAGTCGTTCCTCGCACCTCTGGAAACATGGAAGAAACGCGAGACCGAAGCAACCGAAGAGATTGTAGAGAAACATGAGATGATACTCGAAGAACAGCAGACATCGGAACTCATACTTGAGCGTAATCTGCAGCAGAATATAGAACAAAGGGCCAAGATGGCATTGGTGAACAGCATCACACCGTTCATTGACCGAATGCTTGCCGAGATACAACGATTGCAGACCCGCCAGGAGAGTGCCGACATCGTTGACGCCCGCTATGCGTATATCCTTGAACTCACCGACAAAATCAATGAGTATAACGGTGTGCTCACCGACTGGATTCAGTTGCGAAAGGGTGAACTGTCGTTGAAGATTGAGAGTTTCCGCTTGCAGGATCTCTTCGACATAGCCAAGAAGTCGCGTCATGCATTCAATATGAAGGGTGTTGAACTCGCTGTCGGCAATACCGATGCAGTGGTAAAGGCTGACCGTACTCTGACGCTGTTCATGATCAACACCATTGCCGACAATGCACGCAAGGCAACAGCAGAGGGTGGCAAGGTGATGATAAATGCTACGGAAACACCAGATTATGTGGAAATCAGTATTGCTGATACCGGTTCGGGAATGACTCCGGAAGAACTCGCCAATGTATTCAACCACCAGCCTTCGAAGACCGTTCAGCATGGTTTCGGTCTTATGAACTGCAAGGGTATCATAGAGAAATACAAGAAAGTCAGTTCGGTGTTCTCGGTATGTAACATCTCTGCCGATAGTGAAAAGGGCAAAGGTTCTACATTCCGTTTCCGTCTGCCTCGCGGTGTTGTGCGCTCGTTGCTGCTTATCATGGGACTGTTCTTGTCGCTGTCGGTTTCCGCTGCCGACAATGATGTTCCGACAAAGGTTGTTCCGTTGGCAAAGGAAATAGCAAAGGCGAAGCAGTTCTGTGATACCATCTATTACAACAACCTGCAGGGCGACTATCAGTTAAGCCTCGCGTACGCGGATAGCGCGTGTACATATTTTAATAAATACTATAAGCGAGTGCGTCCGAAGGGCACAGCATTGATGCGCCTCACAGGTGGTTCTGTCGATGATGCAGCCGAACTGAAATGGTTGTCGGATTCACTCGCCATCGACTATAACATCGTGCTTGATATGCGTAATGAGGCAGCAGTTGCTGCACTTGCCTTGCATCAGTGGGATGTATATAAATATAATAATAAGGTGTATTCGCGTTTGTTCCGTGAACGCAGTGCCGACCCATCGATGATGGGCTATGTCAGCAAGATGAAATCGGCAAGCGAAACCAAGTATGTTGCACTTATCCTTCTGCTTATAATATTCATGACCATCCTGCCGGCATACTATATGCTGTATTATCGTCATAAGATGTATTACCGTGTGCTGGTGGATCGCCTTGGTTCAATCAATGAAGCCCTGCTCAATGATGACACCGAGGAAGAGAAACTGGCAACAATCCAAGGGCTGTGGAAAGAGACGAGCCGATATGTGGGCAATACCAAGGAGGCTGCAGAACTGTCGGGAGTAGTTAGTCAGATTTGTGCCGCGCTTGAGGATAACATCAATATCCGCCGATTGAGCAACGAACAGATAGAGATGGCCGAGGATGAACTCCACCGTCTCAACTATGAGATAGAGCGCCTTCATGTCAACAACAATGTGCTCGACAACTGCTTCTCCACTTTGAAGCACGAGACAATGTACTATCCTTCGCGTATCCGTCAACTTGTTGACAGTGATGACAAGGACATCGCCAACCTCTATGAGATTACCGCATATTATAAGGAACTCTACACTCTGTTGAGCCTTCAGGCACAGCATCAGGTGGAGTCGAACGTTAAGATTGACGCCAACCTCATGCGCTATCTGCAGCAGTTGTTGAAGAAGGTGAGTGGTGAGAAACAACTTACTGTCCACAAGAAAGATGTCGATGCCACATACGACCTTTATACTGTTGAAATGCCGAAGTTGAAGTTGAGTGGGGAAGAGGTGGTGGATTTGTTCACCCCGCAGACCACCAACCTCTCGTGCATGATTATCCGCCAGATTATCCGCGAGATTGGCGAGACCACCAACCACCGTGGCTGCGGCATCTATGCCGTTCAGCGTAAAGACAATGGAACGGATGTGTTGATGACGCTCTCAAAGAAGGCTAAGTTCAAGGCATGATGCACGGTGATGCTAATTAGAAAAAAACAAAAATAAAGATATATGGAAAAGTTTAAAGTAATCATTGTAGAAGATGTGCCACTGGAATTGAAAGGCACAGAGGGTATTTTCCGTAACGAAATCCCTGAGGCTGAGATTATCGGTACTGCAGAGAACGAACCAGCGTATTGGAAACTCTTGAAGCAGGAACTCCCTGACTTGGTGCTCCTCGATTTAGGTCTTGGCGGCTCAACAACCGTTGGCGTAGAGATCTGCCGTCATACCAAGGAGAGTTATCCGAATGTGAAGGTGCTGATATTCACTGGTGAGATTCTGAATGAGAAACTGTGGATTGATGTCCTTGATGCTGGTTGCGACGGCATCGTTCTGAAGAGCGGCGAACTGCTCACCCGCAGTGAGGTTACTGCCGTGATGGAAGGCAAGAAGTTGGTGTTCAACGAACCAATCCTTAATAAGATTGTAGAACGCTTCAAGGACGCTGTCAGTGGTAACCTTATGCATCAGGAAGCAGTAGTGGATTATGAGATTGATGAGTACGACGAACGTTTCCTCCGTCATCTTGCTCTGGGCTATACCAAGGAGCAGATAACCAATCTTCGTGGCATGCCGTTCGGTGTAAAGAGTCTCGAGAAGCGTCAGAACGAACTCGTGCAGAAGCTTTTCCCAGGCAGCAGGTCGAGTGTCAATGCCACCCGCCTTGTGGTGAGAGCATTGGAACTTCGTATCCTCGATTTGGATAATCTCGTAGCCGACGACGAATAACTGAATAAGTTTCCTATCTCATAATATGGAAATCAACAACAAAGAAAATACAAACAGCACTATCCCGAATGAGTCTGTAAAGAGCCGATGGGCGAAGTTCTTCGTCCTTACATGGGTGTTCCTATTGGTTGTACAGGGCCTTACTATCCTCCTTTCCTGGATAGTAAGCGCTGTGTGGCCAGCACTTGGTGTCCACTCGCTTTTGAGTGGTTCTGGATTACGCTGGCTGTTGAGCAGTCTTGGCGATAATTTGGTAAGTCCACTGGTGGCGTGGTTTCTCCTTTTGTGTATCTTTGTGGGGACTTTTGTGTGGAGCGGATTGCCAAAAAAGATAATTCACTATTCTGAAAATGATTATCGCGATCGCTTTGCAGTGAACTTTTTTGTTGTTGCGATTTTCTTTGCCGTGATACTCTGCATCATTCTGGCAGTGTATCCACATTCATCGTTATTGAGTGTTTCCGGGCACCTATATCCGGGCCCATTTTTGTATG
Source organism: Prevotella sp. (assembly GCA_045627685.1). Classification (GTDB taxonomy): domain Bacteria; phylum Bacteroidota; class Bacteroidia; order Bacteroidales; family Bacteroidaceae; genus Prevotella. The sequence continues at coordinate 5,831 of JAZQOD010000258.1, read as the reverse complement.
CTTCTATTACAATTTTGGGTTTTGTAATGTTCGGTGGAAGCGTTGTTTTTTGTTTGTTGACCGGAAAAGTGAAAGATTACGAAACAGCGGAAAAAGCGTGCGTTTTTGGCCTTGAATGTGCTGGTCCACTGATAGTTACGTATATTCTGTTAAAGCAAAGCATTGAATTGGTACTTTTTGCGCTTTGATGTTTTTTATCGCAATTGCATAAAATTGTGGGCAAAAAGTTTGTTTTATATCTAAATTAGTATTATCTTTGCAATCGGTTCCAAAAACCTAAAACGGAAAATTCTACACATTAATTTCTGCTTCGAAGTTTCCAAAACGGAAAACTTTTTTGAAAATCGGGGCGAGAAAGTTTTCCAAAAAGAAAATTTTCGGTGTGAGTTTGTCTGTGTTTTGAAGAACCTAAAATATGGTAGTGTGATAAAGAAAAGATAATAGCAAATTATAAAAAACGATACACCACAATGGATATTCAGAATTTCACAATTACTAAGAGAGATGGCGAAAAGGTTGTCTTCTCTCTCGATAAAATCATGAAGGCCATCATCAAGGCTTTCGAGTCAGTTAATGAACCTGCAGATTTGAGTGTTATCTCTAAGGTTCTCAGCCACCTTGATATTCATAATGATATTAAGGTTGAGGATATCCAGAACCAGGTTGAGGTGGCGCTGATGCAGGAAGGCCATTTCAAAGTGGCTAAGTCGTATATGATTTATCGTCATCAGCACACTGCTGACCGTGAAACTCTGGAGCGTCTTAAATTCCTTTCAGACTACTGCCACGCTTCTAACGCTGCTACTGGTAGTAAGTTTGATTCCAATGCAAATGTAGAGAACAAGAATATCGCAACTCTCATCGGTGAGTTGCCAAAGGGTTCGTTCATCAACCTCAACCGCCGTATGCTCACCGAGCGCATCAAGAAGTTGTACGGCAAGGAACTCTCCGACAAGTATCTGAATCTCCTTACTACACATTTCATCTATAAGAACGACGAGACAAGTATCGCTCCTTACTGTGCTTCAATCACTATGTATCCATGGTTGATTGGCGGTACAGCACAGATCGGTGGTAACTCTACTGCACCTACAAACCTCAAGTCGTTCTGTGGTGGTTTCGTAAACATGGTGTTCATCGTTAGCTCAATGCTCTCAGGTGCATGTGCTACACCGGAGTTCCTTATGTACATGAACTACTTCCTCGGCAAGGAGTACGGCAAGGACTATTGGTCACACCCAGAGCAGCAGGCTGACCTCTCATTGAAGAAGCGTTCTATCGACAAGGTCATCACCGACTGTTTCGAGCAGATTGTATATTCAATCAACCAGCCAACAGGTGCTCGTAACTTTCAGTCAGTATTCTGGAACATCTCATACTACGACAAGTACTACTTTGAGTCACTCTTCGGTGCATTCTATTTCCCTGACGGATCACAGCCAGACTGGGACGGTCTCTCATGGTTGCAGAAGCGTTTCATGAAGTGGTTCAACAAGGAGCGCACAAAGACTCTCCTTACCTTCCCTGTTGAGACAATGGCTATGCTCACAGAGAATGGTGAGCCAAAGGATAAGGAATGGGGCGACTTCGCAGCAGAGATGTACTCAGAAGGTCACTCGTTCTTCACATATATCAGCGACAATGCCGACTCACTGTCTTCATGCTGCCGTCTGCGCAATGAGATTCAGGACAACGGTTTCTCATACACCCTCGGTGCTGGTGGTGTTTCTACAGGTTCGAAGAGTGTGCTCACAGTGAATGTGAACCGTTGCGTGCAGTATGCAGTGAAGAACGGTCTCAGCTATGCTGAATATCTCCAGGATATTGTTGACCTCTGTCATAAGGTGCAGACAGCATACAATGAGAACCTCAAGGAACTCAAGGATAACGGTATGCTCCCATTGTTCGATGCAGGTTACATCAACCTCGACCGCCAGTATCTCACTATCGGTGTGAACGGTATCGTTGAGGCAGCAGAGTTCCTCGGACTCGCAATCAACAACAACCCTGCTTATCTGAAGTTCGTGCAGGAAATCCTCGGTATCATCGAGAAGCTCAACAAGCAGTATTACAATAAGGAGAAGGGCTTGATGTTCAACTGCGAGATGATTCCTGCAGAGAATGTTGGTGTGAAGCATGCTAAGTGGGACCGTGAGGATGGTTACTTCGTGCCACGCGAATGCTACAACTCTTACTTCTATGTGGTAGAGGATGAGTCGTTGACAATCATCGACAAGTTCAAACTCCACGGTGCACCATACATCGAGCACCTCACCGGTGGTTCGGCTCTCCACATGAACCTCGACGAGCACCTCTCAAAGGCACAGTATGCACAACTCATGAAGGTTGCGGTACAGGAGGCATGGAAGTATTTCACCTTCAATGTGCCAAACACTATCTGTAACGACTGCGGACATATCGACAAGCGTTATCTCCACAAGTGTCCAAAGTGTGGTTCGGAGAATATCGACTACATGACACGAATCATCGGCTACCTCAAGCGCGTAAGCAGCTTCTCGCAGGCTCGCCAGAAGGAGGCAGCACGCCGTTACTACGCTTCAAAGGACAAACTTGTAGAAGCTTAAGGCGGGACAGAGAGCCCGCCACGGGTTCTTCGAGATGATAAGTTAGAATAACAGAAAACAGGTTAATGCCCTGACAAAATAACTTTTCATGTGTTTTAGAACCTGAATGGTAACTCTCCGGAAAATGCCATTCGGGTTCTTTTTTTATTATTCAATGAAATACATCAACACCGATGTGGTCTTCCAGGAAATCCCTGATGAGGTCACTCTTGCAATCAACATATCCAACTGTCCCTGCCATTGTCCGGGATGCCACAGCAAATATCTGTGGGCCGACGAGGGGACAGTGCTCGATGAAGCGCAAATCGACGGTTTCATCGAGGAATATGGCAGCGACATCACCTGTATCAGTTTCCAGGGAGGCGATGTCGATCCACAGGGCGTGAACCATCTCGCAGCCTATATCAAGACCAGATATCCCGACTACAAGATTGGCTGGTACACCGGTCGTACCGTCATCTCTCCACTCGTGGATAAAGCCAATTTCGACTATATCAAGGTAGGTCCGTATATAGCCCATCTCGGTCCGCTGTCGAGCAATACCACCAATCAGCGTATGTATCGCTTACGCAAGGAAATAGCGCCGGGCAGCACAGCCAATGTGGCCGTTGAGATGGAAGACATAACCAGTCGTTTCTGGAAGAAATAAATCACCCCGCTCCTCTCCACGAAAGGAGAGGAATAAATGCAGAAGGCAATGAGAAAGGCAGTAACATTATTTTCCGTTTTCGTCTTCGTTTTCGTTTTCGTTATAGTTGGCAGTCTCCCAGCAGGCGCTATTGCCAACAACCTTATGCCGCGTCCGAAGCATGTTGTTCTTCATGGACGGAAATGCATGAAGACAGGAGGTGTCATGCATATCAGCGACGCCACTCATTCTGTTTTGTTGCAACAAGTGCTGAATGATGCGGGGTTCAATGTTGTACTTGATAATCCCGAAAATAACAGAGAAACACACAAGTATTCCAACAGCAAGTCGTTGACAACCACTGTCACATTGGTTGATGCCATCCGCAGTGCTGATGGCGCTGTTGCCTACGACTATCCCCTTGCCGGCTACGACAATGAAGCCTACCACCTGTCGGTAACTGAGCGAGGCATTGCCATCGAGGCAGTCAGTCGCCTTGGCGTGATCCGTGCTGCGCAGACCTTGGCACAGTTGGCACAGGGTGGTAACGGGAAGATAGAATGTTGCGACATCATCGACTGGCCTGCGTTCAAACTGCGTGGCATGATGCATGATGTAGGTCGCTCGTTCATTGACTATGAAAAGATAAAGCAGCAAGTTATGCTAATGGCAAAGTTCAAGGTGAACACCTTCCATTGGCACATGACCGAGAACCAGGCATGGCGCTTTGAGGTGAAAGCGTTTCCTCAACTCACCTCTGCCGAGTCGATGACACGCCTTGCCGGTAAGTATTACACACAGGAGCAGTGCCGCGAACTCGACAGCATCGCCTATGCCCTCGGCGTCACCATCATCCCCGAGATTGACATGCCCGGCCATTCCGAGGCTTTCAAGCGTGCCATGGGTCATTCCATGCAGAGCGATGAGGGTGTTGCCGAACTGAAACAGGTGCTCAACGAGGTTGCTGCATGCTTCCCACATTCGCCGTATATACATATCGGAGGTGATGAGGAGACGATAACATATCCTCGTTTTCTGGAGACGCTCATCAGTCATGTGCATTCCCTTGGCAGGAAGTGTGTGGTGTGGAATCCCATCAACGGCGTGACGATAACCAAAGACCTGGGTATCGACATGACACAGATGTGGAGCACCCGTGGTAAGAAAGTCGAGGGTGTGCCCAACATCGACTGCCGCTACAACTACACCAACCATTTCGATCTCTTTGCCGATGTTGTTGGCATATTCAAAAGCAACATCTATTATCAGCAGCAAGGTGATGCCGAGGTGGCTGGATTCATCACCTGCACATGGAACGACCGCCAGTTGCCTACCGAGGACGATATAATGCGCCAGAACAATGTGTGGGCAAACCTCCTCGCCAGCAACGAGCGTGCCTGGACGGGTGGGGGAGAACGGTATATCGAAGAAGGCGGTACGGTGCTGCCGGTTGAAGGAAAGGAATATGAGGAGTTTGCCGATTGGGAACGCCGGTTCATATATCACAAGCATTCTACTCTTGCTTCGCAGTCGATAGCCTATGTGCTTCAAAGTCAGATGGTTTGGCATGTGTCGGAACCGGAATATGGCGAACGCGTGGTTCGTGGTGCAGGAACCTATCTGCGTCACACCTGGGGCGGGGTAGTGCCGGGCGTGTATGGCGATGCTACAATGGGCAGGACGGCATACGCATGGACCACCATCTATTCACCGAAAGACCAGACAGTAGGAGCACTCATCGAGTTCCAGAACTATTCCCGTTCGGAGAAAGACCCAGCGCCGGAGCCAGGCTGTTGGGATATGAAAGGATCGCGGGTGTGGGTTAATGGTGAGGAGGTGATGGCACCGGCGTGGCAGAATGCCGGAAAGGCTATCACCAACGAGACGATGCTGCTTGATGAGAACTGCACGGCCCGCAAACCAACACCGATACATCTGGTGAAAGGCTGGAACCGTGTGCTCATCAAGTTGCCTTACGAACCAACCCGCTGCCGCCTGAACAAATGGATGTGGTCGTTTGCGATAGAATAGAATACGCCGCGGTATTATTTTGTATAGAACAATTGTTCTGGTAATATCTGCTGGTCAACGGCTTTCAGCGTGCTGACGGTGATCTTCAGCATCTGACCCATGTAATCCTCGAAATAGTCGAGGTGCAGATGATGGTAGCCTTTCTTCAAACCGATATATCCGTGCTTCTCATCGCGACTGTGACTGCCGTCGTTGTCGATAACCAACTGTCCCTCTACATACAGCATTGCACCATCGTCGGAGGTGATGTTGAAGCGATAAGGACCATCTTCGTCAACGAGTAGGTATGTGTCGAACGAATAACCGAAATGATCCTCACTCGGAGCCTGTGAGATGTCGAAGACAGGCATCACACCCGTCTGCACCACCTTGCCGCTGAGCATCTCAGGCACATTCTGGGCTGTCTCGTTCTCATAATAGGTGTATGCAACGCCGTGCTTCTTTGGTTTTACATCCAATGCCGGCAATAGTTCAGGGCACATCGTGTCATTGTAGTCGAGAGGGTAGTAGTAGCGCGGTTCGGCTCCGTTCATGGTGCATATCCACGACTGGAAAGCATGCTCGCCTTCCTTCAGGTCGAAGAGGCG
>JAZQOD010000257.1:0-9631 GCA_045627685.1 Prevotella sp. | reverse complement strand
GCACTCTTCATCTTCTCTATCATCAAGAAGTTGAACAAGGTGGCATAAGCAATTATGAGAAAACTTTCGTTCCTTATTGTTGCTTTTGCTGCTGTGGCAATGGTGTCATGCGGTTTGAAGACACAACCAAGCGAAGGCGCTGACAGCGATACCGTGTGTACTCCTCAAGAGGAACCTGCTGCAGAAATCGTTGAGTTGAAGACAGAGAAGATTTCTGTTACGCAGAAGAAAGGCTGCTGGACATATAAGTCGGAAGCAGAATATCCTGCTGATGGTCCTGAGGCATTGGTGGCAAGCGTACGCAACTGGATTTCCGAGAGACTGAGAGCATCAGAGGATCCGGAAAAGAAACCGAGTGCCTATTCGGGCAGCATGGACGATGGAAAGTCGATGCTCGAATATTATGCCAAAGAGTATATGGCAAGCATCAACTTCGATGATTATGCCGAACTGCCGGAGGATATGGAGTGTGAAATGGATTTCACCTTTGTCGTTGAGCACGAAACCCCGGAGTTTGTTAGTTTCGGCGTCCAGACATATTGGTTTGGCGGTGGTGCTCACGGTGGCACGACAGTTGCCTGTACAACTTTCCTTAGAAGCGATGGAAGACAGTTGGGCTGGGACATGATTGCCTCAAAGAAGGCTTTGCGACCAATGATTATCGACGGTTTGAAGAAATACTTTGAGGTGAAGACCGACGCTGAACTCATGGACAATCTGTTGCTTGCTGAAGAACCAGTGGCTGGTCAGTCGATGACAAACATCATCCCTTATCCTGCCACCACACCGTGGTTCTCAGCAGAGGGACTCGTATTGATATATCAGCAGTATGAGATCTGCAGTTATGCCGCAGGTATGCCAATAGTTGTTATTCCATGGAATAAACTGAAACCGCTGCTGAAACCGGAATATCAGTCGCTTGTAGCAGAATAAACAATCAGGATACATATAATATAAAACCACGGTTCCTTCGTTGAAACCGTGGTTTTTTGTTTCTTGTGACTTATGCTATTCCTTGCTGTAATCGAATGTGTCTTTAAATAGGATCTTCTCCGGTTCGGAACCTGATGCAACAACATAAGTATAGATAAAGCCATTCTCGATATATGCCTTTTTACCGGGATCGCTCGCAATCTGATTCTTCAGTCCGTCGTGCAGTTCCGGACGAATCTTGCTGATTATTTCCGCATTGTCGAACTCGTTCCAGAATGAGCAATACAGGATAAATTCCTTCTTGTCCTTGTTGTAAACAAGACTGTCGGTGCGGGTGTTGTTGATGATTGGAGTAGGGCAGCAACGCTTCGTGTATTCGGCCGATTCCCGCTCTGCTCTTTCCTCCAAGTTCTCGTGACAGGCTGTTAATAACAGTGCTGAGATTATAAAAAAACAAAATCTTTTCATATTTTCTTCATTTATTTTTTGCAAAGATAGCAAGTTTCTCGCGAAAAATGATTATATTTGCAAAGTGTTTGCTTAAAAACACATATTGTTTAGGCAATTTTTAGGAAAATGATGCAATCATCTTCCTGATGATGCTATATTAAATCATTAAGTACAAAGTATATTATTTATAATGGATCATATAAGAAATTTCTGTATCATTGCCCACATCGACCATGGTAAGTCAACCTTGGCAGACCGTCTTCTTGAGAAGACACAAACCATCAAGATTACCGAAGGTCAGATGCTCGACGACATGGATCTTGAGCGTGAACGTGGTATCACCATTAAGAGTCATGCCATCCAGATGGAGTATATGAAAGGCGGTGAGAAATACATCCTCAACCTTATTGATACTCCTGGACATGTGGACTTTTCTTATGAGGTGAGCCGTTCTATCGCAGCCTGCGAGGGTGCACTGCTCATCGTTGATGCAACACAGGGCGTTCAGGCACAGACTATCTCAAACCTGTATATGGCCATTGAGCACGACTTGGAGATTATCCCTGTAATCAACAAGATTGATATGCCTTCGGCAATGCCTGACGAGGTTGAGGATGAGATTGTGGACCTGCTTGGTTGTGACCGTTCGGAGATTCTCCGTGCTTCGGGCAAGACCGGCGAAGGCGTTGAGGATGTTCTTGACGCTATCGTTGACCGCATACCTTGTCCAAAAGGCGACAAGAAGGCTCCTTTGCAGGCGCTTATCTTCGACTCGGTATTCAACTCGTTCCGTGGTATCATTGCATATTTCAAGATAGAGAACGGTACCATCAAGAAGGGCGACAAGGTGAAGTTCTTCAATACCGGCATGGAATACGATGTCGATGAGGTGGGCGTTCTGAAGATGGATATGGTGCCGAAGGCGAGTCTTTCGACTGGCGAGGTAGGCTATCTCATCACTGGTATCAAAAATGCCAAGGAGGTGAAGGTGGGTGACACCATTACCCATATTGCTGCTCCTTGCGATAAGGCTATCGAGGGTTTCCAGGAAGTAAAGCCAATGGTGTTTGCCGGTGTGTATCCGATTGATCCTACAGACTATGAGAACCTGCGTGCTTCGCTCGAGAAACTGCAGTTGAACGATGCTTCGCTCACCTTCCAACCAGAGTCATCTGTTGCTCTGGGCTTTGGTTTCCGTTGCGGTTTCCTCGGTTTGCTCCACATGGAGATTGTGCAGGAGCGCCTCGACCGTGAGTTTGATATGGATGTCATCACTACCGTGCCAAACGTTTCGTATATGATTTACGACAAGCAGGGCGGTGAGAAGGAAGTGCATAACCCTTCGGGAATGCCTGACCCAACGATGATAGACCATATCGAGGAGCCATATATCCGTGCTACAATCATTACTGCTACAACATACATCGGACCAATCATGACCTTGTGTCTTGATAAACGAGGTGAACTTATCAAACAGGAATACGTCAGCGGCAACCGCGTGGAGTTGCATTTCTGGATTCCACTGGGCGAGATTGTCATCGACTTCTAAGACAAGTTGATGTCTATCTCAAAGGGTTAGGCGTCGTTCGATTACCACGTTGATGGTTTCCGCCCATCAAGATTGGTAAAACTCGATATCCTGCTCAATGGCGAACCGGTGGATGCTCTGTCAACACTGACACATTTCGATAATGCTGAACCGTTCGGCCGCAGAATGTGCGAGAAATTGAAGGAACTCATCCCAAGACAGCAGTTTGATATCGCTATCCAGGCTGCTATTGGTGGAAAGATCATTGCCCGTGAGACTGTCAAGCAGGTTCGTAAGGATGTGACGGCAAAATGTTACGGTGGTGATGTGTCCCGAAAGAGAAAACTGCTTGAGAAGCAGAAGCGAGGCAAGAAGCGTATGAAGCAGATTGGTAATGTGGAAGTACCGCAGAAAGCATTCCTCGCTGTGCTCAAACTCGATTAACAGCAATGGTTTTGAGATAAGTATATAACTAAAAATCCGATAATATAAACAATTAAGAAGGAGATTCTGAATATGGCAAAATTTCAGTTTCAGCCGCGAGATATTGCTCGCGAATTGGCAAGAAAGTACAGTACAATGACCTTGGAAGAGTTGGACGCTCTTGAGAGCATCCTCGTTCCGATGCGATTCAAGAAAGGTCAGACTATCCTCGCTGAGGGCGATGTCTGTGAGTATATCTACTATCTGGATCAAGGTCTTATCCGTCAGTTCTATCACAAGAACGGCAAGGAGGTTACTGAACATCTTGGAGAAGACCACTCAATCTTCATGTGCATTGAGAGTCTGTTCCGTGAGGAACCAACAAAACTTGCAGTCGAGGCTATCGAGAACTGTATCATCTATGGATTGCCAAAGGCTCGCTTGGAGCAGGTTTCATTGCATCATGTGAATATCCAGATGCTTTATCGTAAGATTCTCGAGGAGAGTCTCATCATCTCACAGGTACACGCTGACCTCGTTCGCTTTGAGTCGGCACAGAGCCGCTACGAGAAGATGTGCAAACTCTCGCCACAGGTTATCCTCCGTGCACCGTTGCTTTACATCGCCAACTACCTGCAGATGACACCAGAGACATTGTCGCGTGTCCGTGCTGCTGCCCTCAAAGGCTAAAAAAGCACATTTGTTATATTGATAATCCTTCGGAATCAAATGGTTTCGAAAGGGATTGTTACCCTTTGGAAATCTCCTTCGTATATAATAGAATGCCTATATTATATATAATAAGGTGTAATGCTCATCGCGTTACACCTTAATTTTTTTATGTTTGAAGACTATTCGAAACGTATTGATTTCGCAGGCGAGATGTGCGAAATGAGGAAACTTGGAATAATCAGTACCAGCACGCTGACAAGCAGAGTGGCAATGTTGATAAGCACAAAGAGCGGAATGTTGATTTCCACTGGTACCGTACTCACATAATAAGTCTGCGCATCGAGTTTCACAATGCCAAACCATTTCTGTGCGAATATTATCGCCATGGCAAGGATATCGCCGTAGAGAAGACCTTTGCCGATGATGAATGCCCCAAACCAAAGGAATGTGTGGCGTATGCTACTGTTGCGGGCACCGAGGGCTTTCAGTGTGCCAATCATCGATGTGCGCTCCAGAATGATGATGAGCAGTCCGGATATCATTGTCACGGAAGCAACGAGCGTCATCAGTGCAAGGATAATCCATACATTGAGGTCGAGCATGTCAAGCCACGCAAAAATCTGTGGCGACATCTCGGTGATGGTCTTTGATGAATAGGTGCTGCCGTAGTGATCAACAGTGCGGTTAACCTTTTCTATGATATCCTCTTCAACAATGTCAACATTATTGAAGTCGTTGACAGCAATCTCTGCACCAATAGCCTGGTCTGGCTCCCAACCGTTGAGTTTCACCGAAGTATATAAATCGCCGAAACACATCGTGTTGTCGTATTGCGCAAGGTTGGTCTGATAGATGCCGCTGATGGTAAAACGGCGGGTTCTGACGCCCTGGTCGTTGACGAAGTAAGCAAAGATCTTCTGCCCACACTGCAATTTCAGTTTGTCGGCAATGGTCTTTGATATAACAATCTTGTTTGAGCCTGCCTCGCTCGAGAAGTGAGGAAGCGCTCCCTCAATGAGATTGTCGTGGATGAAGGTTGAGTCCCACTCTTCACCAACGCCTTTGATGTTGATGCCGAGGAAATCGTCGTCGGTCTTGAGGATTCCCTGAGTATAACTGTAACGCTGTACGTGATTTACCCCAGGAATGCTCCTCATTACGGCGAGCATCGAGTCGTTCATCTGTATCGGGAAGTTCTCTGCTGTCTGGAGTGTCACAAAGTTGGCTACGGTTATGTGACTGCCGAAACCGATAACCTTGTCGCGTATGGTGTGCTTGAAGCCCAGTACGACGCTCACCGAGATTAGCATCACGGCAAGACCTATCGCCACACCTATTGTGGCGATTCTTATGGCAGGGCGCGACACCTTCTTGTTGTCATCGCCTTCGCCATAAATGCGTCGTGAAAGAAAAAACGGTAAGTTCACAATAAAGATTGTTTCGTTGCCTACAGAACTCTTCCTGGGTATGCCTCGAGAGCCTTCTCAAGCACAACGAGCGCCTTTTCGAGGTCCTCCTTCTTGAGGACATAGGCTATACGCACCTGCTTGATGCCAGCCCCCGGAGTAGTATAGCAACCCGCAGCAGGCGCCATCATCACTGTAGCACCCTCGTATTCGAAATGCTCGAGACACCAGCGGCAGAACTTCTCGCTGTCATCGACAGGCAGTTTCGCCACGGTGTAGAAAGCACCCATAGGAATTGGAGAATAGACACCAGGGATACGGTTCAGTCCGTCGATAAGGCACTTGCGTCGGTCAACATATTCGTCATATACATCGCGGTGGTATTCCTCAGTAGCATCAAGCGATGCCTCGGCAACAATCTGTCCGATGAGAGGAGGCGAAAGACGAGCCTGACAGAACTTCATCACTGCCTGGCGCACCTCTTTATTCTTTGTGATGAGCGCTCCGACACGGATTCCACACTCAGAATAACGCTTCGACACGGAGTCAATGAGTATGACGTTCTGCTCGATTCCTTCGAGATGGCAAGCCGAGATATATGGCGAGCCGGTGTAGATATACTCACGGTAAACTTCGTCAGAGAAGAGATAGAGGTCGTATTTCTTCACCATGTCGCGAATCTGGTTCATCTCGCGACGAGTGTAGAGATAGCCCGTAGGATTGTTAGGGTTGCAGATCATGATGGCACGGGTGCGCTCATTGATCAGTTCCTCGAACTTCTCGACCTTTGGAAGCGAGAATCCCTCGTCGATGGTTGTTGTGATTGTGCGGATTACAGCACCAGCTGAGATGGCAAACGCCATGTAGTTGGCATAAGCAGGTTCCGGAACTATAATCTCATCACCAGGGTTCAGACATGACATAAAGGCAAAGAGCACAGCCTCCGAGCCGCCCGATGTGATGATGATGTCATCGGCATTTACGTTGATATTGTATTTCTCGTAATAGTGCACGAGCTTTTCTCTGTACGACTGATAGCCCTGAGATGGTGAATACTCAAGGATTGTGCGGTCGATATTCTTCAGTGCCTCAAGGCCTTCCTTAGGAGTAGGGAGGTCAGGCTGACCGATGTTGAGATGATAGACATGAGTGCCACGAGCCTTTGCTGCAGCGGCTAACGGAGCCAACTTTCGGATTGGCGACTCAGGCATTTCGTGACCTCGTTGGGAAATCTCTGGCATATAATATTAATAATGTTTGTACTTGTTTGTTATTCTTCTTTTTGATGAATCCTTTCACTGTTCTCGTCTATGACGAGGGCGCAAGGCGTATCAATTTGCAAATTTACGGAAAAAATACGAGAATGATGAAGCCGCGGAAGAAAAAACGAGAATTATTGGCTATTTTTGATATAGAAACGTGGAAAATCCAAAATATTTGTGTACTTTTGCACTCGCAAATTTAAAAATGACAGAAACAATGAGAGCAAGAACCGCAACTTGGTTTGAGACCAAGATTCGTTATGATAAGATGATGGAAGACGGCTTGATGAAGCCAGTTACAGAGTCGTATGTTGTCGATGCACTGAGTTATGCCGAGGCTGAAGCACAGATCATCGAGGAGATGAGCGCCTACATCAGTGGCGATTTCAAGGTGAAGGACATCAAACAGCCTACATACAAAGAGATTTTCTTCTCGGAGCTCACCACAGCAGATAAATGGTACAAGGCAAAGTTGCAGTTTATTACAATCGACGAGAAAACCGAAAAGGAAAAGCGCCAGAATGTATTTTATCTTGTCCAGGCAACCACTTTCTTCGAGGCTGTGAAGAATATCGATGAGGTAATGGGCAAGACAATGATTGATTATACAGTTGCTTCTGTAACCGAGACTCAGATTATGGATGTCTTTGAGCACCATGCCAAGCCACAGGGCGAGGAAAGAAACGATGTTCCTGAGTACGAGGAGCAGCAGTCATAATAAGAATTTCCTTGACATGTATCCGGTAAAAGAGCATATCGCAAAACTGCTTGGTTCACTGCCGCAGGGCGTTCGCCTTGTGGCAGTGAGCAAGTATCACCCTGCCGAATACATTGAGGAAGCCTATGCCGTAGGTCAGCGTATCTTCGGCGAGAGCCATGTGCAGGAACTGCGTCAGAAGGTAGAGGTACTGCCGAGCGACATTGAGTGGCATTTTATTGGTCATCTGCAAACCAATAAAGTGAAGTATATTGCGCCATATATCAGTATGATTGAAAGTGTTGATTCAGAGCGTCTTATTGCAGAGATCAACAAGCAATGCATGAAGCATAATAGGGTGGTGGATGTGCTGTTGGAATTGCATGTTGCAAAAGAGGAAACAAAGAGCGGATTTGCGCCCGAAGAACTTGATGCTTTACTGGCATCCGGAGTGAAGGAGAAATACCATAATGTTCGCATCTGCGGCATTATGACTATGGCTTCTTATACCGACGATGAAAGCCTCATCGAGTCGGAGTTTGAACAAGCATCGCAGTTCTTTGATAAAATAAAGACAAAATATTTTGCAGCAGACGATTATTTTGCAGTGAAATCATGGGGCATGAGCGGCGATTACCCATTGGCAATCAAGCATCATTCCAACATGATTCGTGTGGGAACTCTGCTGTTTGGTCCACGCGTTTATTAGTTGTCAGAAGGACTCACCAGCCCTTCCATATTCCTATTGCTATGGAATGAGATTGTGCCAACGGCGCTGCACAACTGTGCCAACGGCGTTGCACAACTGTGCGGACGGTGCGCGCACAACTGTTCTACGGCGAGCACACAGTTGTATTTCAGCATTCGCACAACTTACCGGCAGTGTGCAGGGGGTGTTTTAACTCAAGAATTGCTTTTATATAATAAAACTTTTTGCCATTTTATTCTTTTTTTATAAAATAAAAAGTTACCTTTGCATTTGCTCGGAAACGATTTTTCCCAAGTTTGTTACTTGTGGATGTATAAGTATTTGATATTCAGCGAGTTAGGTCTTGTTGGAGAAGATGATTGTTTTCTTTGCCTAATTTCGCTTTGTGAATTATCTTGCTGCATAGCCCTATTTATTCTCTAAAAATTCCCAGTTCATGATTAAACTTCGTGAATCAACCGATATAAGCGTAAGAATTTTAATTCTTCTCGGTGAATTGCTGGTCGTTGACAGTCTGTTGGCGATTATGTTTTTTGCGTTCTTCTACAGCGAGGGAGGATTCCTGCCTCACTTCAAGCGTGTTACCGTGCTGCTGAGTGTCATCTATGCTTTCTGTCATCTGCATACCGGCGTCACTGTTCACAAACGAATAGCAACGGGCGAAGATATTTTCTTCAGAGTACTTGTGAACAACTTCTGGTTTATTGCCGTGTCGTTCTTTGTGCTCTGGACTCTCCACTGGCCTCTTGTTTCAGTGCAGTTCATGGTGCCATATTATCTCGGTGTCATCATCGGCACAGTGATATATCGATATATTGTTCGCCAGTGCATTAAAACCTATCGTGCTAATCCTGCCCATCACCGCAAGGCATTGTTTGTTGGTCCAACAGACACAATATACGGCTTGTTCAACCTGATGGCTGCAGATCCTACTGTTGGATACGATGTTTTGGGATATTTTGCAGTCAATGAAGATCCGGTATCATCGGCAAAGGCTAAATATCTCGGCACTCCTGATGATGTTTTGGCGTACCTTGATGAGCACCACGAGGAAGTGGAGGAACTCTATTGTACTCTTTCCACAGAACACAATGACTTCATCAACAGGTTATTGCCTTACTGCGAGAATCATATTATACGTTTCTACAGCATTCCGACAAACTTCAATTATACAAAGCGAACCATGTCGATGCAGATGGTTGCCGGCTTGCCGGTATTCTCGTTGCACGACGAACCGTTGGCACAGTTGAGCAACCGGATATTGAAGCGCTCGTTTGATTTCATCTGTTCGTCATTGTTCCTGCTGTTTGGATTCCCGTTTGTCTATATCATTTTCGGCACATGGATAAAACTGTCGAGCCCCGGACCGATTTTCTTCAAACAGAAACGCTCGGGCCTCAACGGCAAGGAGTTCTATTGTTATAAGTTCCGCTCGATGAAGGTTAATGCCGACGCTGACAAACTTCAGGCTACGAAGGACGACCCACGAAAGACAAGAGTGGGAGAGTTTATGCGTCGCACAAACATCGACGAACTGCCGCAGTTCATCAA
>JAZQOD010000256.1:0-2095 GCA_045627685.1 Prevotella sp. | reverse complement strand
GATCCAGAGTTCTTCAACACTGGTGGTGTTGCACAGCCAATGTCGAAGGAGTTTACAATGACCCTGAAGGCAGGAATCTAAATGCGTGATGAATAGTAGAAAAAAAACGAAAAGAGAAAAAGAACAAGATGAATACACATTATTATATATATAAATATGTGGCAGCGTTCGTTTGCCTGCTTGCTCTGTCAGCATGTGGCGATGGCTATTTGAATGTACTTCCCGACAACCGTGCAGAAGTAGATTCTGAGGACAAGATTCTCTCGCTGCTCGTATCAGCCTACCCTACCCACGACTATCAGGTGATAGCAGAATACATGTCGGACAATGTAGATTGCATGGGTGAGAACAACCCTAATACGGAGCGTTTTCTCGACGAGGTATATGAATGGCAGGATGGCACAGAAACCAACAACGAGTCGCCAGAGAACTTCTGGCAGGATGCCTATGGCTGTATAGCTGCTGCCAACCAGGCTATGGAGGCTGCTGACGAGGTGGCTGCAGAGAGCGGATGGACCACACGACTGAAGCAGTTGAAGGCAGAGGCATTGATGTGCCGCGCATACAACCACTTTATGTTGGTGAACTTCTTCGCGAAGCACTACAATCAGGCAACAAGCGAGTCTGACCCAGGCATAACCTATATGACTCACTCTGAACACACACTGCGTCCTGAATATCAGCGTAACTCCGTAGCAGAGTGCTATCGCCTCATTGAGAAGGACATCCTTGAGGCTATGCCAGACATCAGCGATTCCTATATGACCGTGCCTCGCTACCACTTCAACCCAAAGGCAGCGTGGGCTTTTGCCAGCCGCTTCTATCTGTTCTATGAGAAGTGGGACAAGGCAAAAGAGTATGCCGACAAAGTGCTGGGAGCAAGTCCTGCCACCGTACTCCGCAACTACAAGGTAATGGGTGGAATGACTCAGGAGATTGGTGCTATCACTCAGAAGTATATCGACGCAACAGAAAATTGTAACCTGCTGATGCACACTGGTTACTCTGCTGCTGGTCTGGCCTTCGGTAACTACTCACGCTGGAAGAAATACTGCCACAACAAGTACGTTGCTGAACATGAAACCTGTAGCGCAGGCTATCCTTGGGGAAGTATCAATTATTTCCAGGCGCCAAAGACTTACAATACAACCTATGCCACATACATCATCTTCTGGCGTATGCCTTATCTCTTCGAATATACCGATGCCGTGGCTGGTACAGGTTATCGCCACTCTGTCTTCGTGGCTCTCTCGACCGATGAGTGTCTGCTGAACCGCATCGAGGCAGAGATTATGATGAAGGATTATGATGCTGCATGTGAGGATATGACCACATGGCTGCATAACCAAGGTAACAACGCAGCAAAGGTGAATATTGAAGAAGTGGTGTCTTATCTTGATGATACAGACTACTCTTACGATGCAATGGTAGGTGAAGAGATTCTGCCAAATCAGATAGTGAACTCTACCATCAAGAAACATCTCCATCCTGCTTTCACCATCGACAAGGAAGGCTCTGTACAGGAGTCGTTATTGCAGATGATTCTGCAGTTGCGCCGAATAGAATTCCTTCACAACGGTATGCGCTGGTTCGATGTGAAACGCTACGGCATTGAGATTCCTCGCCGCGTATTCAACGCTGCTGGCACACCTGTGAAGATCACCGACTGGTTGCTTAAGGATGATGACCGTCGTGCCGTACAGGTGCCACAAAAGGTACGCGATGCGGGCTACGAGCCAAACGCTCGTCAAGCAATCCCTACGAACCTCACCGAAGACCCTGACGGAGAGCAAGATAAGGAGACGAGGGAGTAAGTGAAAAACTAAAAGTGAAAAGCTAAAAATATGAAAAGAGCAATAATATATACCCTGTTGGTTACAATGGCCTTGACCGTTGCTTCGTGCCAGAGCGATAAGCTCGACGAAGAAAGCGTCATCGTGCAGACAACAAAGGAGTACAACGATTTTGACCGCTGGCTACAGGCGAACTACGTTAACCCTTACAACATCTCGTTCAAATACAGATACGAGGAGATTGAGTCAGACTTCGACTACTACACAGTGCCGGCCGATTACAACCAGGCCATAGAACTGGC
>JAZQOD010000255.1:0-5625 GCA_045627685.1 Prevotella sp. | reverse complement strand
AATCTTATTTGGCAAACGGAACTCAGGAATACCATACTTCAAAACACCACCAATCTCGTGAAGTGCCTCGAATACAGTAACCTCAAAACCGGCCTTTGCCAAGTCGCCGGCACAAGAAAGACCAGCAGGACCAGAACCAACGATAGCCACCTTGATGCCATTCTTCTCAGCTACCTCAGGGAGAGCAATCTTACCAGAGTTACGCTCATAGTCGGCAGCAAAACGCTCGAGGTTTCCGATAGCCACAGCCTTGTGACCCATCTTCAGATGCATACACTGGCTCTCGCACTGCTTCTCCTGTGGACATACACGACCGCAGACAGCAGGCAGGGCAGATGTAGCCTTCAGCACACGAGCAGCATCAAGGAAGTGACCACGCTCAATATTCTTGATGAATGAAGGGATGTTGATAGAAACAGGACAGCCCTGCATACAAGTAGGGTTCTTACAGTCGAGACAACGCTTAGCCTCGGTGAGAGCCTGCTCAACAGTAAGACCTGTGTTCACCTCCTCTGTACGTGTGGTAGCACGATATACAGGATCCAGTTCGCCCATCACGCAACGCTCAATGAGACCGCGATCCTTACCCTTGATAGAAGCAAATACTGCCTTACGCCAAGCGGCATCACGGTCGAGGAGCTCGGCGAGAGGGGCTGTGCCATCCTCAGCCTTAGGTGCTATAGTCTCAGCCTTTTTCTCTGATCCACAGCAACATGATGTAGAAGCGTTGACGCTCTGCTCCAATTTCTTCATCTCCTCAATCTCTACTGGCTTGAAAGCGCCCATACGCTTGAACATCTCGTCGAAGTCAACCTGATGACCGTCGAACTCAGGACCATCAACACATACGAACTTTGTCTTGCCACCGACTGTGATACGACAAGCGCCGCACATACCGGTACCGTCCACCATGATAGTGTTGAGCGATACATCGGTAGGAATCTCGTATTTCTTTGTGAGCAGACAGCAGAACTTCATCATGATAGCAGGACCGATAGCGAAACACTTATCGACCTTCTCGCGTTTGATGACCTCTTCCATACCTACGGTCACTACGCCCTTGTTGCCGTAAGAACCATCATCGGTCATGATGATTACCTCGTCGGAGTGCTGGCGAACCTCGTCCTCAAGGATGATAAGTTCCTTTGAGCGACCAGCGAGAACCGAGATGACACGGTTGCCCGCAGCCTTGAGAGCCTTGATGATAGGGAGCATTGGTGCAACACCAACACCTCCGCCTGCACAGAGCACTGTACCGAAGTTGTCGATTTGTGTAGCCTGTCCGAGAGGACCAACAACATCAGTGATGTACTCA
Source organism: Prevotella sp. (assembly GCA_045627685.1). Classification (GTDB taxonomy): domain Bacteria; phylum Bacteroidota; class Bacteroidia; order Bacteroidales; family Bacteroidaceae; genus Prevotella. Next base: position 4,310 of record JAZQOD010000255.1, on the reverse strand, counting down.
CCCTCGTTGAGGGCACAGAGTTTTGTTGATGACAGACCGACAGTCTGTACTACCAGTGTGATAGTGCCTGCCACTGGGTCAGCGTCAGCGATAGTGAGAGGCATACGCTCGCCGTTCTCACCAACGCGAACAATTACGAAATGACCGGCTTTACGGCTTTTTGCTATAAGTGGAGCCTCTACTACGAGTTTGAATACCTTCTCAGAGAATTGCTCCTTCTTTACGATTTTGTTCATATAACTTTACTTCCTTTTATTGGTATTAAAATCCCCCTCCTTGGGAGGGGATAGGGGAGGTCATTACTTTATAATATCACATCCCATATATGGCACCAATGCTTTTGGTACGCGGATACCCTCTGCAGTCTGGTTGTTCTCGAGGATTGAAGCCACGATACGAGGCAATGCGAGAGCAGAACCGTTGAGAGTATGGCAGAGTTCGGTCTTCTTGGTCTCTGCATTGCGGAAGCGGCACTTCAGACGGTTTGCCTGGTATGTGTCGAAGTTTGATACTGACGAAACCTCCAACCAGCGCTGCTGTGCCTCAGAGAATACCTCGAAGTCGTAGCATACAGCCGATGTGAATGAAGCATCACCACCACAGAGACGGAGGATACGATATGGCAACTCCAACTTCTGGAGCAAGCCCTCTACATGCTCGAGCATCTCCTTGTGGCTCTCAGCAGAGTGCTCAGGAGTGTCGATGCGTACAATCTCAATCTTTGAGAACTCGTGGAGACGGTTCAAACCACGAACATCCTTTCCATATGAACCAGCCTCACGACGGAAACACTGTGTGTAAGCGCAGTTCTTGATAGGGAGGTCCTTCTCGTCGAGGATAACATCGCGATAGATATTTGTTACAGGCACCTCTGCTGTAGGAATGAGGTAGAGGTCGTCGAGGTCGCAGTGATACATCTGACCTTCTTTGTCAGGCAACTGACCAGTGCCGTAACCTGAAGCCTGGTTAACAACTGTTGGAGGCATGATCTCTGTATATCCGCTCTTGTTAGCCTCTGCGAGGAAGAAGTTGATGAGAGCACGCTGCAACTGAGCGCCCTTGCCGATATATACAGGGAAACCAGCACCGGTAATCTTCACACCGAGGTCGAAATCAATGAGGTTGTACTTCTTTGCCAACTCCCAGTGAGGCAACTTAGCCTCAGTATTCTCAGGATTGCAGTTCCAGTTGCCTACAGTGTCAACGCCGACAACACACTCCTTGAGGTTTGACTTCACTACCCAGTTGTCCTCAGCGCAAGAACCCTCAGGCACCTCGTCGTAAGGAATATTTGGAATCTGACAGAGAGCGGTGGTGAGATCCTTCTCAGCCTTGTCCTGCTGCTCCTGAAGAGTCTTGGCAGCCTCTTTCAGTTCTGCCACCTTTGCCTTCACTGCCTCAGCCTCGTCCTTCTGGCCGTTCTTCATCAGCATACCAATCTGCTTAGCCAACTGGTTAGCCTCCTGCTTGTTAGCATCAAGAGCCTGCTGTGATTCACGACGCTGACGGTCGATAGCCTGTACATTTTCGATTGCTTCTTTTGCACCCTTGAAGTGCTTCTTTTCAAGACCGGCAATAACGCGCTCGGTCTCTTCGTTGATGAGTTTTAATGTAAGCATAATTATTTTGTTTTATTTATTTGTTCTTGTTTTTATTACACCTAAAGCGCAAAGTTACAAAAAATAATTGAACAAACAAAGAAAACACGCTAAATATTTATATTTAGCCGATATTTAAACGATGACGATGGGAGGGTTGGGGAGGGGCTCCTATAACGCAAGAATCCCCGCCTCTCGGATGAGAGACAGGGAAACTCGTGTTTGTTTGGAATAAGTTGTTATTTAATTTTAAGCCTCTGCAGCAGGTATTACTGATACAACGCTCTTGTTAAACTTGCCCTTGTGGAAGTTAACTGTACCGTCAACAAGTGCATAGAGAGTGTCGTCCTTACCCTGAGCAACACCGTTGCCTGGGAAGTGCTTGTTACCACGCTGACGAACGATGATGTTACCTGCGATAACCTTCTGGCCACCCCAGATCTTAACACCAAGTCGCTGTGAAGCTGATTCACGGCCGTTCTTAGAACTACCTACACCTTTCTTATGTGCCATTGTCTAATTCCTCCTTAACCGATTACTGATTTAACTACTACCTGAGTGAACTGCTCACGATGACCGTTGCGCTTGCGCTCGTCCTTACGACGCTTCATCTTGAAAACGATGACCTTGTCGCCCTTAACGAGTGGGTTCACTACCTCAACTACTACCTTGGCACCTTCTACAGTAGGTGCACCAACTGCGATTGCACCGTCGTTGTCAACGAGCAATACCTTGTCAAACTCGATTGTCTGACCGGCCTCTGCGTTCTGAACATGGTGGATAAAGAGCTTCTGACCCTCTTCTACCTTGAACTGCTGGCCCTTCATGTCTACAATTGCGTACATTATATAAAATATAGCGTTAAATCCGGCAGGCGTGCAACCTCATATTATTGCCACTTATTCGAGCCTGAACGGAACAAATCGACTGCAAAGTTACGATTTTTCTTTGAAACATTCCTCGCGAGAGCCCTCTAAACCAGAAAGATTTAAGAAAGTTTAAGATATTTCGCTGTTTACCCAGGGCTGTATTCGTTATTTCATATTTGCAACAAATAAAAATAATGACAAAAATTTGGTAATGATAAATAAAATCCTTAATTTTGCCAAAAACAAAATAATGGAGCAGAGCCAACACCCGAAGAATGATAACATTTTAAAAACCTTCTTCAAGATACTTTTCCCGCATGAATTCGTCGGCTATATAAAGGTCTCCGTAGAGATAGAGTCCTGTGCTGCGGTCATGTAGGTCGGCACATGTCTGGCTATCATAGAACACTTCAAGGGCTTTTGCTGGTTCTATGTTCAAACGCTTTGACAGTTCAAGGCTTATCGCTCCAATGCGATTACTAATGATAATCTCTTGAACAATAGGAGACTTAATCGGATCAGCGTATTTCTTCTGTTCCATTGAAAATTAGGTATTTGTCGATTAATTCCTGATTAAGAAGACATATCTGGTTGTTAGGCCGATGCTCGGAGAGTTTCTCAAGCGCTTTTTCGCGAGTCATAAGATCTGCCATATAGAGATTTATGGTGTCAACAACGCGATCGTTAGCTACACCTCCTTCTATATAGTCGTATTCTTCCCATGGACGGTTGCCTGAACGGCTGTCAACGATGAAATCCAGCCATTCTCCATCATAAGCAGTAAATATCTTGCAACGGTAATCTGCTTTTGCCCCCTTTTTGTCCAAAGAGTAGATGCTTAGTATTGCAGGTTTCTTCCTTCTGTCACTTATATGCTTCGCCCAATCTATTGCTTGCTGACGCATGTCTGTTATGTAGAAACCTTGACCAAAATCCAAATTCGGACGACCAACCGCTGCATCTGGGGAGGTTATAGCTTCTGTACCTCCATGATATACTGTTATTTTCATACGCTCTTCTCCCATTCGTCCATACATTCTATCATATCGAGTACAATATTCTCGCGACTCTCTGTGTGAAGCGTTTCGTAGTTTGGGTAGATATAGCCCTCAATCATGCCTAAACGCTTCATGCGTGAAAATACTTCTTTATAACTTACGCCCAGTGTACGGGCAGTTGCTTCGATGCATGTAGCAACGAAGGATAGTACAATCTGAGTGTGCGATATGTGAATATTCTTGTTCATCTTGCCTATTTGGGTTGTTTGTTTCAGGCATAACGCCTGTCTCTGAGCGCAAAGTTACGAAAATTCTTCAAATCTCCGTCATGTGAACTCAATTTTGTGCAAACTTTAACGATATTTGACTACAAAGCCGTTAAACTATTACAGCGAGTGAATCCTTTTATATGGTTTTATATGGTTTTACTACTAATATGGTAAGAACCTTTGTGTCTGTGTAGTTGCTTAGAGCGTATTTCGCAGAAAAGCCTCCTACCTCGCTGTGTAGAAGGCTTTTCTGTTGATGTATGTTGGCATGGCTAATAAAAACGCATTGTATTCCTACCTTGCTCTGACGAGGTACTTCATGCCGGATAGGGTGCGATGCTTGATGATATTCAATTTCGTGAGGATTCGGCCCAACTTCACCAGACTGTTATCCGTCTTCTTGTTGAAAGCCGGCTGAGTCTGCAAAGCAGCCATTACCTCCGTAGAAGTCAACCATTCACCATTCTCTTCGTCGGTTTCCTCGGCTGGGTGGAAAGCGGCAAGGAACAACTGTTCCAGTGGCTGGCGCACCTCAAATTGTCCGTTTGTCTCACGAATCAACTGCTCGTCCTCGTC
>JAZQOD010000254.1:0-10134 GCA_045627685.1 Prevotella sp. | reverse complement strand
CATCGCCACCGTCAACCCATACCTGCTTCTCCTGGTAGATTTCGAGGAGGTCGTAATCCTGACCAGTGAAGAGCAAGTGCTGAACATCGATGAGATCGAGGAGTGCCTGATCGTTAGAGAGGTTGAGTTCTACGTAGTAGTTACCACTCTCATCCTGCTCGATGAAGTCGTTGAGACTCTCAAGGCCCATGTAGTTAGTGCTCCACCAACCTGTTGTGACACGGAGGTTCACCCAATCAGCCTTCTTGTTGATAGCGATACGGAATGGTTCTGTTCTGAGTTTCTCCCAGATTTCTGCAGGGAACTCATAGCAGCACTCGTTGTTGCTGTCGCCACCCTCAATACAGAAGCGATACTGGCTGCTCCAGTTGATATCGCCGAGTGTGCCGTCGTTCTTCCAGAATGAATCGCGTACAGTCTCGAAGTGACCTTCGCCACCGTCAACCCATACCTTTTCAATAACATAGAGGCCCAATGGAGTATAACCGCTACCAGTGAAGAGCAGATGCTGCTCATCGAGGAGATCAAGGATAGGATCGCCTTCGAAGTTGATCTCCATAGAGTATGTACCATCACCATTGTCAACGATACGCTCATTGCCAGTTGTGATATCCTCGCCGGTCCATGTTGTCGACCACCAACCTGTAGTGATGCGCATCTGAACCCAGTCAGAACCCTTTGCCTCGAGATAGAATGAGCCAGTCTTGATGATTTCCCAGTCATCAGCAGCGATTTCTCCAATACACTCGCTGTTGAAATCATGACCTTCAAGACAGAGACGATACTGGCCACCCCAGTTGATTTCGCCGTTACCAGCAGGATCGGTATTCAGCCAGATATAACGCTTCTGGTAATCCCAGTATCCACCGTTCTTTGGAGCCTCGAATGCATAAGCAGGGCTGTTTACAATCTGACCATCACTGAGGTGGATTGCTACATAACCATTGCCATCCGTAATATCTGAAGGAACCTGAATTACTACACGACCACTTGCAATACGAAGGAAATCATGTGCATCAACAAAGATTGGTTCCTCACCTTCTACATAGAATGTAGCACCTGTTACGAAGTTCATGCCAATACCATAGACAGTGAGTGTCTCGTTGCCTTTGAGGAGGTCTTCCTCCTGTGCTGAATAACCAGCAACAACGGTCTTACCTACAGACAGAGAAAGACGAGACTCTGCTGTCTCACCAGCCGAGTTGCGAACGATGATCTTACCGCTCTCGGTGAGACCCTGAGGAGCCTTCACACGAATCATTTCGCTGGTAACAATATCGAACTCAGTAACTTTAATACCACCAGGGAACTCGATTTCAGTAACATCTCCAAAGCCGGAACCGTTAATTGTCATCGGATAGCCTGGAACTACCACTGTTGGAGAGAACACCTTGATGTTCAATCCAAGGTTGCCAGAGTCATTAACATCATCGTCGGTACATGCAGTGAACACTGCTGACAATGCAATGAACAATATAGCAATATTGAGATAGCTAAATAACTTTTTCATATCTTCTATACATTATTATATTACCAACCTTCATTCTGGACGAGATTACTGTTGATAAGAATCTCTGACTGTGGGATTGGGAATAAGTTGTACTTTTCATCCCAGCTACGGGTCTTTGTAGAGCGAACGAGGGTGTTACCGCCATCGGTGATAGTTGCTACAGAAATATTCTTGAAATATTCTGCACCCTTCTTCCAGCGACGAACATCCCAGGAACGATGGTTCTCGAATGCAAGTTCCACGAGGCGTTCACGCTCATAACGCTTAACCCACTCTTCCTTGTCTTCTGTAAATTCAGGCATCTGGATATCTGCACGATTACGGAGTACATTGATAGCCTCATTGGCTGTCATACCGTAAGTTGCATCATTAGCGCTACCAGTTGCATAGAAAGCTGCCTCAGCGAAGTCGAGATAGAACTCAGCAAGGCGCATCACCACCCAAGTGTGCTGGCGTGTTACCTGGTTGTCGGCAGTTGTTACGCAAGAGCCATCAACGAGTTTGCGGAGATAGTAACCGGTTGGAGTTGCACCGTACTTTGGAGCAGCATTGAAACCACCGACGAAAGTCTCGATAACCTTCTTCTGAGTACCGTTTGTAGGCCACTCATCACCATTCTTTACTACTGTCATGCCGAAACGAGGGTCAAGACCTTCGTATGGATTTGCAGTAAGATCGATAGTCTCACCTGGATAACGCTCACCGAATGTCTGACCATTGTCAGCGAACTCGTACTGGTCAACAAGGCTCTGTGTAGGACAGTTGCCTGAAGAGCCATTCTCCACACCTACAGGATAGTTTGCCATCTCGAAGGCGTTGTCAGCCGCGCGACCAAGACCAAGAATCAACTCCTTGTTGAAGAAAGCATCATTACCCCAGTTTGCAGAGTAACTGCCGAGTGCAAGGCCCCAAGTCTTTGCATGATCAATGACATACTTTGCTGCTTTTGCAGCCTCATCCCACTTAGCCTTGTCACCTGCAGGGTTGTGCAATGGTGATGCAGCATAGAGCAATGTGCGAGCCTTGAGGGCATAAGCAGCAGCACGAGTAGCACGACCGATTTCTGCATAAGGCTCATCAGTATAAGTGATTGGCAGATAAGGAGCAATCTCATCAAGTTCGTCAACGATGAACTTTACAATCTGATCAGCAGGAGTACGCTTCATGCTGTTTGCCTGACCGTTGGTTAGTGTTGTTGTTACGAGAGGCACATCACCATAGGTCTTGAACAACTCGAAGTAGAAATATGCACGGAGGAAACGCAACTCAAAAGGGAAGTTCTCCAACTGCTGCATCCAGATATCATAGTTATCGTTGTACTTCCAGTCAGAAAGATCCACCTTGTCGATGTTCTCAAGGATAGTATGAATCTCTGCCAGAGCAGTGTACGACTTTGTCCAAGTGCTTGACATTGGGTTGGCTGTGCTCCAACCACCGTTGTAGTAATTGTTTACTGCACCGATCTCAAGTGCATACTGAGCCTCGTCAGTAGCACTCGCAAGGAAGTTGGTACTGTTGTCTGCCAACTCATTATTGTACATCTGTGCGTAAACATCCCAAACCATATTCTTCACACCATCGTTGAAGAATTCATATGTCCATGCCTCATCACGGAGTGAGACTTCGTGATACTCAAGATCTACACAAGAACTGAGTGCGAAGACTGCAGGAAGGGCATAAAGGAATAATCTATTTATCTTCATAATTGTACTGTCATTAGAATGTTACTGAGAGACCAATATTCACACTCTTCATTACAGGATAGCCTGTACTCAGATTCTCAGCATCCAAAGTCTTGATATTGCTCCAAGAGAGGAGGTTCTGACCCTGAACGAATACCTTTGCAGTAGAGATCTTGAGTGAAGAGATTACAGAAGCAGGGAGTTTGTAGTAGAGTTCTACATCGCGCATCTTGAACCACTTTGCATTGCGGTACCAGATGGTTGACTCCTGATTGTTGTTAGCGACAGACTCTGTAGAGAGACGAGGGTAGAGGGCATTTGCACCAGCATTGTCCCAACAGTTCTCATAGTACTCTGCAGAGAGGTTACGGTTACCAGAGAGTGCACCCCAAACGCCGTCAACATAACGGATGTTCTTAATCTGGTTGCCAGAGCCCTGGAATGTAGCATTGATACCTACTCCCTTGAACTCAGCACCAAGGTTGATAGCATAGTTCAATGAAGGGAATGATGTACCGTAATCGAGAGCAACGACATCGTTCTGGTTGATTACACCATCACCATTGACATCCTTATACTTGATATCACCAACCTTTACCTGGCCGAACTCCTGACGAGGGCTGTTTGCGATTTCATCCTCGCTCTCGAAGAAGCCAAGAGCAACGAGACCGCCAGCAGCGTCAGCAGGAACACCAATGATAGAAAGGTTTTCGTATGCAGGATTTTCAATCCAAGCATCAACTCTGCTCTTTGTTGCTGTGAACATTGCACCACCATAGAGGTTCAATCCGTTAGTGAATGTCTTTGCATAACGGAGGCCAACTTCTACACCATAACTTGAAACCTCACCCTTATCGTCATATGCCGACTGGATACCTACTACAGCCGAGTTCAACTGGTTAGCAGGAACGAGGATGTTGGTACGCTTCTGGTAGAATGCGTCAAATGTAAAGTCAAGCGACTTTAAGAGGCGGATATCAGTACCGATATTTGCCTTATATGCAGTTTCCTGATGGAACTTCTCTGTTGGGAAGGCCTGGAGGAAAGCTCCCCATGATGTTGAGAAACTGTTGCCATATACAAACGAACCATGAGAAGCATCCCAAGGAGCGAGCCACATACCTGCCTGTGGAGCAAAGTCTGTGTGCTGGATACCAGCCGAACCGCGAACCTTACCATAATTGATGATAGCCTCGTCAGCATCGTTGTTAGCATAGATATAACCAAGACCGAGGGTTGGAGAGAATGCCCACTTTGCTGGGTAACAACGGTTAGAGCCGTTAGCAGCGAGAACAAGGTCAACAAGGAACTTGTTTGCGTGGTCATAATGAGTAGCCAACTGTGCATTTGCACGATACCATGTATTGTTCTGACCATCGCGGAGCTCACCCTTGATATTATAGTTAGCATTCAAACCGAGGTTATCGCCGTTGGCAAACTGAGTGTTGTACTTGAAACCAACATTCATTGTAGCCGAACGCCACTGTGTGTTCACCCAATGGTTGAACTGGAGCTTATCCTCAACAGAACCCATCACAGTCTGCTGCAACTCACCTGTTGTAGCATCGTAGTGGTTCCAACCATACTGGTAACCCTTAACATTCTGCTCGTAGATGTTTGAACAGTTGTCGTAAGAAGCACCGATGTAGAACTTCAAGCCCTTAACGAACATGCTGAGATCCTGGTCGAGTACCATGTTAGCCCAGATCTGGCGCTGGTGAGTCTTCTGGAAACCTGTACCCTGCATCTTTGCGAGGAGGTTGAAGTCACCGAATGTCTGGCTACCACCCCATACGCCTCCATTGGTCTGTACAGGGAATGCCAATGCTGGAACCTTATAGAGGTGCCACCAAGCATCGTTTGAAGTAACATTGTTAAGACCGTTGGTCTCCATGAAGATAGCGAGCATTGAAGCACTTACCTTTGTTGTAGAAGAAACCTGGAAGTCAACATTAGCACGGATGTTAGCCTTTGAATACTTCAACTGTGAATCCCAGTTCTCCTGAACAGTGTTCTTATAAAGACCACGAGCATCGGTATAGTTCAATTGTGTGTAGTACTGTACCTTCTCAGAGCCTCCGTACATAGATACGAACGCCTGGCTCTCGTGAGCAGTGTTACGGAATGCCTGATCCTTCCAGTTTACATTTGGATAAACGAATGGATCAGAACCATCCTGGAACTTTGCAAGTTCAGCATCGGTATAAGCAGGAGCAAGACCATCGTTCTGACGAGCCATGTTCAATGCCTTTGCATAGTCGTACGCACCAACCATGTCAGCAAACTGAGGGTCGAACTGGAACTTATGAGAATAACCGGCCTTAACATGGTTGCCACCATTCACCTGTCCACGCTTTGTCTTAACGAGGAGTACACCATTGATACCCTCATGACCGTAGAGTGCAACGGCTGCAGCATCCTTCAATACTGTAACGCTCTCTACTTCCTCCACCATGATGCGGTCGATAGGACGCCCCACGCCATCAACAAGGATAAGGATATCGTTGGCATCAGTATAGTTGTTAGTGCTACCTGGGCGTGTCTGGATGCCACGAATGTTGAACGAACCGCCATGACCTTCCTCACCCTTGAAACCAGTATTCTGCACTGCGGTGAGACCGAGCAGTTTTCCATAGAGAGCATCAGCCAGACTCACTGCTGACGTATGCTGCAACTCCTCTGCTGTGATGGTGGTGGTTGCTGCTGTAGTGAGGAACTCAGAGATCTCCACTTCATAGCCGAGGTTCACCTTCTGGGCCTGCTTGTCGGCAAGTTCCACCTGCGCACTTACTGCCAAAGGAGCAGCACAGAGGCCCAACAGGGTATATCTAAATATTTTATTGATATTCATAATTATTTATGATTTAATGATTTGATACATCAACAATCACTTTTCATATATTACCAGCCTGGGTTCTGTGTAAGACCATAACCCTTCTGAACCTCTTTACGAGATACTGGGTCAAGATACCACTTGTTTGTCCAGAAGCCTGGCTCCCACCAGCGACGAGCACCAATAGAAATTACAGGACGCTCATACTCAAAATGAGGCCATGCCTCACCATCGGTATAAGAGAGGTTTGTACCTTCCATACGATTGCCATCAGCATCGAGACGATAAGTATGGAGTTCGTGGAGAGGCTTGCAGAAGAGATCCTGACGCATACGACGAATCATGTCATATACACGGTCACCACACTCACCACCAATCTCGCAGTTACGCTCACGAAGAATCTCGTTGATGAGAGCCTCTTTGTTTGCAAGATCGGTAAGTTCAAGATCTGGATTCATATCCTCAAGTTTACCAAGACCTACGCGATCACGGACAATATTTACTTCATTGAGAGCTAACTGATTCTGTCCAAGTTCTGCCAAAGCTTCAGCCTTGATGAGGTAAACTTCTGCCAAACGGATGTAAGCAACACCGATGGCTCTGTCGTCCATCTTGCTTGAACTGTGGTCGAACCACCACTTGAAACGCTTCAAACCAGACTTATTGTCCTCTGCATTGTTGAGGTCACCCTCCTGCTGGAGCACACCGTTCTCCCATGTGTCAACATAGGTATGACCACGATAGTCGCCTACTGTTCCTGAAGGGAAGTTATGGCGTGGCACAGCAACTGTCTCATAGAGACGTGGGTCACGGTTTTCAAAGATATCAATGTACTCACCCTTATCGTTCTTACTCTTTCCTTCACCATAGATATCAGCCTCAGCATATGGATAATTTGTACCATCAGCCATACCGAAGCACTCCATGAGTTCGGCTGTTGGAACCTGACCACCCTGACGGATACAGTCGATGGCATAGCCATCCCAGCCCCAGCCCCAGCCACCTTGACTCATTGTAGTAGTCAAGTGTGAGTCGAAGAGTTTCTCGTGATTGGTTTCAGTATTACGATAGCGGTATGCCTCGCGGAATGCCATACGGTAACCAGCCTCGTCCTTAGACTTTGGCTGCACAAGTGCATAGTAGTTACCATTATCTGAATTATCCTTGAAGAATTCGTTACATGCTTCCAGACAACGCTGCCAAAGTGCATCATGGTTAGCGTGTTCCTTACCAAACCATACATGTTCGATGTTTGTAAACTCTGTAACCTTTGCTGGATCATATTCCATATAAGGCTCAGAACTGTTGAAGAGTGGAGATGCAGCGTGCATCCAGAGCTTACAGCGGAGAGCACGAGCAGAAGCACGTGTCAAACGACCTTCCCACTGGCCCAAGTCTGCATTGTCAACATTCCATACGAAACCGTCCTTGCCAAGGTCGATAGCCTTCTGAATAAGGTCATCGATGAAAACCACTGTCTCCCAGGCTGTAGAACGACCTGTTGTGAAGTCCTCACCAATACCATAAGCATGGTCAACAAGGCAAAGACCACCGAAACTACGGAAAGCATCGAAGTAGCGGCTTGCCATAATAGTGTAAGCCTCACCCTTCAGGCGAGCCTTCTCATTATCGCTCATATCTGGCACATTGTCGATATTCTCAATAATCTGCCAGCACTTACGTACTGTCTCGTAAATTGAGACGCGACCATCACCATTGTTACCATCACCATTATCACCGTTTGGATTCATGGTTGAATAAGAGAACTTACCCTGGAAATTACCGTTAGGAGTATCCTGACAATCCTCTGTAAGGTTACCTGGATAGTAACTCTGGATAGGACCACCCCAACCACAATAACAATGGTAAGAATCAGAAAGCACATCAATAGGAGCACCATTCATCATGTTACCCTTGTGATATGTGCAGTAAATCTGGCCGTAAGCACTCCAAAGGAAGTTACGGGTATATTCGGCTTTCGAGAAGATGGTATCGATATTAACATCAACACCAGGAGCCTTCTCCAAGAATGCATCGCCTACCTTGAAATCGTCAACACACGAAGTTGCGACGAAGGCACCGAACATCAAAGCCACTATATATTTTAACTGTTTCATAGTTCTTATATATATAATAATGTGTTAGAAGTTAACTTTCACACCGAAGTTGTAAACGCGAGTGTTTGGATACTTGATACCATACTGGTAGTTACCACCATCAGCCTCAGGGTCGTTACCCTTGAATGATGTGAAGGTAAGGAGGTTCTGGCCAGTAACATAGAAACGCACTGAGTTCAACAGTGGGATGAACTTTGGCTTGTTGATAGTATAACCAATCTCAACATTCTTCAAACGAACATATGCTGTGTTGATGAGCCATGCGCGTGAGTCACGGTTGTTGTGAACACGGTTTGTGAACGAGATACGAGGAAGGATAGCATCCTGATTGTCCACAGTCCAAGAGTTGTCAGCAACCCACTGTGTGAGAGCCGAGTTGTTGGTTGAACCGAACTGATCACGATAGTAAGTGTTGAGCATACGGTTTACATTGTCTGCGCCTACCCACATCATTGAGAAGTCAAGACCCTTCCACTGGAGGCTTGCGTTCAAAGAGTAGTTAATTTCAGGAACATCAGTGTAGCCGAAAGCCATCTGGTCGTTAGCGTCGATAACACCATCTTCGTTCAAGTCATGGTAGATTGCATCACCATACTTCAATGGCACACCCTGATCAGGCATATCAGCACCATACTTCGCCTTGTAACGCTCCTCAGTACCCTCATTGTAGTACTCGAAGAGGTCGTAGATGAAGTGTGTTCCTACTGGAAGACCAGTATGTGCGAGATATGCGTACATTGGTGGAACCTCGAGCATATCGATAATCTTGTTGCGAGCGAAAGTAAGGTTTGGAGCAATGCGATAGCTTACCTCACCGATCTTATCCTCCCAACCGAGAGAGATTTCATAACCATGATTCTTTACGCGACCACGGTTTACGTATCCTGAAGGCAAGCTGGTTACTGCAGGAAGCAGTGCTGCGTTACTTACAAGAATATCCTTACGATCCTCCCAGAAGAAGTCTACATTCAGGAAGAGCTTATCGTTCAAGAAACGAGTGTCAACACCGACATTGATCTTTGTAGCTGTTTCCCATGTAACATCAGGGTTACCTGCTGTAAGCTCCTTTGCAGCCTGGAGCCAGTCGCCAGAGCCTGGGTTTGTACCGAAGTTAGTACCTGAGTTCAATGGGTTACCTGACATGTGACCGCCGAAGAATGTCCAAGCACCTGGCAAGTACATGAAACGAGCACCGTTGGTGTTGTCATTACCTACCATACCCCAAGAACCACGGAGCTTCAAGTAGCCGAATGCCTTCTTCAAAGGCTCCCAGAACTTCTCGTTCGAAGGAATCCAACCAACTGAGAATGAAGGGAATGTACCATAGCGCTTGCCCTTTGCAAAGTTCTCAGAACCGTTGTAACCGATATTGAAGTCAATCATATAGCGGAGGTCATAGTCGTAAGTTACACGACCAACGAGACCTACATAACCCTTTGGAATAGAAGAGTAGAGACCGTCTGAGTCCCATGGATAATATGTCTTGCTCTGGTTGTAGAGTACGAGAGCACCTACATTGTGGAGACCGAACTTACGTGAGTAGTTGAAGCTTGCCTCTGTGTACCAGTTACGTGAACCGTAACGGCCTGACTGCTCGTCGTATGAAGGAGGCCATGCTGTACCGATCTTCTTAAATACCTCCTGACCATCAACAAGCTGAGCGATATACTGTGTACCAGTACCATAGCCAGACTTCATACTCTTTGGAGCAACATACTCTGAGTTGTAAGAAGCCTTAACCTTGAAGTCGAGACCCTTAGTCAACCAGCTCATATCGAGTTTGTACTGAAGGGCGAAGTTCACAACATTCTTACTTGAATAGTTGTAACCAAGTTTATAGTAGTTAGTCAGAGGCTGACGACAGTTGTGCTGGTATCCGAGGTCTGAGAGGAGCAGACGACCTTCATCGTCAACACCATAACCAGCATAAGGAGTAGCACCCTGCAGATAACGGAAAATGAATTCCTCACCCTGACCGAGAGTAGTACGATT
>JAZQOD010000253.1:0-5314 GCA_045627685.1 Prevotella sp. | reverse complement strand
GTTGCAGCTGCAAAGGCAAACGGCACTATGTCCTTCAGGAAAGAGAGGATGCCATAGCCTGTGAGGCGCCACACGAACGAATGCCACACGAACAGCCATGCCACATTGATAAGCACATAGGCGATGACCATTGTGCGGAGTCCTAACGGATAGATGAGCACCATCGTGACAATCTGCAGCAGTCCGAGGCACATCGTACACCAGAAATACAATCCCGACTTGCCCTTTGAGATGATGAGGTTGCTCAAGAGTGTTGACAGCGGAATGACGGTTCCCGAGATACACAACAGCTGGATGAGTTTAGCACTCTCGAGCCATTTCTCTGTTATGGCAAGCACGATGAACTCCTTCGCCACGAGTCCGAATCCCAACAACAGCGGGAATGCGATGAAGGCCGTGAAGCGCATCATCTTCCTGAGGGCATTCAACTGGCGACCACCGTCGCTTCGCAAATCCACGAGGACAGGCTGCGCCACCTGATTCACCATGTTCTGCACCAACGAGAAACACTTGAAATCCCACTGGTAAGCCTGGTTATACACTCCAGCCTGCACCTTGCCGAAATAATGACCGAGGAGCACATTCAACACATTATTATTAATAATGGTAGTGATATTCGTTGCGAGAATCTTGCACGAGAAGCGGAACATGCGCTTTGCCGGTTCGAAGGTGATGCCATGGATTGTAGGGCGCCACTGACTATAATGCCACACAAGGACGGTGTTGAGCAGCACATATACCAACCCTTGGGTTGCAAGACTCCAATATGCCATTCCTGCGAAAGCCATCAGTGCACCGACGGTGCTCGATACGAGAACAGCCGTCATGGCGGCCTTCGCCTGTTGCTTGGCACGGAGATTCTTGAAAAGCCACGCATTCTGCGCCGTGCCCCACGAGGCTATGACGATGCTCAGGAAGGCATAACGGCAGAGAGGCACGAGGGTTGGTTCGTTATAATAGGCAGCAATGAGCGGAGCTGAGAAGAAAAGGAGCAGGTAGAGCAGCAGTCCGGCAATGATATTAAACCAGAATACCGAGTTGTAGTCGCGATGCTCAGGTTTGTCGAGATTGGCAAGGGCTGTGGTGAATCCACTGTTCTGAAGGGCTGTTGCAACAAGTGAGAACACTCCTATCATGGCCATCATGCCGTAGTCCGACTGATTCAGCAATCGACCGAGAATGATGCCGAACACCACCCCGATTATCTGCTGGACGAGATTGTTCATTCCGCCCCAGAAGAGTCCCTTACTTGTCTTTTCCTTTAAAGATTCCATCTTTAGCCGTACTGTATTTCCTTGCAAAAATAAACAAAAATAATGGATTATCAGCAACTATGAGGAAAAAACTTGCTCTCAGCAACAAAAAGCAGTAACATTTTTCACTTTTCACTTTTCTCTTTTCACTTAATTTTGTATTTTTGCAGTATGAAAGTGTATTTCTACCATACTCAGGACATCCAGATGATTCTCCAACGAATGGAAAAGGGCGAATTTCCACCACATTTCCTGTATGGAGCAACGAAACTGAAGGACTACGATATTGATGTTGTGTGGCACAAATCCCGACTGGGACTGCCACGCTGGCGAATGATGCTGCGTAATGCGTGGCAGATACTGTCGTGCAAGGAGCATTTCGATGCCATCTACGCGACTCATTATCGCGGAATAGAACTCGTGGTTCTGCTTCGCGCATTAGGTCTTTTCCGCAAGCCGATAGTCATCTGGCATCACCAGCCAATCATCACTCCGAAGGCTTCATGGCGCGAGTGGTTAGGACGATTGTTCTACCGTGGTTTCGACCATATGTTCTTCTTCTCGCAGAAACTCATCGAGGATTCCCTCAAATCGAGCAAAGCCCGCCCAGAACGAATGCATCTGGGGCATTGGGGGATGGACAGCCCCCTTACCCCCGAAGGGGGAAAAAGCCTTGCGGCTAATGCACAAAACACTCCCCCTTTGGGGGATGGGGGGCTATTCATCTCTTCCGGCAAGGAGATGCGCGATATGCCTACACTGATCAAGGCGTTCAACAAAACCGGCGCGCGACTGGATGTGTATATCAGCAAGCAGAACGGCGAGATGAACTACAACGACATCTTCAAGGGTATCGAGATAAAGGATAACATCCATGTGAACTGGGTGACACAACTGATGCCTTACGAACTCCAACAGAAGGTGAAGGAGGCTGATTGCGTTGTGATATGCTGCGAGGAGACGAAATACACCGTGGGACTCACTACCGTTGTGGAGGCGCTGGCTCTCGGCAAACCGATTATTTGCAGCCGGAACCCACAAATCCCTGTTGACTTCGACAAGGAAGGATGTGGCATCTCCGTACCTTATTATGATGTGGAAGGTTGGGTAAATGCCATCAACTACATTGCAAGCCATCCTGAAGAAGCACGCGAAATGGGACAACGCGGACTGGAACTGGCTCGCACCACATACAACGACACTCGCTGCGCCCGAGAGGCGGCAGAAGTGATACAAGAGGCTTGTAAAGTTAAAATTATTGAAAAACGATAATATTTTCTCGAATTATTTTGTTTATTATCGAAAAACGATATAAATTTGCAGCGAAATAATAATTTTGATGTATGATAATCGTTAATGTAGATGTGATGATGGCAAAGCGGAAGATATCTTCCAACGAGTTGGCTGAGAAGATCGGCATAACTCCCGCCAACCTGTCGATTCTCAAGACGGGCAAGGCGAAGGCGATAAGGTTTTCGACGCTTGATGCTATCTGTAAGGCGCTCGACTGTACGCCGGGTGATATTCTTGAGTACAAATAAAACAAAATAAGACTATGGAGAATTTAATCAACTTGTTCAATGCTCTCGACCCAATGCAGAAGGTCATGTGGGGATGTGCTTTGATTGCAACATTCGTATTCCTGGTGCAGTTCATACTGACTCTCCTTGGAATGGACCACACCGACATCGATGTGGATTTCGACGGAAGTGACACTATGGATCTTGGAAATGGCATCAACATTTTCTCGATGAAAAACCTTGTCAACTTCATCATGGGTTTCGGATGGGCTGGTGTCTGTCTGAAGAATTCGATATCAAGCCCTACCCTGCTCGTCATCGCTTCAATACTTGTGGGTATGGGATTTGTTGCTATCTTTGTATTCATATTCACAAAGACACGCAAACTGGAGAAGAACGGTGCGTTCAACATAAAGGACTGTCAGGGCCGCACTGCACAGGTGTATATCCGTATCCCTGCCGGCGGCGAGGGAAAAGGAAAGGCGCAGATAAGTCTCAATGGTTCGGTGCATGAGTTTGACGCTATCACCGAAGAGGACACCATCGCATCCGGCACAACGGTTCGCATCACAGAAGTGATGGAGGGCGACATACTGAAGGTGGTCAACATCGAGAACAACCTGGTGATATAACGGAGCAACAACACTGAAAACAGCATGACGTTATGACTACCTTCTGTATTCCGGCATTTATCGCCGCACTGATAACAACAATATTCATCTGATTTATCAATAACAAAAAAAATACTATTATTATGAACACAATCATTCTTTTAGCTATCGCAGTGGTCGTTGCTATCGTACTGTTTATGTCGATCATCAACCGCTACAGGAGATGTCCTTCCGACAAGATTCTCGTGGTATATGGTACTACCGGCAATAGAGGTTCGGCTAAATGTATCCACGGTGGCGGTACTTTCGTGTGGCCAATCATCCAGGATTACGCCTACCTGAGTCTTACCCCTATCAGCATCGATGCCAATCTCACTAACGCCCTCTCGGGACAGAATATCCGTGTTGACGTGCCAAGCCGCTTCACAGTGGGTATCTCTACCGACCCAGAGTATATGACAGCCGCCGCTGAGCGCCTTCTCGGTCTTTCGGCAACACAGATTCAGGAACTGGCGCGCGATATCCTCTTCGGTCAGCTGCGTCTGGTTATCGCAACAATGTCTATCGAGGAGTTGAACAACGACCGCGACAAGTTCCTTGCTGCCATCTCGGCTAACGTGGAGGTGGAGCTGAAGAAGATTGGTCTTCGTCTCATCAACGTCAACGTGACCGACATCAACGATGAGTCGGGATATATCGAGGCTCTCGGTCGTGAGGCTGCCGCAAAGGCTATCAACGAGGCAAAGGTGCGCGTGGCTGAGCAGGAGAAGATCGGTGAGATCGGTAAGGCTGAGGCAAACCGTGAGACTCGTATCCGTACTGCCGAGGCTAACGCTCAGGCTATCAAGGGTGAGAACGAGGCAAAGGTGCAGATTGCGAACTCAGATGCCGACCGTCGCGAACGTGAGGCGGAGGCTCAGCGCAAGGCTGTGGCTGCCGAGAAGGTGGCACAGGCGAAGGCTCTCGAGGAGGCTTACTCTGCTGAGAGACTTGCCGAGGAGGCTCGTGCTGACCGTGAGCGTGCTACACAGGCTGCCAACGTGATCGTTGCTCAGGAGATTGAGAAGAAGCGTAAGATCATCGAGGCTGAAGCAGAGGCAGAGAAGATTCGCGTCAATGCAAAGGGTGAGGCTGATGCTGCCTATGCAAGAATGGAGGCAGAGGCTCGCGGTCTCTTCGAAATCCTGAACAAGCAGGCTCAGGGTTACGACAAGATGATTCAGGCTGCCGGTGGTGATGCAAAGAATGCTTACATCCTCCTGCTGCTCGAGAAACTGCCTGATCTCGTGAAGACTCAGGTGGAGGCTGTGAAGGGTATCAACATCGACAAGGTTACCGTTTGGGACTCTGGAGCCAATGCCGATGGAAAGAGCTCTACCGCCAACTTCGTGTCAGGACTGATGAAGTCGGTTCCTCCTCTCAACGAACTGTTCGACCAGGCTGGTCTTTCGCTCCCTGAATTCCTTGCAAAGCAGAAGGAGGAGCCAAAGGCTGAGGTTGAGGAGTAACATCCGCGACTGTTCCTTGGAACAACAAAACAAGATATGAGTCTGGGCATTTTTCGCTCAGACTCTTTATGCTTGAATAACGGACAGAGGATTCTTTTGCGGGCTCCGCGTGTAAAGGAAAATAGCAGAAAATTCCTCCATGGCGACTACCTCAAATAGAACGGAAAACGAGCGAACGATGCTCTTTCCTAATGCGAAAATCGGGCAGAAACGCTCTCTTTTGCTCGCGGCTCGGACAAAACCAATGGAATGAGGATGTCATTCCATTGAAATGAAGTGGTCATTCCATTGAAATGAAGACCTCAAAACGGTGGAATGACATAGTCAAAGCACCGCTTTTATAGCCTCAAAACGCCTCTTTTTCGAGCAGCCGTCGTTGGCTGCGAGCCTTCGGAAAATATAACCGCCTGATTCTCAGCACT
>JAZQOD010000252.1:0-17153 GCA_045627685.1 Prevotella sp. | reverse complement strand
TGAGCGAAGAATGTCTCAGGGTTCTCAGCCATACCCTTAGCCTGTGGATGCTCTGGAGTGAGTGCGCGTGAGCGGAACTCCTTGATAGCCTCCATGTTAACAAGGTCGCGTACGTCATCGTCCTCTATGAGCTCAACCTTCTGGTACTCGTGAGATGTACGGAAACCGTCGAAGAAGTTGATGAATGGAACGCGTGCCTCGATAGCTGCGAGGTGAGCAACAGCAGAGAGGTCCATTACTTCCTGTACAGAACCCTCAGCCAACATAGCGAAACCAGTCTGGCGGCAAGCCATGACATCACCATGATCACCGAAGATACAGAGTGAGTGAGAAGCAACAGTACGAGCACTTACGTGGAATACTGATGGAAGCAACTCACCGGCAATCTTGTACATGTTAGGAATCATGAGCAACAAACCCTGCGATGCAGTGAAGGTTGTTGTCAGAGCACCTGCCTGGAGGGAACCGTGAACAGCACCAGCTGCACCACCCTCAGACTGCATTTCCTGAACCATAACTGTGTCGCCGAAGAGGTTCTTACGACCCTGAGCAGCCCACTCGTCAACATGCTCAGCCATTGGAGACGATGGAGTGATAGGATAGATAGCTGCTACCTCAGAGAACATGTAAGCAACATGTCCGGCACAGGTGTTACCATCCCAAGTCACAAATTTTCTTTCTTTTGCCATAATTAAAAAGTTAATAATGTTATGTATAAAGTTGATGTTTCTTTTATATCCTTGTAGGATTGAATTCAAATGTTATTAATAGAGGAATCCGAACAACCATAAAGGTATCTTATTGTCGGAACCGGTTTCTGTATTATACCTTGCGTAAAGGCAATCGCTCTGGTATCTCAGTTTTGTTTCGCTCTTTGCGTCGATAATCCTGAACTGTGTCTTGCCGTCAACGATGTAATAGTTGTCCTTGCCTTTCTGGTTCACAGTGTGATCTTTCCACAATGAGTTTACAAAGAATGTCTCCATCGCTTCCTGTACCGTGGCCTGAATAGGATAGATGGCGAACAGGAGGTTTGGGTTGTGCATCATCACCTTGGCTGGTTTCTTTGGGAAATCCTCATTCACAGGGTAGATGATATTGATGAGTCTTGCGTCAGCCATGAATTTTATATAGTTCATCACTGTAGCACGACTGGTTTCAAGTTCCTGGGCGAGGGTTGACACATTCGGTGCCTTCGGTCCGTTTACTGCCAGTTTGTAGAAGAGTTGCTTAATCTTGGAGAGATACTTCAACTCAATCTGCTTGATGAGAAGGATATCAACCTCGGTCATCATGTTCATGGTCTTCAGCAGATTCTCCGAGAAATTACGCTGCTCAAGGAAGAATGGGTAGAAGCCATGATGGATGTAATCTTCGAAATAATTCAGCGGATTGACATGTGTGAGAATGTTCTTCGCTATGCGCTCATGGTTGTTGATTATCTCCTCAAGGGTGTAAGCCGGGAAGTTGTTTCCCGACATAAGGTTAATATATTCACGGAATGAAAAACCACGAAGGTTGTAACTCTTCACAATACCGCCAATCTCTGCATTCTCTTCTTTCAGTCGCATGACGCTTGAACCAGTGAATACAATCTGAAGAGTAGGGTAGAGATCATAGCATCGACGGAGTTCTGCACTCCAGTCAGGCTGTTTGAACACCTGGTCGATAAGAAGGCATTTTCCTCCACGCGCTACAAATTCCCCTGCAAAATCAACGAATCCACGGTCCTGGAAGTAGAAATTGTTCATGTTGATGTAGAGGCAACGACGATCGCGGGCACCATAGTGCTCCTTCGCGAACTGTAGCAGGAAAGTGGTCTTTCCCACGCCGCGTGTTCCTTTGATACCAATAAGGCGGTCGTTCCAGTTTATCTCGTCCATAAGGAGTCGACGCACTGGAGCGGTACAGCGTTCTACCAAATTGGCATGAGTCTCAAAAAAAGCCTCCATCTTGTGGTTTACTCAAAAGTGTGATAATTATCTTACGGGAATAGCCCGCACTTAGTACTATAGTAATGCAAAGTTAGCAATTAATTTTCAATTTGCAAAGCAAACATTGCAATAATTCTGTAGTTTTTAGTATTTTTGCAGAGAAATTGATGAGAAAGTGCTTAATAGACACTCTCAACAAAGTTAAACATAGTTTAAATCGTAATGGTTCTTCACATATACAATCCTGAGCACGATATTGCCTTAGCCAAAAACGATCCGTTCTTCACTGCTCCAAAAGCGGCAAGAATTACTCGTGAACATTTCTGTCATATACCCATCTACTGGGCTAACGATGGAGACTGGATACTCGTTGATGATATTGAGCAGGCTATGACGAATCTGAAAAACGTTCAAACAGCATTGCCAGAGGTGAGATTCGTGACTTTCAAAGACCTGGCTGCATTGAAAGACAACCAGATGCCGGAATGTATAAAACCGTGGGGATGGGACAGGAAAATCGTTGCGCAATTGATACGATGTAATCCGTTATGCAAGAGACTTGTTCCTACAGAAACACAACTGGATGATATACGCAGGATGAGTTCTCGTCAGTTTGTCGCGGAGAACATTATCGGAAAGGTTGTAAGTGCCGACAAACGGTTAGTTGGCGAAATGGCGGTTCTGGAAGGAGATCCCGATGAAATCGTTAAAATAATCAATTCCCGACTTCCTGTTGTCGTGAAATCACCCTGGAGTTGCAGTGGTAGAGGAGTACGCTTCTTTGAAGAAGAACTGTCTGAGAGTGAGAAAGGATGGATCCGTAATATCATAACCGAACAGGGATGTATACTGGCAGAACCGTTGTATGATAAAGTGATGGATTTTGCTATGGAGTTTATAGCCGAAAAGGAAGGAATCCGATATTTGGGATTGAATATTTTTGCCACGAAGAATGGTGCATATCTGCAGAATTCGCAAGGTACAGAGAACGAGAAATCAACCGAACTTAATCAGTTTGTGGATGCGAGACTGCTTACCGTCATACAAGAAACTATTATTGATACTTTAAGTATTCATTTCAAGGGGAAATACGAAGGTCCTTTTGGTATAGATATGATGATTGTTCGTGATGGTGATAACAAAACAAAGGTTCATCCCTGTGTAGAGATGAACCTTCGTAGAACGATGGGTCAGATTGGCCTTACTTGATGTTTGGCTCCTCAAGACCGTAGCCGCGCTTCTTGTCGACTACCTTAAGGTAGAGGGCAATGAGAAGTGCTGCTATACCGAAACTTGCAAAGATTACCTCACAAGCAGTGTAGTCGTATGGAATGAACTCTGCGCCAGACGCTTTTGCTGCAATAACGGCTGCATTGTTTGCATTCGATGATGCAAGCACGTTTCCGATAAGAAGTGGTGCAAAGAAAAGACCCCAGTTCTGAATGAAGAAGATAAGGCAATATGCACTACCGAGAATCTTCTCGTCAACAATCTTTGGAACACTTGGCCACAATGATGCAGGAACAAGTGAGAATGAAAGACCGAGAATCACAATAGTAGAGTATGCGAGAATCTCACTCTTTGTCTCTGGAAGAACAAATGCGAAGATGAGATGGCAGATAATGAGAAGAAGTGCACCACCGATAAGCATTGTTGCGCCCTTACCCTTACGGTCGAGGTAATAACCAAGAAGAGGAGTGATTGCTGCTGCTCCCATAGGGAACCAGCGGAAAATATTGGCTGCTTCTGTTGCTGTGATACCATCAAGATTACACTGGAGCATGTTTGCTGCAAAGCGCTGGAATGGGAAGATAGCAGAGTAATAAAGTACGCAGAGAAGTGCTACAATCCAGAATGCCTGTGATGTGAAGATTGCACCAAGATCAGAGAACTTGAATTCATCCTCTGGTTCTCCGTCAGAAGCCTCTGCACCCATTTGATTGTCAAGCTTCTTATCCATGATTGTGAATACAAAATATGAGATAAGACCAATCAGAAGCAGTGTTGTACAGAAACCTACTGGTACTACGATTGAGCCGAATTTCTCAGCAATGATTGGCGAGATAGAGAAGATTGCGAACACGCCAACTCGAGCAAGAGCCATTTCAAGACCCATAGCGAGAGCCATCTCCTTGCCTTTGAACCACTTTGCGATTGCCTTTGAAACGGTTGTACCAGCCATTTCACAACCACAACCGAAGATCATGAAGCCAAGACAAGCGAGTTTTGCACTTGCAGGCATTGATGTCCACCATGAACCGAGCCACTCTGCGAAGCCTGTGCCCTGGAACCAGTCGGTTACAGCAACAAACTTGATTGTAGCACCGATAAACATCATTGATGCCGAGAGAAGACCTGTGAAACGGATTCCCATCTTGTCGAGGATGATACCTGCAACAATGAGGAAACCGAAAAGGTTGAGTGTGAACTCAGAAGCACCGTATGTACCGAATACATCTGGAGTCCAACCACGCTGCTGCTCAACGAGAGCCTGAATAGGTGACATCACATCTACGAACATATAGCCGAAGAACATCATTGATGCCACAAGAACAAGTGCGGTCCATCTTGCACCAGCACTGTCATTAAGTTTTTTCTGAATGATTTCTGTCATTTTTATTTGAGATATTTGTTAAGCCAATTGAAGTATGTACGCTGCCAGAGGATACCGTTCTGTGGTTTCAATACCCAGTGGTTCTCATCAGGGAAGATAAGCAACTGGGCTGGGATTCCTCTCAACTTTGCTGCATTGAATGCACCAAAACCCTGGTTGGCGTTGATACGATAGTCCATCTCGCCATGGATGCAGAGGATAGGTGTGTCCCACTTATCAACGAAACGATGAGGACTGTTCTCATAAGTACGCTTTGCGTTCAGCGAGAGGTCTTTGTTCCAGTAAGCATCCTCATACTCCCAGTTTGAGAACCATGCTTCCTCGGTATCGGTGTACATCGATTCGAGGTTGAAGGCACCGTCGTGGGCGATGAATGCCTTGAAACGCTTGTTGTGGTGACCAGCAAGATAGTAAACGCTGAATCCACCGAATGAAGCACCTACACAACCAAGGCGGTCTTTGTCAACATAAGGGAGGTTCTCACATGCATCATCGATAGCAGTGAGGTAGTCGTCCATAACCTGGCCGGTCCAGTCGCCTGATACCTGCTCGTTCCACTTTGTTCCGAAACCAGGCAAGCCGTGGCGGTTTGGTGCAATGACGATGTATCCCTGAGAAGCCATAATCATAAAGTTCCAGCGATATGACCAGAACTGCGATACAGGGCTCTGAGGACCACCTTCACAGAACAGAAGTGTTGGGTATTTCTTGTTAGGATCGAAATGAGGTGGCAGGATAGCCCAATAGAGCATATCCTCGCCGTTTGTGGTCTTCACCCAATGTTCCTCGCATGTGCCGAGAGCAAGTTGGTCGGTGATATGCTTGTTCTCATTGGTTATCTGCTCAATCTTTGCCTTCGACATATCCTTGCCAGGAGTAACGAGGTAGAGATCAGCAGAATGGAAATAGTCGTGACGCTCAGCCAGAATCTGCTTCTTGTTTCCAACCATCTGCAATGAACCGAAGTCAGCACAGCAGTCTGTTATCTGCTTCAACTCACCCTTCTTGGTGATAGCGTAGATGTTCTCTACAGCATGCCAAACACCGATGAAGTAGAACTTCACATCCTTAGTGTCTGCCCATACAAAGTCATCTACATTCGAGTCGAACGCCTCTGATACATATTCCTTCTTGCCTGTAGCAAAAGTATAAACGCAGAGTCTGTTGCGGTCACTTTCATAACCGCAGCGCTCCATGCTGAGCCAAGCAATCTGTGAACCATCAGGCGAGAACTTTGGATTTGTGTCATAGCCCACATTGCAATCCTCCGGCAAGTGGTTGATAGGCTGGTTTGCCATCGACTTTGTTGGGTCGATAGCCGGCTCTACATAACCCTCAGGTTTGCAGAGGTTCTTTGTCTCACGCGTACCTATATTATATATAAAGATATCAGAGTCGGTAGAGATTGCATAGGCAACACCGGTTTTCTTGCGTGATGTGTAGGCAACACACTTTGAGTCAGGACTCCATGCAAGTTGTTCGATACCACCGAATGGAGCCAGTGGACACTCGTATGGCTCGCCTTCGAGAATGTCGATGCCAGCCCCCTCCAACTCCCCGAGGGGAGAGATGTTATAAACAAATGGGTGAGTGATGGTCTCCACATAGTGGTCCCAATGACGATAGTTGAGATCGTTGACTACGCGACCAGTTGTCTTTGGCAGGTCGGCAGGCTTTGCTACAATGCTTCCAGTGAATGGGAGTGACTCAATAGTCAGCACATGTTTCTCGTCAGGCGAGAAAGAGTAACCTTCGATATCGCGCTCCAAACGGCTAATCTGCTTGCGGTCGGTACCGTCGGCATTCATTGTCCAGAGTTGACCACCTGAGAGGAATGCAATCTTCTTGCCACCGTCAATCCATGAAGCGTCGGTCTCGCTCTTTGCCGAAGTGGTGAGGAGCTTCTGGTTGGAACCGTCGATATTCATTGTATAGAGCACATGATGGCTCCTGTTCTGCTCAACGCTGTAATAGCCCACTTGGTAAACAACACTCTGACCGTCAGGTGACACCTGATATCCTGAGATTCGTCCCATAGCCCAAAGTGCCTCTGGAGTCATACGGTCGGAAGCAAGTTGTATGTTGCTCTTGCCGATGATTGGAGCATCCTGGGCTTCCATATTTGCTGTTGCCATAAACAAAGCGGCAATAAATAATAGTTTCTTCATTTTATTCCTTTGTATTACTTACCGAGTCCTTTTCTCTTAGCCTCGAGTTCGCGACGCATCTGTTCCATACGCTGCTGTTCCTCCTGCATAGCCTGCAGACGACCAGCAAGACCAGAGAGTTTCTTGCCGCTGTTCTTGTTCTCCTGATACTTCTGCTCGAGTTTTGCGAGGAGTTTTTCATCGTTAGTGAAACGGCGGAGGCCCCACATGATTGCTGCCGAGAAGAACAATGAGATGAAGTAGTAGAAGTTAAGACCTGATGAATAGTCGTTGAAGATGAAGAAGAACATGAGTGGCATCAACATCATCATCCACTGCATCATCTTCATCTGCTCAGCCTGCTGACCAACCATTTGGTCCTTCTGCTGACGCATTGACATCCATGAGTAGAGAAGGTTGCCTACGCAGAAGAGGATACAAGTAAGAGAGATATGGTCGCCGATAACCCAGATGTTCTTGCCCCACTCAATAATTGGGTCGTAAGTTGAGAGGTCGTCCATCCAAAGGAACGACTGACCGCGGAGTTGGATTGCATTTGGCACGAAGTTGAACATTGCGAGCCAGATAGGCATCTGGATAAGCATAGGCAGACAGCCTGCCATTGGCGAAACACCATATTTAGCATATTCCTGCATCATAGCCTGCTGCTTCTGCATAGCCTGGTCAGGGTCGTTGTACTGCTTTGTTGCCTCCTCGAGTTTTGGTTTGAGCACACGCATCTTTGCTGAAGACATATAGCTCTTCTTCACCATAGGATATGTGATAACCTTCAGGATGAGTGTAATCAGGATAAGTACGATACCCATTGGGATAGCCAATGATGCCAAGCCCTCGAAGAGAGGGTACATGAGCCAACGGTTGATGAAACGGAATATCCACCATCCGAGGTAAACAAGGCGTGTCATATCGAGGTCCTTGCCGAAAGTGCTCTGCTTCTCAATGCCTTTCAGGATATGGAAGTCGTTAGGACCGTAGTAGAACTCGAACTCCGAAGCCTCAACACCCTTAGGATCGAGAGGAGTCTCCATCTTTGCCTCGTACTGCTTCAGATAACCAGTACCTTTCTTCTCAGGTATTGAAGTCATCTTTGAGTTTGCAGCGAAATCACCCTTTGCAATCATCACTGATGAGAAGAACTGGCTCTTGAATGCCACCCAGTCGATAGCTTTGTCAATCTCCTCGTCAATCTTCTCAGATGTCTCGCTCAACTTGTCTGTATCGCCATCAGTTGTATGGTATGTGAGGGTAGAGTAGCGGTTCTCGAAAGTGAAACCCTTCTCCTGCTGGATAGCCTTGTCCTTCCAGTTCACATGCATTGTTGATGTGCCTGCAGGGAACATTCCTGCCATGCCGTTCACACGCATCTGCATGTGGAGCATGTAGTCTTTGCCCAACTGATAAGCCATCTCGATGGTCTTGCCAGGAGCAGCCTCGGCTGTGAATGTGACTGTTGAGTCGGTTGACTCTGATACAGTGAAGAATAAATCCTGTGTCTCGATGTTCTGCTCTTTTGTTGAGAGAATATAGTTCAGCGACTGTACTTTCTCGTCGAAGAGTGTAGCATCAGGATTGTCGTTACGATCCTTGTAGCCTTTCACAACGGCCTTCTCAACTGTAGCACCCTTGCTGTTGAGTGTCAGTTCCAGTTTGCCGTTTTTGAGCACCACCTTCTGTGCAGTGCCATTGAGGGCACTGTGGAAGAGTGCAGTGCTGTCGAGAGCAGCCATCTCGTTGGCTTTCTTTGCTGCATCTGCCTTCTGGCGTTTCAGTTTCTCTGCCTTGGCATACTCCACCTGTGCGATAGAGTCTTGGCGTGCCTGTTCGGCAATCTGCTCAGCCGATGGTGTTGACCACCAGGTGTAGCCGAACAAAACAATAGCAATCAGGATAAATCCTGTAATAGTGTTCTTGTCCATTTCTTATTTATTTTTATTTTGTTTCTAAATTATAAATTTAGCGCAATACGCACTATGAAATGCAAAATTACTAAAAAAATCTCAATTAGGCAAAAAGTTACCAATATTATTACTAACTTTGCAGTTAGAAACTTTGTTAAAGCCAAGATTATGAGACATCTGACTACAATTATACTGTTTTTGACGGCGTTATTTGGTTATTCACAGAATAATCAAAGCGAAGGATTGATAGACATTATTGACCCTCCGACGCGTACCATACTCGACAATTATCTCGACTCTATCAATATCTACAAGCAGCGTATCGATGCACTCGAAAAGGAGAACCGCAGGTTGAATCATCAGTGGGGTGAGTCATACAATCGTTATGCGCGCCTGTTTACACCTCTTACTTTCTACAACGACCTTGCTCATCGCCATTTCTCGCTTGAAGATGACGATGCATTGACAACCGACAACCAGTTGCTTGTTGACAATGCCCTGATGAACATCTATATCAATCATCCGGAGTTTGTGAGAGGCAAGATGCAAATCAGAACACCGAAGGCCGAGAACAAGAAGAAGGATGAAAAGGTGGTGGCGCTTAATCCTGCTTACGAAGTGTATAATGTGCCGAAGGCTGAGGAGATAAATGTTGATAAGATTGATTTGATGATCAAGAAACCGAATTTCTGGTCGTTGCGTGGTGAGTTCTTCCTGCAGATGATGCAGAACTACTATTCTGCCAAGTGGTATCAGGGAGGCGAAAGCAACTATTCGGCTCTTTCGCGTGTCACCCTCTGGGCTGACTATAACAACAAGCAGAAGGTGAAGTTTGAGAATAAACTCGAGATGCACCTAGGTTTTATGACCAACAAGAGTGACACGGTGCATAGCGTAAAGACCTCATCGGATCTCTTCCGCTACACAGGAAAACTTGGTATTCAGGCAACTAAGAAATGGTATTACACTCTGCAGGTTGTGGCTAACACCCAGTTCATGCGTACTTTTGCATCGAACAGCCATACTGTCAACTCCGATTTCATGAGTCCGCTGAATATCAACGCCTCTCTTGGTATGGACTATAACATGTCATGGTTCAAAAAGCGCCTCACTGGTACTATCCATTTGGCTCCTCTCTCATGCAACTATAAATATGTTGATCGCCTTGCTCTTGCCACTCGCAATGGTATTGACGAGGGTAAGCACTCGAAGTTCGACTACGGTTCTACCTTCCAGGTGGATTTCAACTGGAAGTTCTCCGACAATGTCAACTGGCGTACTCGTCTCTATGGTTACACCACATATCACAGAATGGATCTTCAGTGGGAGAACACCCTCAACCTGAAGATATCCAAGATTCTCACAGCGAGTGTTTATGTATATCCACGATTCGATGATTCAAGCATCAGTCGCAAAGACGAGAAACTCGGTTATTTCCAGTTGAAAGAATACACCTCGTTCGGTCTAACATATTCGTTCTAAGGCTGTTTCTGTTAATTAGACAATTACTCAATATATTAATTTAATAGTAAAGACTAACTCCAAACTCTCCCCCTAGGGGGAGTCGGAGAGGGGTCGATGTTTTGTCGTTTATCATCTTGATTTATAATTCTATTAGGAAGTTTTTCCGCAAGGGCTGTGCCGACTATTCCTTGCTGGCTGATGGCGACAAGATTCTTGTTGCTTTGAGTGGTGGTAAGGATTCGTTGATGCTGCTTGAACTGTTGGCTGCACAGGCAAAAATCTACAAGCCACAGATTCAGGTAGAGGCAGCGCATGTCATAATGGATAACATCCCCTACGAAACCGACCGTAGTTATCTGGCATCATTTTGCGGAAGGGTAGGAGTACGTCTGCATATCCTGCATAGCAGTTTTGACGAAAGCATCGACCCGAGAAAGACCAAATGCTTCCTATGTGCATGGAATCGCAGAAAGGCTCTGTTTCAGTTTGCCGAGCAGAATGGATTCAACAAAATAGCACTGGGCCATCACATGGACGATATTCTCGTGACCTATCTTATGAATATCACCTTCGAAGGCAATGCCTCCACCATGCAACCGATGATGCAGATGGAGCACTACAATCTATCCGTAATCCGTCCGCTCTGTCTTGTTCATGAGTCGTGGATAAAGGAATACGCGCAGATTGCTGGTTTTGAAAAACAGAAGACGCTTTGTCCTTACGAACAGGAAACACGACGACAATCCATGACTGAGGTCTTTGCCCATCTTGAAGAACTCAACCCCGAGGCGCGCTACTCATTGTGGCATGCTGCGATGGGCAAAAACGAGAGAAAGTGAGCGTAATTTCTTGTCATATCGTAAAAAACGTCAAGTATTTACCATTTGAACCATTTTTGCACTGCCTAATCCTTGGCAGTTATGTTTTATTTGTCTAACTTTGCAGCCGAAAAAATCACAAAATAACTTATTAAATTATGAACAAACTTTTTAAATTATTTGTTTTAGTACTCGCTATTAGTCTTGGCGCAACACTCGTTTCATGTAGTTCTGACGGCAAAGATGCTCCTGCAGAATACATCGCATTGGCTACAGCAATTCCAGGAACAGGCGATGCCGGATTCCTGCTCAAGGTTGACAAGAACACCACCCTTCGTCCGGTGAATGTCACAAAGTGTCCTTTTGAAAAGGAAACACGCGTATTCGTGCGTTTTTATGAAGTAGAAAACCAGACTTCTTCAGCATACAAGGAAGTAAACCTTCTCGCTATAAGCGACATGCTTACCAAGGATCTTGCTGAGAACAAAGGTGCCGACAATGCTAAGGAGTATGGTTCGGATGCCCTTGCAATCTACGACGACTGGTCAACAGTAGCCGAGGATGGCTATATGACCATTCATTTCTGTGCATTTTTCGGCATTGGTGGTATCACCCACTCAATCAATCTTGTTGATGTAAGCGATGCAGAGCATCCTAACAAGTTCCGTCTCTATCACAATGCACACAATGATATTTCACTCAACACAACTGATGGCTATGCAGCATTCCGTATTTTCCCTCGCTCAGAGTGCGATAAGGATGCAACCATCGAGTTGGAGTGGGACGATCTCTCAGGTGCAGTTCGTCAGGTAAAGTTCCAGCACAACCCAACATCACCTGCCCAGAAGAATGCTGAAACTCCAGAAAAGATTGGCAATCTGAAATAATTTATAGTTTGGATATATATAATCCCCAACGGCCCCGCCTTTGGGGATTTATTTTGTTTGGGCGATTGAATTTTCGTTTTAATGCAATCATACCATTATACGACCACACTCATACTCTTATCCGCTTGTACTCAAACGTTCGTGCGATAGCACTCAAACAACGGATGCAACGTCAGTTTGATTCGCTGAGAATATAAATATTGTTCGGTGAAACCACAGCTTTAAGCAATTGATTGCGTGCTTTTTGTGATCAGGTTGGGGCTCTTTCTCCGCAAAGCTACGAAAGCGGCGCTACGCTTCGATTACGAACCGTTGGGTTCTCACCGCCAGCCGGATACAAAAAAAGAAGCCCAAGAAGGCTTCCTTTTTGTGATCCGGTTGGGGTTTTCTCAGTCGCTTTGATGTTGCATCCAGCAGAGCTGACATGCAACGCTCCTTCGAAGACTCGCTGCGCTCGGCGAACCGTTGGGTTCTCACCGCCAGCCGGATACAAAAAAAAGAAGCCCAAGAAGGCTTCCTTTTTGTGATCCGGTTGGGGTTCGAACCCAAGACCCACAGCTTAGAAGGCTGTTGCTCTAATCCAACTGAGCTACCGGACCAACACTTGCTTTATGAGGCATTTCTCAAAAGCGGTTGCAAAATTAATAAAAATTAAGCAGACAAAAAAGAATAATCACGCATTGTTATAGTTTCTTAACACTTGTTTTAGCGCTACAAGCGTAAATTGCTTTCCATTATCATGGTTAAATCATATTTATATTGGGGCAATTTGGATTTTATGGATTTATTTGCTAACTTTGCAAAGAAATAAGTATTACTATGGATTTCAAGGAATTAGTTCAGACAAGACGGTCTCATCGAAAGTTTACCGATGAGGAGATTAGTGCAGAGGATGTGCAGCTCATTCTCCGTGCGGCATTGATGTCGCCAACAAGTAAAGGTCAGCGCGCATGGCAGTTTGTTGTCGTTGACGACAAATTGAAAATAGAACAGTTGAGTGATGCAAAAGAAATGGGTTCTCAGTTTCTTAAAGAAGCCCCATTGTGCATTGCCGTTCTTGGTGACCCATCGACCAACGACTGCTGGATAGAGGATGGTTCAATAGCCTCATACTCAATGCTTCTGCAGGCAGAAGACCTTGGACTTGGTGGTTGCTGGGTACAGATGAGAGCCCGTGGACTGAACGACGGTACTCCTGCGAATGATATAGTAAGAGGCATTCTCAATATCCCAGAGAATCTTGATGTGCTGTGTGTGCTTGGTTTTGGTCACAAGGCGATGGTGCGCCAGCCTCAGAATGAAGACAGACTGAAATGGGAGAATGTGAGAATCTTCGATGCAGAAAACGAGTAATCTCTGCGAGGTAATCTATGATTAACTACGATCTCACCAAGATAAAAGCCATCATTTTCGATGTCGATGGAGTACTTTCCTGCGAGACAATCCCCATGTCGCAGGAAGGCGAACCACTGCGCACTGCCAATATAAAGGATGGTTATGCTATTCAACTGGCACAGAAGATGGGTCTGAGGATAGCTATTCTGACAGGCGGCACTACGCAGGCAGTATATAATAGGTATAACGCTCTTGGTTTGGAGGATATCTATATGGGGTGCAGCATGAAGATTGAAACCTACGAGAAGTTCATCGGGAAATACAATCTACATAATAACGAGGTGATGTATATGGGCGATGATATCCCCGATTATGAGGTGATGAAAAGGGTAGGTTGTGCTGTTTGTCCAAAGGACGCATGTCAGGAGATAAAGCAGGTGAGCCTTTATGTGAGTCATAGAGACGGAGGCAAAGGTTGCGGCAGGGATGTTATAGAACAGGTGCTCAAGGCTCAAGGGAAATGGATGAGTTCGGCAACAGCATTTGGATGGTAAAAAAGAAAAGGCTATGAAAATTATACTCGCAAGTAATTCGCCTCGCAGAAAAGAACTTCTCGCTGGGTTGGATATTGATTTTGAGGTGAAGGTTATTCCTGGGATTGACGAAAGTTATCCCGAAGACCTGCCGACAGAAGAAATAGCAGAATATATCTCGCAGAAGAAGGCTGTCGGTTACGAGATATCCGATGATGAAGTGCTACTCACAGCCGATACGATTGTAGTGCTCGGCAATGAAGTTATGGGCAAACCGAAGGATGCAGAAGAAGCGTGTAAAATGCTTACAAAACTATCTGGTCAAACACATCAGGTGATAACCGGTTGTTGCCTGAAAACCAATCAGTTGACTAAGCATTTCTCGGTAAAGACCGATGTCACATTCAAGAACCTGTCAGCAGAGGAAATTAGCTATTATGTAGAGCATTACAAACCATTCGACAAAGAAGGCGCTTATGGTATTCAGGAATGGATTGGATATATAGGAGTCACAGGCCTCAACGGTTCGTATTTCAATGTCATGGGATTGCCCGTGCAGCGCATATACGAGGCTCTTAAAGAACTTTAATTCGATATTACAAAGTAATAAAGTATCTTAAATTCTAACTTTTAAGAAGATTATTTAATACTTTTTAGAAGTTTTCATCACTGCCATACAATATATTTATTGTAACTTTGCATTGTGATTTGAAACCGCTGGCATTGGTTCGGCGGTTTTTCAGTGTTTGACAATAAATTAAAAACAATAAATATTATGGCAGAATCAATTGATATTCAGGAGTTGAACATCCTGATTCGTCAGCAGAGTGGTTTCATTACTGACCTTACAGCAGGCATGGATAAGGTCATCGTTGGTCAGAAGCATCTCGTTGACTCGTTGTTAATCTCACTCCTCAGCGATGGTCATATCCTCCTCGAGGGTGTTCCTGGTCTTGCAAAGACATTGGCAATTAAGACCTTGTCGCAACTCATTTCAAGCAAGTACTCACGTATTCAGTTCACACCAGACCTTCTCCCTGCCGATGTTATCGGTACAATGATCTATTCGCAGAAGGAAGAGAAGTTCCAGGTGAAGCAGGGTCCGGTGTTTGCCAACTACGTTCTGGCAGATGAGATCAACCGTGCTCCAGCCAAGGTACAGAGTGCGTTGCTCGAGTCAATGCAGGAGCATCAGGTGACAATCGGCGAGAACACATTCAAATTGCCTGAGCCATTCCTCGTGATGGCCACACAGAACCCTATCGAGCAGGAGGGTACATACCAGTTGCCAGAGGCGCAGGTTGACCGTTTCATGCTGAAAGTCATCATCAACTACCCTTCATTGGAAGAAGAGAAACTCATTATCCGCGAGAATCTCGCCGGTAAGATGCCAACAGTATCGCCTGTTTGCTCTACTGATGATATCATGAAGGCTCGCCAGATTGTTAATAAGGTATATCTCGACGAGAAGATTGAGCAGTATATAGCAGACATCGTTTTCGCTACCCGTTACCCAGAGCGTTACGGATTGCCAGAGTTGAAGGACATGATAACCTTCGGCGGTTCGCCTCGTGCTTCAATCAACCTTGCCAAGGCTGCACGCGCTTATGCTTTCATTAAGCACAGAGGATATGTTGTGCCTGAGGATGTCCGTGCTGTGGCTCACGATGTGCTGCGCCATCGTATCGGTCTCTCATACGAGGCTGAGGCAAGCAATATCACAAGCGAGGAGATTGTAAGCAAGATTATCAATCAGGTTCAGGTGCCTTAATTCGTAATTAGATTGGAAACTTCTGAAATATTAAAAAAAGTCAGGAAGATTGAAATCAAGACTCGCGGACTGAGTCAGAACATCTTCGCCGGTCAGTACCACAGTGCCTTCAAGGGTAGGGGTATGGCCTTCAGCGAGGTGCGCGAATACCAGTACGGCGATGATGTGCGTGACATCGACTGGAATGTTACCGCCCGTTTCCATCGTCCGTATGTAAAGGTGTTCGAGGAGGAACGTGAGTTGACAGTGATGCTCATGGTCGATGTCTCTGGTTCGCTTGATTTCGGAACACGAGGCCAGTTGAAGCGCGACATGGTGACAGAGATTGCAGCCACACTGGCATTCTCGGCTATCCAGAACAACGATAAGATTGGTGTCATATTCTTCTCCGACCGAATTGAAAAATATATCCCACCAAAGAAGGGTAGGAAGCATATCCTGTATATCATCCGTGAGATGCTCGACTTCAAACCGGAGAGTCTGAAAACAGACATCCGTCAGGCAGTGGAGTTTATGACACGAGTGATGAAGCGACGTTCAACAGTGTTCGTCATTTCCGATTTCTACACAGAAGAGTCTCTCCAGAAGCAATGGCAGATAGCATCTTCAAAGCATGACCTTATGGCTGTTCAGGTGTACGACCCATTGGCAAAGGAGTTGCCTGATGTAGGACTGATCAAGATAAACGATGCCGAAACAGGCAAGGAGATGATAATCGACACCAGTTCGAAGAAACTCCGACAGGCTCACACCAAGGCTTGGCGCGACAGTCAGTCGCTTCTACGCGATGACTTTGCCAAGAGTAATATCGACTGGACAAGCGTTGCTACCAACGAGGATTATGTGAAGGCTATGATGCGACTGTTCAACAGAAGATAATCAGTCAACATGTTTCCTGGAAATGGATAATATAAATATGATAAAAAGACTATTCACTTTCATACTTCTCACTCTTGCTCCACTCTGCACCTTTGCACAAGGCGTATCGGTGGAAGCAAAGATTGACTCTATGGCAATATACATCGGTGAGCAGACCGGTGTCACCCTTACCGTCATCGCTCCACAGGACAAGGTGGTGCAGATGCCGGCATTCAAGGCTCGCGACATGGTTTGCCCAGGTGTGGAGGTTGTCGAGGTGCTGAAGGATGACACAACGAAGGTTGATGACGCCACACGACAGATAAGTCGTAAGTATCTGCTCACCAGTTTTGATGAGAACGCCTATGTCATACCAGCATTTGTCGTTAAGGTGTCAGGTAAGGAATACAAGACCAATCCGTTGGCGCTCAAGGTGATAACCCTTGATGTTGACACACTCAACCTCAACCAGTTTTTTGGTCCAAAGGATGTACAGGACAATCCGTTCCTCTGGTCTGAGTGGAGTCCACTGTTCTGGATGAGTTTCCTAATGCTCCTCCTTGTTGCCATCGGCATCTACCTCTATGTGAGATTGAAGCAGAACAAGCCAATCATCTCTCGCATACTCATCGTGAAGCATATCCCTGCACACCAGAAAGCACTTACTGCCATCGACAAGATAAAGCAGGAGAAGATGCAGAACTCAGAGGATCAGAAGACATATTATACCCGTCTTACCGATACCCTCCGCAGTTATATTGAGGAGCGATTCGGTTTCAATGCGATGGAGATGACAACAACTGAAATCATTGCCCATCTCAAAGAGACTAAGGACAATAAGATGATTCAGGAGTTGCGCGACTTGTTTGAGAC
>JAZQOD010000251.1:0-3070 GCA_045627685.1 Prevotella sp. | reverse complement strand
AACACGCGAGATTACCGCCCTCTATCTCCTGGCAGAGCGTATCGTTGATAAAGGTGAGTCGGAGAGGGCTATAAAGTATATCCATCTTGCACTCGACGATATCAACTTCTATAATGCCAACCAGCGAAAACTTGAGATTGGTGGTATCCTTCCGCAGATTGAGCAGGAACGATACGATATCATCCGTTCGCAACGCAACACAGCCTTTATGGCAACAATCCTTGCCCTGCTTCTTATCATAGCTATCACTGGGTCATATCTCCTCTTGCGAAAGAAGAGCCACCTCATTGCCATTGCCGATGAGAATGTAAGGAAGAGCCTTGAAGAGGTGGAACTGATGAACAAGGAACTCATCGAGGCAAATAAGATCAAGACAGAGTATATCGGTCAGTCGTTCTATGCCAATGCTGAGTTTATAACAAAACTCGACAAACTCTACAAGACCATCGAGCGTCAGATTACCACAAAGCAGATAGACAAGATCAAGGAAACTGTCAGTCTTCAGAAACTCGAGCAAGACCGTGCCAATATGTATGCCGCCTTCGATGCAACATTCCTCGGACTGTTCCCACATTTTATCGAGAAATACAACGCTCTCTTTGAGGAGAAGGATCGCAAGTATCCTGACCCAGAGGGAAGCCTCACATCCGAGATGAGAATCTTCGCACTGATACGCATGGGCATCACCGACAGTGAACGAATCGGCAAGTTCCTCGACTATTCTGTGCATACGGTTAACACCTACAAGACTCGCATCAAAAACCGTTCCATCGTGAAAAACGAGGAATTCGAGGCGAGGATAAAGGAAATTGCGTAGCATCGTGGAACAAGAATTTCCTGGAATTTTGGGTGTTCCGGACAGTCCGGAGCGTTTATACAAAACAATGTATAACAAACATATAAACAACTGAAAACCAGTATTAATTGCCTAATATTACTATTATACATCTTATATTTTTATATGCGTGCGCAAATTGTGCGTTATTTTATATAACTTTGCATTCGAAGATTGCTGTTCTATAACCAACGTTTACGTCTTCGTCTTCGTTTTCGTTTTCGTATTCGTTTTCGTTCTAACTTCACTCTTCGCTCCAAAACCGATTTTTTACTAACAACTTTAATATTAACTGATTTATGAGAAAGTCTTTACTTACTTGCCTTGCTGTAGCAGGAATGCTGCTCATGGGCACAATGCAGTCTTATGCATTGGAAAAGGACGGTCAGGGCGTTTATCAGATTTCGTCAGTTGACGATCTGTTAGACTTTGCTGATCTCGTTAATGAGGGTACAGATGTTGCTGCCAACGCTGTCCTCACTACAGACATTGACCTCTTGAACGAGGAGTATTACCCAATCGGTAATGTTGCTCATCCTTACATGGGTACCTTCGACGGTCAGGGTCATCGTGTTGAAAACATGAACATCGACTCTGATGTTATCGGAGTCAGTGAGTACCTCGGTTTCTTTGGTTGTGTCACTGGTGGTGCACACATCAAGAACATCATCATCGGTGGTGGTGACGACGCATTCGTAGGTGGTACTCGTTTCTGTGGTGGCGTCGTAGGTGGTACCAACGGTCATGGTAATGTTACCATCGAGAACTGTGGTAACGAGGCTTGGATCTACACCACAGAAGAGAATGCTGCAGGTATCCTCGGTGTTGACATGCTCTCACAGGCTGATGTAACAATCCTCAACTGCTACAACACTGGTGACATCCAGGGTGCTCGCGAGTGTGCTACAATCTGTGGTTGGATTGGTGACCGTGGTGTCTGCAAGAACTGCTGGAACACCGGTACAATCATCTCAGGTGCTGACACTGGTCGTCCATTCTGCCGTTACAATGGTTGTGAGTTCGAGAACAACTGGGATATCCAGGGTGCTCAGACTGACGCTGGTATCGGTGTAATCAAGGAGTCTGACCTCGCTGGTATGGCTACTGGTGAGTTCTGCTACCGTGTCCTCAACCAGACTCTCACAGAGAATGTTGCATGGTTCCAGAAGCTCGGCGTTGACGCTATGCCTGTTCCATTCGCTGATCACGGTACAGTATATGCTGTCGGTGATTTGAACTGTGACGGTACTTCAAAGAGCGGTGAGACAACTTACTCTAACACCAACACTTCAAACCGCGATCCTCACAACTTCCACGACGGTGCTTGTACTGTTTGTGATGAGTTCGATCCTACTTACATGACTGCAGATGAAGCTGGTTTCTTCACCCTCGCTTCTGATGCTGACCTCTACTGGTTCATCCGTCTTTCTAACACAAAGGACAACAACAAGTATAGCGCTCGTCTCGCTGCAGACATCAACTATACACATGACGCTCGTCTTGGTGATGCTGAGACATTCATGGGTACATTCGATGGTCAGGACCACACTGTTACATTCGCTTTCAACAGCGATGCTGACAAGCTTGCTTTCATCAAGAACATGCGCGATGCTGTTGTTGAGAACGTAACTCTCAAGGGTTCTATCGTTTCTACAACTCACTTCTCTGCAGGTGTTGTTTCTGAGGCTTATGGTACATCTGCTATCAAGAATGTTGTTGCTGATGTTGACATCACAAGTTCTTACGATGGTGATGGTACTCACGGTGGTCTCGTTGCTGTTGGTCACGACGACCTCACTGTTGAGAACTGTGCTTATGTAGGTACTCTTACTTGCCACACTGCTTATGGTACTGGTGGTATCGTAGGTTGGTCAGGCGACGGTCAGCGCATGATCATCAAGAACTGCTATGTTGGTGGTACTCTTGATATGATGACAGGCCAGAACAATATCGTTATCGGTCGTAACAACCCTTACATCGAGAACTGTTGGGTATCAAATGTTAACGAGGATCTCTACGTGGGCAACGCATACACAACATTCTTCGATGCTGAGACTATCGCAACTGGTGAGTTCTGCTATAAGGACCTCAACGGTACTCAGACTTCAAACGTTGCTTGGTTCCAGACTCTCGGCACAGATGCTTATACAGTGCCATTCGCTTCTCACGGCACAGTTTATGTAGCAGGTGCTCAGTACTGTGACGGTACTCCTAAGGGTGACGCTCAGGGTTACT
>JAZQOD010000250.1:0-2145 GCA_045627685.1 Prevotella sp. | reverse complement strand
AGCGAGGACTATCTCACTGAACTCATCGACTACCTCAAGGATGTTAAGTTCGGTGTTATCAACATCTCTAAGTCTGGTACAACCACCGAAACAGCCCTCACATTCCGTCTTTTGAAGAAGATGTGCGAGGAGCAGCGTGGTAAGGAAGAGGCAAAGAAGGTTATCGTTGCTGTGACAGACGCAAAGAAGGGTGCTGCCCGTACTTGTGCTGACAAGGAAGGCTACAAGTCGTTCATCATTCCTGACAATGTAGGTGGTCGTTTCTCTGTACTCACTCCAGTAGGTCTTCTCCCAATCGCTGTTGCTGGCTATGACATCGCTGCTCTCGTTAAGGGTGCTCAGGACATGGAGGCAGAGTGTGGTCTCGACCGTCCATTCGCAGAGAACCCAGCTGCAGTATATGCTGCTTGCCGTAACGCTCTCTATCAGGATGGTAAGAAGATTGAAATCCTCGCTAACTACATGCCAAAACTCCACAACCTCGGTGAGTGGTGGAAGCAGCTCTATGGCGAGTCAGAGGGTAAGGACGGTAAGGGTATCTTCCCTGCTGCTGTTGACCTCACAACCGACCTCCATTCAATGGGTCAGTGGATTCAGGATGGTGAGCGTACCATCTTCGAGACTGTTGTTTCAGTAGAGAACCCTAACTCAACACTTCTCTTCCCTAACGACGAGGAGAATCTCGACGGTTTGAACTTCCTCGCTGGTAAGCGTGTTGACGAGGTTAACAAGATGGCAGAGCTCGGTACTCGCCTTGCTCATGTTGATGGTGGTGTGCCAAACATGCTCGTTTCTATCGAGAAGCTCGATGAATACAACATCGGTCAGCTCATCTACTTCTTCGAGAAGGCTTGTGGTATCTCAGGTTTGCTCCTCGAGGTGAACCCATTCAACCAGCCAGGTGTTGAGGCTTACAAGAAGAACATGTTCGCTCTTCTCAACAAGCCAGGCTATGAGGCAGAGCACGATGCACTCCTTGCACGCATCTAACACCCCTCCCCCTAGCCCCCTCCTCCAGGGAGGGGGATTAATACTCTTGGGGATTCAATACTATAGATGGATAAAGAATCTATAAATAAAGACATTTCGCTCCCCCTTCCTAAGGGGGGAGGGGGCAGGGGGGAGAGGCTCCTTGCCCTTTTCGATATGGACGGTGTACTATATGACTCCATGCCCAACCATGCCATTGCGTGGGTTCAGGCCATGGATTCATACGGTGTTGTGTTCACTCCTTCCGACTCTTATGCCACTGAAGGTGCTCGTGGTGTGGAGACCATCCAGCGTTTTGTAAAGGATCAGCACGGTCGTGACATCACTGAAGCCGAGGCACAGACAATGTATGACGAGAAGGCTCGCATCTTCGCTACTCTTCCAGTAGCCCAGATGATGCCTGGTGCTATCGAACTGATGCGTAAAATGCACCAGTCGGGATTGCTCATTGGTGTTGTTACAGGTTCAGCCCAGCGTCCACTCATCGCACGAGTGTTGGAAGACTATGGTGAGTTCGTCAGTGCCGAGCATATTGTCACCGCCTACGATGTGAAACGTGGCAAACCAGCACCCGACCCATATCTCATGGGAATGCAGAAAATGTCGGATATCCTTGGTCGTGCTGCATTACCAGAGGAGACCATTGTCGTTGAGAACGCCCCATTGGGAGTTCGTGCCGGTCATGCCGCAGGAGCATTTGTCATTGGCGCTAACACCGGTCCGTTACCAGATTCCATGTTGAAAGACTCTGGTGCCGATGTCATCTACCCATCAATGCAAGCCCTCGCCGACGACTGGGACAATCTCTTCCCCCACGCGCGTACATAATTAGTATTAGCTATATAGCAGTATCTCGCATTATGCACATTAACGCAATAACGCAATAAGAGCAAATAGACTATGATGACTATATATATACTTATTATTATATAATATATATACTAGTTTTTATATAGTAAACTTGCTCCAAACAGCCTTATTGCGTTAATGCGTTATTGTGCTTATTGCGCTAAATGCGATTTTTTTGAGAATAATCGCCAGCTATGATTTTTATTCCTAGGTGTAAATGTAACAGGTACGGTCTGTTGTTTTTGTAACAGTTACATGTTACATTTCCTTCATCGGCAATTTGGAGACAATTAATGCCATACATAG
>JAZQOD010000249.1:0-4178 GCA_045627685.1 Prevotella sp. | reverse complement strand
CTCAACATCGATGTAAAGGGCTTTGGCGTGAAGACTTACAAACTCACATTCGGCAATGGTCGTGATGTGAAGGAAATTGCAACAAAGAGTCTTGAACTCCCATGGAACAAGTATTGCTTCTCATGGAATGATTTCCGTGCTGCAGGCAACTTCGAGGGCGGTCGTTCATACGCTGCTGAGTTGATGCCAAAGGACGGTCTCACCGTTGACGGTATCCATTTCACAATCCAGGATCTTGACCACAAGACCGGTTACACATGTAAGGGCGATACTATCGAACTCCCTGCAGGTTACAACAAGTTGTACTTCCTTGCAGCATCAACACGCGGCGACCAGACAGCAAAGGTTAGCTTCCTCGTTCCTGGCAAGAAGAACGTAGTTCAGAATGTTGGTGAGCAGACAGTTTCTGTGCCTTACTACTCTGGTTTCTACGGCCAGTGGGGACATGAAGGTCAGGTTGAGGGCTATGTTAAGGACGCTCAGGTGGCTTATGTTGGTACTCACCGCCATGTATTCGATGAGGATATGCCTTACGACTTCACTTATATGTTCAAGTGTGGTGTTGACATTCCAAAGGGTGCAACATCGGTTGTTCTTCCAACAAACCGTCAGGTTGTAGTCTTTGCAGCAACTGTTGCCAACGAGGCTTACACCGTTACTCCTGCAAGCGAGATGTTCACTACAGGTAATATCGGCAATGCATACGAGGCTGAGATGCAGAAAGAGAATATCCTCAAGAAGGCTACTCTCATCGACGATTCTGGTCGCCATGCTCCAGTGGATGCTAATGCCCAGAACAACAACCGTATGCGCATCGATGTGAGCAATGTTGTTGACGGTGATATCGAGACAATGTGGTTTGACCGTGCAAAGGGTCCTCACTATGTTACATTTGACCTTGGCGAGACTCGCGATGTTACAGGCTGGAACCTCGTTAGTTGTGGCACAGAAGGTCGTCAGTTTGTGTTGCCAAACTTCTCTCTGCAGGTTCGCAACTCAGAGTCTGAGGACTGGACAACTGTCGATACAGTGAAGGACAACAAGGAGAAGGACCTTGTACGCAAGGTGTCGCCAGTGAAGGCAAAGTATGTTCGTCTGTATGTTCCTGCTCCAGAGGATCAG
This sequence comes from Prevotella sp., assembly GCA_045627685.1. GTDB lineage: Bacteria > Bacteroidota > Bacteroidia > Bacteroidales > Bacteroidaceae > Prevotella. The sequence continues at coordinate 3,056 of JAZQOD010000249.1, read as the reverse complement.
ACAGCACGCGACTACTGTGCATTCTCAGAATTGGAGGTATATGCAAATTAATCCAATAGCACGATTCCGCTCACCCTTCAGTTCCAAGTTTGGCATTCCCAAGCAATCGGGACTGGTAGAGGAACTGAAGGGTGAGATAATCTTTGAACCTCAGTACCGCAATGTTGATTACATTCGCGGTATTGAGGGTTTTGATTTCTTATGGCTGATATGGGAATTTTCTGCCAATCGTCATAAGGCAAACTCACCTGTAGTGCGTCCTCCCGTTCTTGGAGGCAACGAGAAGGTGGGTGTTTTCGCCACCCGTTCGCCGTTCCGCCCAAACAATATCGGCTTGTCGTCGGTAAGGTTGGAGCGTGTGGAGTGGGAGAGTAAGGATGGTCCTGTGCTCTATGTTTCAGGGGCTGACCTGATGGACGGCACTCCTATATACGACATCAAGCCTTATGTGGAGTATGCCGACAGTCATGTGGGTGTCCGTTCAGGTTTTGTTGATTCCAATCCTATTCGCCGCCTTGAGGTTGTTATTCCGGAAGAGTTGAAATCATTGTTCAACGCCGATGTGACGGCAGCATTGATAAAGGTGCTGGAACTTGACCCGCGCCCTCATTATCAAAACGACCCACAAAAGACATATGGAATGCCGTTTGCAGGTCGCGATATTCATTTCCGTGTAGAGGATTCTACTCTCCTTGTTCTTGATGCTTGTCCTTTGGCAACTCAAGACCGTTGAGTTTAAGTTGCTCTACAAACTTATCAATCTTTTGTAACTGCTCAGGAATCTTTATCTGCTGTGGACAGTGTGGTGTGCACTGACCGCAACCGACGCAGTGGCTTGCCTGACGGAGCTTTGGCACTGTGCGGTCAAGACCGATGAGATAATTCCTGCGCAGCTTGCTGTATTCCTTGTTCTCTGGGTTCATTGGCAGTGTACCCTCGTTCTTGCACTTGTTATAATGGGTGAAGATATTCGGGATGTCAATGCCGTAAGGGCATGGCATACAATACTTACAGTCGTTGCAAGGGATGTTCTCCATCTGGAACAATTCCTTTGCCATAGTGTCCTCGAGGAATGTGCGCTCGTCGTCGGAACATGGTTCGAGTGGCGAGAACGACAGGAGGTTGTCCTTCAAGTGTTCCATATATGTCATGCCGGAGAGTACGGTGAGCACGCCCTCTGGTGTGCCGGCGTAGCGGAATGCCCATGATGCAACGCTCTTCTCAGGGCGGCGCTTCTTCATTGCACGTGCAACGAACTGAGGCACCTTCGCTAGACGACCGCCGAGGAGTGGTTCCATGATAACACTCTGGATACCCTTCTTCTGGAGTTCTGCGTAGAGATACGAACCGTCAACATTGCTGTCGGACATCTCGTCGGCAAAATCCCAGTCGAGGTAGTTCAACTGAATCTGTACGAAATCCCAGTGATACTTGTCGTGCTCAGCGAGGATCTCATCAAATATCTCCTTCTTGCCGTGGAAAGAGAAACCGAGGTTGCGTATCTTTCCTTCCTTGCGCATCTCGAGGAGGAAGTCCATCATTCCGTTATCCACATATCGCGCCTTATACTGGTTGATGTCTCCACCAATGGCGTGCAGCAGATAGTAGTCGATATAATCCACCTGCAACTCTTTCAGCGAGTTGTAGAACATCTGCTTTGATGCTTCGCCCGACCATGTCTCTGGTGCGAAGTTCGACAGTTTGGTAACCACGAAATACTTGTCGCGTGGATAGCGGCTGAGGGCGATACCTGTGGAACGCTCAGAGAGACCACGGCAGTAAGCTGGCGATGTGTCGTAGTAGTTGATGCCATGCTCCATAGCATAGTCCACCAGACGGTTTACCTCCTCCTGATCAATCTCGTCGTTGTTAGGATTGTCCTGTGTACGAGCCGAACCAGCCTCTTTTGTAGGGAGTCGCATCATACCGTAACCCAGAAGCGAAATCTTGTCGTGCGTCTGGTTGCTTTCACGGTAGGTCATCTTACCTACAGGTGGTTCTATCTGTTTCTTGTAGTCGTCCAAAGCGTCTTCCTTGTCCTTGCCATTGCAGCCACTGAGCAGAGAAGTCCCTGCTACAGCGCTTGTTCCGGCCCCGATAATACCGAGGAACTTACGACGACTGATGTTGTTCATATCCATATTGTGTTTGTTATTCATTATATATAATAGTACCTGAGAGGCACCAATAACTATTCGAACCGCCTTCAGGTGCGCCCTGAGGGATATCGACTGTCAACTCGTGGTCGCCGGCTTCAAGGTCGCCAAGGTAGATATACTCTGGGTTGGTGACAGTGCCTGGACACCAGTTCGAACGACTCAGGTCGCTTGAACTCAATCCGTTGGAGAAGTTGCCCGAACATGGTGAGTTGTTACGATATGTACCACAGTCGTCGCGCCAAGGGATGAACGAGATAACCTGCTTGCCATCGAGCGAGATGGTGTTTATCTTCTGGTTGAACTCGTCGCCACCGCCCCAACCGCCGTGGCCGGTTGTTACATAGAGCAACTTCGCCTTCTTGACAGGCTTGTCGAGATGGAACTTTGTCTTGAGGTTGTCGTTGAGCATGAAGGTAGGATAAGGCTGACCGTCCTGCTCAAGCAGGTTCACTGTGTTGAACAGCGGAATACAACGACGAACGCCACCTGGTGCATCCTCGTCGGCAGGGTGGTAGGTCAGCGTGAGACTGATCTTATGACCGTTAGCGTCCCAGTTGCCGATGTAAGCACCAATCCAAACCTCGCCCTGCAGATAGTCAACGAGTGGCGATACATTCAGTTCGTATTTCACTGAGTCAACCCATTCCTGACCAGGCACCTTGTTGTAGTTGAACTGGCGAACACCGAAACCGGTGAAGAAGCGCATCAACTCCAATGGTACATTGTATTCAGGAGTGCTCACCAAACCGTGATAGTTCTCATCACCGCTCTTGAATGCAGGCACGCTCTCGAGTTTGTACATTGCATCGAGGAACGATTTCTCCTTGTCGGTTGGGATTACGAACACCGAACCAGTACGGTCGTAGGCATCGCCTACAGAATACTGAGTCAGAGTAG
>JAZQOD010000248.1:0-6294 GCA_045627685.1 Prevotella sp. | reverse complement strand
TTGCGCGCAAATTGGCGATGAAAGCGGTGGAATGAGCCACTGGTAAATATGCATTGAGGATTGGCTAGCGATAGTTTTTTTCCGGTACATCAACGTTGTACTCGCAGTACATCAGCGTTGTACTGGCAGTACAACACTGTTTTGTACTCACAGTACAATACCATTTTGTACTCTGTTCGTCGTTGTTACTCAGATAATTTACGTCCCGCAGATGGATCTACACATATCTATAATAAATGTTTTTACACTTTCTTACTTATTACAGGAAGACAAAGGAGAGCAAAACATCAATTACCGTCAGATGACCGCAAAAAGGCATCCGTATACAAACGATTTCGTGAGATCGTGAGATTTTGAGAAACTTGCGTAAGAGTCGTTAGTGCTTACATAGAAAACAATGTCTAATTTCTTTACATATCATTAAGAACTTCCGATAATTTAACTGCTTCCTCTCCTCACTTGCCACGGACAGATTCACAACAGCATACAGTATGGCTGTGAAGGATGATCCACCACAAGCAAATAAAAATTAAACCGGACATTAGTGATTTTATGAAAATAAATTTGTACCTTTGCATTCGGATTGTGAAGGTACACTTTTTGGGTCCCGTAGCTTAGCTGAATAGAGCGTCAGATTCCGGTTCTGAAGGTCATGGGTTTGAATCCCATCGGGATCACAACATCAAAAAGAGAACCGAATGAAAGTTCACTTTTAATTCGAGACTCTTTTTGAGGTTGTAAGAGCTGCCCGTGGCAGGGCTTGGGAAAGACGTAGTCAAACCATCGGGATTACTTTCCTCCATCACTTTACCCAAAGAACTGAAAATCAATAAAATGATTTACAATCTATGAATTTCAAGAGAATTTTATCGGTATTAGCATTGGTGTGCACTATCTCGACAGCGTCTTTCGCTGACATCTGTCCAGAGACTGTTCTAACACACAAGGACTCTTCTTATGAAGTGGTATCTAAACAAGACCTTATCACTCCTAACAAATTTGTTTTATCAGGTCGTGATACACTCACCCATACTGAACGATGGTCGATTGAGATAAAAGACATCGGGTGGCGCATGACAAGAGATAAAGTTCTGTTGTTTAATCTCGGATTTATCAAAGTGCTTGACCTTGCCTCTGGCAAAGAACTTTGGGGAAAGGAAAGCAAAGGCAATCCTATTCAGCCGGTATATGTTACTGACAACATTCTCGTAGTGTATAAGGTTATGGGAAGTGGACTGCTACGAGGATTAGACCTTGCTACAGGTGAGGTTGTGTGGAAAAAATCCTTGGATTGCAGCAAGGGATGGTCGTTCATCGAACCAATCAGCGCTGACTCGGCATGGGTGGCAGCCGACAATCTATACCGCATTGACTGGAACACAGGCAAGTCGGATAAGTTCTCAATCAAGAGTGGATTTACCAATGGAAAAAAACTTGCTTCACTTATGGTGACTTCTCTCGCAATGGGAATAGTGACAGCAGGCTTATCGGGCGGTGCTATCACCTCGTACTTGATACCAATGCCATCAACCAATAAGGTAGGTCTGCAGACTACCAACGCCTTGCTTCCAGTCTATCCCGACAACATGAACATTGCTGGTACCGTGAGCAACATTGTCACTTCAGGCAATCTGCATTATATTGCCGACCGTAACGACCTATCGTGCTTCGATGATGACTTGAACCTGATATGGCACTACACCTTTCCAGAGCGTCGAGGCAGCCGTTCGCACCTTATTCTTCGTGACGGGGTAATATATATGGTGAACTTAGGCAAAGCCATACGTGAAAACGATCCAGAATACGCCACAGGCATTCCTTTCACAGCAGCCTTCAACGCCCAAAACGGAGTGCCATATTGGTATAAGGAGCACTCCGAGAAGAAGCAAGCCATCAAGGATTTTCATTTTGAAGGCACCGATGAGATTGTTATCCAGTTTGAAGACAATACTATCCGACAGATGCTGACCGACGGCAAAATGATAGTAACAGAATAATGCCTCCCCCCGTGGGAGAACCACCAAATACAATAAGGAGCACCCCTCGCAGGATGCTCCTTATTATATTTTGAAACTATTAACACTCCTCCCCTCGGGGAGGATGGGAGGGGGCTTCCTAACTCAATCCCTCAATCTCACCGTTAACAATGTCGATCTTCTCTGCCTGTGGGTGGAGAGGAAGACCAGGCATGCGCATGATGTCGCCAGCGATGGCTACGAGCATCTCTGCACCGGTATTGATGACAAGGTCGCGGATGGTGAAGGTGAAACCTTCTGGTACTCCGTAGCGCTTCTGGTCGTCAGAGAACGAGAATTGTGTCTTTGCAATACAAACAGGATAATTCTCCAAACCGAGAGCACGGGCACGCTCAATCATCTTCTGTGCTGCCTTGTTGTAAACAACCTTCGCAGCACCATAATAGTTCTTTGCCACCTTCTCAATCTTCTCCTCGATGGTATCCTCATCGTTATACAGCAATGTGAGAGGCTTTGAAGGCTGCTCCTCGATGGTCTTCACCACGAGTTCTGCCAATGGCACAGCACCAACACCACCCTCACAGAAGGCATTGTTTTCAGCAAAGCCCACGCCGAGTTCCTTACAGTGCTCTGCCACGAGTTGCATCTCCTCGTCGGTGTCGAAAGCATAGCGGTTGAAACATACCACTACGGTCTGACCGAACATCTGGAGGTTGCGCACATGCTTGTCGAGGTTCTTGAAACCTTCCTTCAATCCCTCAGCATTTGGTTGTTTGATATCAGTCTGTGGCACACCACCATGCATCTTCAAGCCCTGTGTTGTAGCAACGAGGACTGTGAGCGAAGGTTGCAAACCAGCCTTGCGGCACTTTATATCCATGAACTTCTCTGCACCGAGGTCGGCACCGAAACCAGCCTCTGTGATACAGTAGTCACCATAGGTGAGGGCTGTCTTTGTGGCAATGACGGTGTTACATCCGTGGGCGATATTCGCGAACGGACCACCGTGCACAAATGCAGGAGTGTTCTCTGTTGTCTGTACGAGGTTAGGGTTGATGGCATCGCGGAGCAATACGCAGATAGAACCTGTGACACCCATTTCGCGAACATAGAAAGGAGTACCATCGACCTTGATACCAAGGAGGATGTTGTCGATACGACGGCGGAGGTCTTCCTCATCCTTTGAGAGGCAGAGGATAGCCATAATCTCTGATGCAGGAGTGATGTCGAATCCGCTCTCGCCGGTCACGCCATTGGTCTTTGCACCAAGACCAGTGATAATCTGACGGAGGTTACGGTCGTTCACATCGAGCACACGTTTCCAGAGCACTTCACGGAGAGCAAAGCCTTCTTCGCGATGCTGATAGATATAGTTGTCCATCAGGGCTGTGATCATGTTGTGAGCAGAGGTCACAGCATGGAAGTCGCCAGTGAAATGGAGGTTAATCTTATCCATTGGCAGCACCTGAGCATAACCGCCACCGGCAGCACCACCCTTCATACCGAAGCATGGACCGAGTGAAGGTTCACGCAGAGCAAGGACAGCCTTCTTGCCGATTTTGTTAAGACCAAGAGCGAGACCAATGCTCACTGTGGTCTTACCGATACCAGCCTTTGTCGGAGTGATGGCGGTGACGAGGATGAGTTTGTTCTCCTTCACCTTGGTTTCGTCGATAGTCTTGTATGGCACCTTTGCGATGTATTTGCCATAAGGTTCAAGCAGTTCGTCAGCAATGCCGATCTGAGCGGCAACATTCTGAATTGGAAGCAGTTTCGCTTCGCGAGCAATCTCAATGTCGGTTTTCATTCGTTTAGGCGATTTTGTTTTATTTGTTTCAATGCGACAAAATTACAATATTTCCTCCACAATACAAAACTCTTTCACTATTTTTTGGAATTTACCCACAGATTATACTACAGAAAACGAATACGAAGACGAAAACGAAAACGAAGACGGGGACTGTTTTTTGTGCGAAGAATATTTCCCGGCAAAATATTTGGTAGTATGCGAGAAAATACTTACATTTGCATAGTGGATATCCGAAACTGCGGGATGAAAGGTTTCCTTGACAGTCGGAACTCCCATTTGTTGACTGATAAAGATACAATGCTAATGAGACGGACAACCATAATCCTTTTGCTGTGGATGCTTGCACTTGCAGGCGTGGCACAGACGGTGATCAGCGGACATGTGATGAGCCGACTGACGGAATCACCTTTGGGCGATGCCGAGGTACATGTGGGTGGTTCAAACATCAGCGTGATTACCAACGAGGATGGTTTCTTCTCACTGAAACTGCAGGAGACGCCTCGTACGATATACATTTCTGCCCTGGGACATAAGACATCGGTGGTGGACTGCTCTACCCTGCCCGACCTGCAGAATGTCAATGTGTGGCTTGCCGCCGACGGTGTGATGCTCAACACGGTGTTTGCCTATTCACCGGAGAACATCATCGAGAAGGCACTTGAAAAGATTCCGCAGAACTTCACGCCAAAGGAGGAATGCCTCACAGGATTCTATCGTGAGACGGTGAAGAAAAAGAACCACTTCACGAACATCAACGAGGCTGTAATCAGTATTTTCAAGACGGGCTATCGGCACAACATCGACCGCGACAAGGTGCAAGTGATAAAAGGACGAAGTCTGATGAGCCAGAAGAAGGCGGACACTCTGTCGATAAAAATCATGGGTGGGCCACATGAGGCCGTGCTCCTTGATATGGTGAAAAACCGCGATATTCTGTTCTACGAAAAAGACCTTCCTGCCTATCGTTTCAAGATGGAGGAAGGAACGATTATCGATGGGCGTCCGCAGTTCGTAATCAGTTTCTATGCCATAGGATTCCGTGAGTATCCGCTCTATTCCGGAACGATTTATATTGATATGGAACGCGTAGCATTCACGCGCATAGAAGCAGCACTCGATGTGAGCGATGTGCCGAAGGCTGTGGAGTTCATGCTCGTGAAGAAACCACGCGGACTACGATTCCGTCCGAAGGGGCTCACCACCACCGTAAGTTTCCGTTACGATGGTGAATACAGCCGTTTGCATTATGTAAGGAATATCTATCTCTTCAACTGCGACTGGAAGCGCCGATTGTTTGCCACCAGTTATAAGGTCGTGTCGGAGATTGTGGTTACCGACTACAAAGAGTCGCCGGTGCCGAAGTCGAGCAAGGGGATGTTCGGGCATAACGACACCCTTTCATCGGATGTCGCTGATTTCAACGATGAGACATTCTGGAAGGATTACAACATCCTCGAACCGTCGGAGAGTCTGGAGAATGCGGTAAGGAAGTTGAAGAAGAGGCAATAGCCTCACGGCCCCCTCCCGAGGGGAGGAGCCTTGATAGTCCAGCGAGGCTACTTGCAGAGTTTGCAACTTTCCACAGGACGGTTGGTTGTGATGAAATCAACTCCCTGACGGACGAAATCCCATATTTTATTGAGGTCGTTGACAGTCCACACATTGACAGTAAGACCGAGGTCATGGCATTCAGCAATCCACTCAGGATGCTTCTCGAACACCGACTGCTCATAGTCGATGCCAGTGAGACCGCGGGCCTTGATGTCCTTTGGAGCAACATCACCATTGAGATAGGCTACATGCATCTCTGGTGCATCAATCTTCTTGCCACTACGCTGACCGTTAGGACCTTTCAACGCATCAACACCACGGGCAACGAGGCGCTCACAGACGTTCATACTGAACGAGATATAATCGGTGTTGTCAACGACATTATATTTCTTTACCAAGCGCAACACCTCATCCACACAACGGTCTTCCTGTGCCTTCGTTGCGTGAGGCTTTATCTCAAGCACGAGTTTCATATCAGGGTAATGACAACCCTCCCACAGATACTGCTCCAGAGAAGAAATCTTCTCGCCATTGGCAAGGGTGAAATCGCGAATCTCGGAGAAATTGGCACTCTCGATATGCACTCCGTTGATGTCAGCATCATGGTTGACAACACACACGCCGTCCTTTGTTATCCACACATCAAACTCCGAGCCCCAGCAACCTTCCTCTGCCGCCAGACGGAGAGAAGTGAGCGAGTTCTGTGCAGAACCGTCGGTCTGCCAATAACCACGATGAGCAACGGTTTTGCTCTGTGAGAAACCAATAAGCGCAACAAGCGCCAAGGAAATAGTTAAAACTGTTTTTTTCATTGTTATAGGGTTTTATAGTTATTTCGATAATTCGATAAATCATTTATTTGGACACCTGTGTTTCCGGCCAGTTGACGAGATACAACTTGTCGGTGGCTCGAGTGAAGGCGGTGTAAAGCCAATGGATATAGTCGGGAGTGAGCAT
>JAZQOD010000247.1:0-6449 GCA_045627685.1 Prevotella sp. | reverse complement strand
GGCTCAACTGTCTATAAGTCCTACCGCGGACTGGTGATGGCTGGCTATCAGGGATGGTTCAACGCCCCTGACGATGGTGCAAACCGTGGCTGGTATCATTACACTGGACGCAAGGGATTCTACCCTGGGTCGTGTACTATCGACATGTGGCCGGAGGTTGACGAGTATGAGAAACTATACGAGTCGCCATTCCGTTTCGAGGATGGCACATTCGCAAAATTACCTTCACCTTACGACTACTCCACCGTGGACACTCATTTCCGCTGGATGCAGGAGTATGGTCTTGACGGTGTGTTCATGCAGCGCTTCGTAGGTGAGGTGAGCAACCCATCGGGCAAGAACCATTTCAACAAGGTGCTGAGCAACGCCATGACGGCAGCCAACAAATACGGCAGGGCTATATGCGTGATGTACGACCTGAGTGGAATGCCTAAGAACGGTGTTGAAGTGCTTATAAATGATATTAAAGAGGTGGCGGATGAGCATTCGCTGATGTCGCACAAGGACAATCCGTCATATCTCTACCATAACGGAAAACCGCTGGTGACTGTGTGGGGACTGGGATTCAACGACCATCGTCGCTACGGGCTGGAAGAGGGCCGACAGATAGTATCTGCACTGAAAGAGTTGGGATTCAGCGTTATGATCGGAGTACCAACCCACTGGCGCGACCTTGAAGACGACACGGAGCCTGATCCTGCGTTGCACGACCTTATCCGTCAGTGCGACATCGTGATGCCTTGGTTTGTGGGCCGTTACAAGGAGAACACCTTCGACAAGTTCAAGCCTCTTATAAAGAAGGATATCGCGTGGGCGAAAAAAAATAATGTGGACTACGCTCCGCTGTGCTTCCCTGGATTCTCATGGCAGAATATGCGATTCCCACAGGATCTGCACGATTTCACCCCTCGCAACAGTGGCAAGTTCTTCTGGAAACAGTTGCAGTTTGCCCTTGATGCCGGTGCAGAGATGATATACATCGCTATGTTCGACGAGATAGACGAGGGTACGGCGATATTCAAATGCGCCAAGAGAGTGCCCCTCGCCTACCCTGGCAGCACATTTGTCCCAATCGACGAGGATATACCGAGCGATGAGTACCTGAGATTGGCTGGAAAAGCGGCAACCGTTCTTCATCAGCGAAAGCGATAATTGTAAATTTAGTAAATTCCATTATATTAACTTAAAATTTTAACTTATGAACAAAAAATCTATCAAGTCCTTGCTGTTCGGAGCAATGTTCTCCGTTGCATTAGGCGGAATGTTCACTGCTTGTAGTTATGACGACAGTAGTCTCGACGAGCGTGTAAGTGTTTTGGAAGGTTACATGTCTGAGATCAAGACTCAGCTTGCAAACATCCAGGCAGCTGGTTCGGCTATCAAGAACGCTTATCAGAATGCTGATGGCGCTTGGGTATTGGAACTCTCTGACGGTCAGGTTATCACCCTCTCTGGTGGTGCTGGCATCAAGGTAGTGGAGACTGACACAAACTTCATCTTCACTGTTGACGGTGTTGACTATGTAATCCTCAAGGGTGCAGCTGCTGCATCTCTCATCTACAGTCCTGAGTATGAGGACGGTCTCGTTGTTATCGAGAACACTGACCCAGTGATGGTTAGCTTCCTCGTTAGCGGCAAGGAAATCAAGAACCTCGACGGTGCTACATTCGGCGTTATGGAGGCTCACGAGTTGAAGACTCGCGCTGCATCAAACAACAGCAGTATGTTCAAGACTGTTGAAGGTGCTACAATCAATGGTAATATCCTCAACGTACCTGTAAAGGCTCTCGGCGTTGACGCTGACAAGAAGTACGCTCTCTGCGTTGTTGCTGAGGTGAACGGTGTAGAGTATGTTTCTAACTACTTCACTGTAAAGATGGGTCCTAACTACTACTTCTCAACAGAGGATCTCGAGGATTATGGTTTCGCTGCAAGCGTTACTGACGCTGTAAAGGGCGACCAGAATGTTTGGACTGCTACTCTCCCAGTGGCTCTCGAGGACGGTGTTGACTTCGCTTCATTGTTCACAGGTCTCCCAGCAGGCTGCACATTCGAGATTGGCCAGCAGGTAGCAAACGTTTCTCCAGAGGCTCTCACAGCACTCCGTTCTGGTCTTGCTGCTGATGGTAAGTTCGACTTCACAATGCGTCCAGGTCAGGACTTCGCTGGTGGTTTCGTTGTTAACATTGTTCTCAACGATGTTGTCAAGATGAAGGTTAACTGGATCTATGTTGACCCAATCAGGAATGTTGACTTCAAGGGTGTTTACAACGGCAAGTGTGGTGCTCACATTGAGATCCGTGGTGGAGACGCTCAGCCTTACGAGTGGTTGCCAGCAGGTGTGAACGACATCGATATGGCTAAGGACTTCAGCGATGCTGCTGACGGTACTATCACTTACAGCCCAATGCACGACGGTGGTCGCTTCATCAACGAACTCTGGACTCAGTACACAGCAGAGTTGAAGGACAAGGGTGATATCATCTACCACGATGGTACTCGCTACGTAACCGGTGACCTCGGTACAAAGCTTGCTAAGGGTTCACGCGGTGTTTACTGGACATCACACCAGATTTCTGTAGGTTCTTCTAACCGTCGTAACCTCGATCGTCCATTCGACGAGGGTTCTGACGATAACATCGCATGGTGCGGTGGCAACTGTAACGGTGAGTTGACATGGGACGGTCTCCCAGGTGAGGGTCGTGTACTCCTCGGTATCGATCTCAAGGAGAACGGTCACCTCGTAACAACCGAGAACTATCAGGGTTGGAACATGCGTATCGGCGTATGGATCTACTACGAGTACCTCTACGGTCAGGCTTGCATCGGTGGTGATGCTCTCGTATGGACATGGCTCAACCGCCGTGCTTGTCCAGACGGCGTTGACGATGGTTACATCATCAGAGCTCGCGACGGTCAGCTCTAAGATTTAGGCTTATCGGGATTAGGTGGCACCTCCTATATAATATAATAAGGTGGAGGTGCCAACCGGTCCTTCCCACAATAATCATAAAAAAAGAAAATATGGGAAAGAATATAATTCAAGCAATCAGAAACAGCATCTCCGGCTCCGGAAAGAGTTTGGTGATAATGCTGTTCTGCCTGATGGCTTCGCTGCAGATTTCGGCGCAGACCCGCAATGTGAAGGGTACTGTGCTTGACCCTGCGGGCGACCCGGTCATCGGAGCAACGGTACGCGTTGAGGGGACTCAGCGTGCCACCGTGACCGATGCTGACGGTGTGTTCCAGATTCAGGCAACAACCAAAGATAAGATCCGTGTCTCGTATGTGGGTATGAACGATGCAGTGGTTACAGCCAACAAGGCTACCATCGCCATCAACCTCACTGACGACACCAACCTCATCGACGAACTCGTTGTTGTAGGTTACGGTGCTCAGAAGAAGGCAACCCTCACCGGTGCTGTCAGTGCCATCACTAACAAGGAGATCGTCACAACCAAGAGTGAGAGCGTTGTAAACATGCTCTCGGGTAAGATTCCTGGTGTGCGTATCACACAGATGTCATCACAGCCTGGTGCTTACGACAACAAGATCGATATCCGTGGTATGGGTGATCCATTGATCGTTGTCGATGGTATCTCGCGCGACAAGGCTTACTTCGGTCGTATGGATGCCAACGAAATCGAGAGCATCTCTGTACTGAAGGACGCTTCGGCTTCTATCTACGGTGTGCGTGCTGCTAACGGTGTAATCCTCGTTACCACAAAGCACGGTACCAACAACGGCAAGGAGAAGTTCAATGTAACCCTTTCTACAAACTGGGGTTGGCAGAGCTTCCTCTACATCCCTGAAACTGCTTCGGCAACTACTCACATGCTCCTCATGAACGAGAAGTACAAGTATGGTATCAACGACAACTATCCTTCTGTACACAACGATGCTCGCTACTCATGGGAGAAGATGATGGAATACAGCGCTGCAAAGAATCCTGGTACAAACTGGACCAAGGAATTGTTCGACACTAATGTGCCACAGCAGCAGCACAACATCTCTATCGACGGTTCTTCAAAGAAGATCGACTACTTCGTGAACCTCGGTTACCTCGACCAGATGGGTGCTTACAGTTCAAAGTCAATGAACTATGACCGCTGGAATTTCCGTTCGAATGTTGATGCTCGCATCACCGACCGTATCAAACTCGGTGTTCAGTTGAGCGGATACATGGACGAGCGTAACGAGCCTTTCACCGATATCTGGGCTGTTTACAAGAAGGCATGGACATATCGCCCTACATCTGAGGCTTACCTCAATGGCGACCGCTCAATGCCTGCATACGACACCGAGATGCTCGAGAGCGAGAACCCTGTGGCTGCTATCAACAGCGACTACACCGGTTACCGCAAGTATAAGAATGTGAACTTCAACGGTGCTGTGACTCTCCAGTACGATTTCAAGTATGTGAAGGGTTTGAATGCAAAGGCATTCTACAGCTACGACTACAGCACAACCAACAACACAGAGTTGAAGAAGTCATACTATCTCTATCGTGATATGGGTGATGGCGAGATTGCAAAACTCGAGCGTAACAGTCCGGGAACTCTCCGCCGCCAGACAAACCCTTACTACGGTAATGTGATGCAACTCTCTCTGAACTACAACCGTAAGTTCGGCGATCACAATATTGCTGGTCTCCTCCTCTTTGAGGAGCAGTACAGCAACGGCGACAACTTCTACGCTCAGCGCTCAATGATGCTTGCCAGTGAATACCTCTTCGCAGGTGAGACTGAGGAGCAGATCGGTGCTGCCGACAAGGGCGGTATCTGGGACCAGACTCGTAGAGCAATCGTTGGTCGTGTGAACTACGACTACAAGGGTCGCTACATGGTAGAGGCTGCATTCCGTGAGGACGGTTCTTCAAAGTGGGCTAAGGGCCATCGTTGGGGTTTCTTCCCATCAGTAAGCGTTGGTTGGCGTGCAAGCGAGGAACCTTGGTTGAAGAAGGCTGTGCCTTACCTCACAAACCTCAAGTTGCGTGCTTCTTACGGTGAGATGGGTGATGACGCTGTGGCAGGTAACTACCCTCCTACTTCGGTTGGTTACAACCTCGAGCAGCACATGAGTTGGTTCTACGGCAACACCTTTATGCAGGGTGTTTCTCCAACATCTATCCCAAACCCTAACCTCACATGGTACACCGCTAAGACCTACAACGCTGGTCTCGACTGGGATCTCTGGAACGGTATGCTCAGCGGTACAGTCGAACTCTTCAAGCGTCATCGCGATGGCTTGCTCGCATCTTCATCAGTAATCCTTCCTGGAACAGTAGGTGCCGACATGCCTCAGGAGAACATGAACAGTGATGAGACCTTCGGTTGGGAAATCTCTCTCGGTCATCGCAACCGTGTTGCTGATGTGAACTACTGGGTTAACGCTCAGATTTCAGCAACAAAGAACCGTTTCGACCGCAATGTACAGGCTAACGGTCAGAACTCATACGAGAACTGGCGCAACCTGAGCCTCTCTGGTCGTAACAAGGATATCTGGATGAACATCGCAGAGGCTGGTCGCTTCGAGAACATCGAGCAGATTCAGCATCACTCTGTTACTGGAGGCGGTTACGGACAGGGTACTCTCCCTGGCGACTACTACTACGAGGACTGGAACAACGACGGTATCATCGACGGTAACGACGAGCATCCAGTGGCTACATTCAACATGCCTGTATTCAACTACGGTATCTCTCTCGGTGCAGACTGGCGTGGTATCGACCTCAGCATGAACTGGCAGGGTGCTGCTGGCGTTTACAACTCTTACGGTGAGGTGTTCACCGAGGTTGGTCCATTCAATGGTGGCGCTGCACTCAGTATCTACACCGACCGTTGGCACACTGCTAACATCGACGACGACCCATGGAACCCTGCAACACAGTGGGTTGAAGGTCTCTACCCTGTTACAGGTCACAGCTTCAGCAGTTATGCTACAGGTATCAAGAACACCTCTTATCTCCGTCTCAAGAGTCTCGAGGTGGGCTACTCATTGCCTCGCACATGGATGAAGTATGCTGGTATCCAGAGCGTGAGAGTATATGTAAACGCATATAACCTCCTCACCTTCACTGGTATCGACAACATCGACCCAGAGCGTCCTGGTAGCCGCGGTATCAACGGTGGTGGCGAGAATGCCTCACTCTTCTACCGCTATCCAGTGAACCGTACATTCAATATTGGTGCAACAGTAAAGTTCTAAACATCGATGGCTATGAAAAAATCTAAATTATATCTGTTTTTGTTAGCGTTTTCGTTTTCGTCAACGTTATCGTTGACGCTAACCTCATGCCAGGATCTTGATCTGGAGCCAAAAGATGTGCTTGGTGAAGAGATTCTGTTCAAGAATGACTATGGTATCCAGAAGTATATGGCTCGTATCTACAACGAGCTCCCTATCGAGGACTTCAACTTCGACCTCAACGGTTCCAACCCAGGCTTCGG
>JAZQOD010000246.1:0-7001 GCA_045627685.1 Prevotella sp. | reverse complement strand
CATACAAATGGGAGCTATTTCAAACAGGCTCATTATTCTGCTGCAAACTTAGAGCTTTGCCGCTTTCATAGCGACAGTGGCGAAAGATTGGGAGGGAGTAGTATCTACTCTTTCTGACAGTGCACTCTCTGATAGAAAAGCTAATCTCAAAAACTCCCGCCCCATGAGGGGAGGGTTGGGGAGGGGCTCCTTTCTTGATTTCCCTTTGTAAAAGGGCTTTTTTATCGTTAATGAATTTTAAAACGGTTGTTATTTGCTTGAAATTGCTTATTTTTGCATAACATTCCCTATTGTGGCGTCTCTCGATGCTGAAAAATTACACTTTAGTGTACCCGGAAAAGTATGGTAAAAAGAAAAAATAAGCAAAAGAAACATCGTGGTTGGCAGTCAGTCACCCTCTGTGTAAGTACAGCAATGGTTTTGGTGCTCCTTGGAATGGTTGTGCTCAGTGTGCTCACTGCCCATAACCTTTCAAACTATGTAAAGGAGAATTTCGTCATCACCCTCACTCTCGAGGATGATATGACACAACCAGAGACAACCCAGTTGACAAAATCACTCCAGAAAAAGGAGTTTGTACGCCAGTTGCAGTTCATCAGCAAGGAGGAGGCGTTGAAGGAACAGATAAAGGCCATGGGTTCGGATCCAACCGAGTTCATAGGAGCCAATCCGTTCATGGCTTCTGTTGAATTGTATCTGAAGAGCGAGTATGCCAACAGCGATTCCCTCCGTTGGGTGCAGAAGGCGTTGCAGCGTTATCCGAAAGTGAGTGAGATAACTTATCAGCGTGACCTTATGGATAGTGTGAACACCAATCTGCAGCGTATCAATATCGTACTGCTCGTTCTTGCCCTGTTGCTTACAGGCGTTTCGTTCACACTCATCAACAACACCGTCCGTCTTGGAGTCTATGCCCGTCGATTCAATATTCACACGATGAAACTCGTGGGTGCTTCATGGGGCTTTATCCGCAAACCGTTTGTTCGTCAGAGTATGCTCGTGGGCGTTGTTGCGGCAATCATCGCTGACATTGTTCTTGCCGGAGCATTATATGCTCTCTACACCTATCAGGAGAATATGCTCAACATCGTGACCTGGGAGGTAATGGCAATAGCAGGTGTAGCGGTGTTCGCGTTCGGTTTGTTCATTACTTGGATTTGCACATATATCTCGGTGAACAAGTTCCTTAAAATGAAAGCCGGACAACTGTATAAGATTTAGAAACAAGAAATACGACAAACAATATGAATAAGAAAAATTTCGCTTTTGACAAAGTTAATTTCATCTTGCTTGCTGCAAGCATTTGCGTTATCCTTTTAGGATTTGTACTTATGAGTGGAGGCAGTTCTACTCGTGAGGCATACGATCCATCAATTTTCGACGCACGCCACACAAAACTGGCACCAGCAGTATGTTTCCTTGGTTTTGTCTCTTTGGTGTATGCTGTTGTTAGAAAACCAAAGGATTGTAATGGCGATAATGCCGATGAAAAGGAAATCAAGGACGTAAAATAAAACTAGGCGAGGATGGATTGGTTACAAGCATTGATTCTCGGACTCGTTCAGGGTCTGACAGAATACCTACCAGTATCAAGTTCTGGTCATTTGGAGTTAGGTAAGATTCTCCTCGGTCCACAGGCAGAGGCTGGTGGTTTGACATTCGATATCGTTGTGCATGTAGCAACAGTTTTGTCAACACTCGTTATCCTGTGGAAAGAGA
This sequence comes from Prevotella sp., assembly GCA_045627685.1. Taxonomy (GTDB): domain Bacteria; phylum Bacteroidota; class Bacteroidia; order Bacteroidales; family Bacteroidaceae; genus Prevotella. Next base: position 5,282 of record JAZQOD010000246.1, on the reverse strand, counting down.
TAGTGTGGCTTCTCAAAGGACTCCTTAAATTCCAGTGGAATGACGAGGCACGCTACGCACTCACCATCATCATCTCGATGATTCCTGTTGGCGTTGTAGGTCTTTGCTTCAAGGATTATATCGAGAGCATCTACGAAGGTCATGTGGCCGTTGTGGTAGGTTGCTGTCTGCTCATCACCGCATTGCTGCTGGCATTGACACATTTCTTCCCTAATGGTTTCACAAGCAAACCAAAAGAGAAGATCTCTGGCCTTCACGCCTTCATCATCGGTATAGCACAGGCTTGTGCTGTACTGCCTGGTTTGAGCCGTTCGGGCAGCACCATCGCTACCGGTCTGTTGCTCGGCAATGACAAGAAGAAACTGGCACAGTTCTCATTCCTCATGGTCATTCCTCCTATTCTCGGCGAGGCACTCATCGACTTCAAGCACATCTTCGCTCCATCAGAGGAGTATCTCGCAACCCACGCAGGAGAGATGGCTTCGATACCAACACTGTCGCTCATTGTTGGCTTCATGGCTGCATTCCTTTCAGGCTGTCTGGCTTGCAAGTGGATGATAAACCTTGTCAAGAAGTTCTCGCTTATTTATTTCGCCATCTATTGTGCTGTGATAGGTGTTGTAGTACTCTGTCTGGCATAAAATATCCTGGTATATGATAAATTTTCGTGAAGGAGTAATCATCTGCATTAACAAACCCTACAAGGCTTCCAGTTTCGGGGCACTGGCTTTTGCCCGTACTCGCATATCAAGAGCGCTGAACATCAGAAGAGCCAAGATGGGACACGCCGGAACCCTCGATCCATTGGCGACAGGTGTTCTTATCCTCTGTACAGGAAAGGCTACAAAGCGCATCGAGGAGTTGCAGTTGCACGACAAGGAATACACAGCGACACTGCAATTCGGCGCTACCACCGCTTCGTTTGATATGGAGCATCCTGAGAGTGAATGGTTCGAGAAGGATCATATCACTGAGGAGAAGGTTCGCGAGGCACTGAAACAGTTCGTTGGCGACATCGACCAGGTACCACCAATCTTCTCGGCTTGCAATGTCAATGGCAAGCGAGCCTATCAGTTGGCACGAAAAGACCGTGAAGTGGAGCTAAAAGCAAAGAAGATTCATATCGAGGAGATAGAACTGCTTTGGTTTGATGATGAGAAGAAACAAGCCCAGATCCGTGTTGTCTGTGGAAAAGGTACATACATCCGTTCCTTAGCACGCGACATCGGTAAGGCACTCGACTCAGGCGCATATCTCACCCAGCTGTGCCGCACTCGTGTAGGTAAATACACCCTCGACGACTGTCTCACTTATGATAACTTCGATGAGTGGTTGGCGTCGCAGGAATTAGTCCCTTGGGGAGAATGATAAAAGCGAGCTTTTAAGTTAAAAGTTAAGAATTAAAAGTTAAGAATTATATAATGAAACTATCACAATTTTCTTTTGACCTGAAGAAATCTCAGGTGCCACTTTATCCTCACAGCCTCGAGCGTGAGTTTGAGAATGAGGATGGAACAGTAGAGAAATACCGCATCACCCGTCAGGATGAGGCTCGTCTGATGGTGCTCCACCGCAAGTCGGGTACTATCGATATGTATCGCAAGGATGCTGACGGCAAACCTATCAAGGGCGAGTTCCTGCAGTTCAAAGACTTGCTCGACTATTTCGATGAGCAGGACACATTCATCCTCAACGACACAAAGGTGTTCCCTGCTCGTCTGTATGGTACCAAGGAGAAGACCGACGCAAAGATCGAGGTGTTCCTTCTCCGCGAACACAATGCCGAGATGCGCCTTTGGGATGTCCTCGTAGAGCCAGCGCGTAAGATCCGTATCGGCAATAAACTCTTCTTCGACGATTCAAGTACAATGGTAGCCGAGGTCATCGACAATACCACCTCGCGTGGTCGTACACTCCGATTCCTCTACGAGAGTTCGCACGAGGAGTTCAAGAAGAACCTCTATTCCCTCGGTGAGGCACCGCTGCCACACTATATCCTCGACCAGCGTCCAGGAAAGAAGGCTGATGAGCAGGATCTTTCTGATTTCCAGACTGTGTTTGCCAAGAACGAGGGTGCGGTGACTGCCCCTGCCACATCTCTTCATTTCTCACGTGAGATGATGAAGCGCATGGAGATAAAAGGCATCAATACTGCTTTCATCACTGTTCACTGCGGTCTTGGCTGTTTCAGTCCTATCGAGGTGGAAGACCTCACAAAGCATAAGATGGACTCAGAGCAGGTTGTTATCACTGCAGAGGCTTGCCAACTCGTAAACGACACAAAGAATGCTGGTCGTCGTGTTTTGGCTGTTGGAGCAAGTGTGGCAAAGGCAACAGAGTCATCGGTGGGCACTGACGGTATGCTCAAGGAGTTCGACGGTTGGACAAACAAGTTCATCTTCCCTCCTTACGAATTCGGTATGGCCGACAATATGCTCGTGAACTTCTATCACCCAGAATCGACAATGTTGATGCAGACATGCGCTTTCGGTGGTTATGAACTCGTGATGGAGGCATACAACCTTGCATCAAAGCACGGCTATATGTTCGGTTGCTTCGGCGATTCGCTCCTCATCCTCAACGACTAATCCCCCTTCTGCCATGCCCACAGCAACGGTCTATCTCTCGCTTGGAACAAACCTTGGCGATAAGTCGTGGAATATCCGTGAGGCAGTGCGTCTCATCGGCGAGAGGGTAGGGCGAGTGGTGAAAGAGTCGCCGGTGATAGAAACCGAACCGTGGGGATTCCATTCCGACAGTTCTTTCCTCAACGCCTGCGTCGAGGTGGCAACACCGCTGTCTCCACGCTGTGTGTTGAAGGTGACGCAACAGATAGAGCGCCAGTTGGGCAGAACGCAGAAAAGCGTCGATGGAGTTTATCACGACCGACTTATTGATATTGACATTTTGTTATATGGAGACCTCACGATTGATGAGCCCGACCTCAAGATACCCCATCCACTGATGTACGAGCGCGATTTCGTGATGACCCCCCTAAAAGAAATAAGGAGACCCCTCCCCAGCCCTCCCCGTAATGGGAGGGAGTAGTATCTACTCTTTCTGACAGTGCGGCATCCTATAGTATGGCTAACCTCAAAGGCTCTCCTATTTGGAGGCGGTGTGGCGAGAGGACTTCGGGAGATATCGGCTTGTGAACAGATTTTTTAATATTTTGCTGCCTGCGGCCATTTTAATTTGCTGGTAATCTTAGCTGACTCATCAGAGGCAGCGTATTGGCAGATGAGAGGGAACGGCAAACTTGTTTGCAAGAGCACTCACATTGGCAATACAGCCACGAAGTGGAGATTATCAGGAAATCATTTTTCATCTTTACACAATTATAATAACCAACAATAAAGAAATGAAAAAGTATTTGTTTATACTCATGACAGCCCTTCTGTCGCTGTCTTGTACTTCACAGGCACAGGAAGACAATCCTGTACAGCGGTTTGTCAACGACAACCATCTCTCTGAAGAACTCGCTGAGCGCCTCTCGGCAATCAGCATCAAGGTGGAGAGCATGAGTGCCCCACTCTCAAAACTCGTTCAGGAGTATCGTTCTACAGAAGATCCAGCGCGTCGTGAGGCTATCGAGGCAGAATATGATAAGTTGGCAGGCGAAATGTCGGTTTACATCAAGCAGGCAATCAAGGACAACCGCGATAACCTCATTCCTGCATTCTTCGCTCCACAGCTCATGTACGAACTCTCTCTCGATGAGTTGAAGGAACTCTGTGCTGAGGGTACTGGCTACTACAATCACGAGAACATGAAGATGCCTAAGCGACTTCTCGAAGGACTTCTTAAGCGTGCTCCAGGTAGCAAGTTCGTTGACCTTGAGGAGAACGATCTTCAGGGTAATCCTCACAAACTCTCTGAGTATGTAGGCAAAGGCAACTATGTTCTCGTTGACTTCTGGGCATCATGGTGTGCTCCATGCCGTGCAGAGATGCCAAATGTGAAGGCAGCCTATGAGAAGTATCATGCAAAAGGCTTCGAGGTTGTCGGTCTCTCGTTCGACAATAAGAAGGAAGCATGGGAGAAGGCAGTCAACGATATGGGTCTCAACTGGGTGCACCTCTCTGACCTCAAAGGTTGGCAGACAGTTGCAGGACAGGTATATGGCGTAAGTTCCATTCCTGCTTCAATCCTCGTAGGTCCTGACGGTGTTATCGTAGCCGAAGGACTCCGTGGTGACGCCCTCGGCAAGAAACTCGCCGAAATCTACGGCGAGTAAAAGCCCGTGCTATGAATATAACAACAACACTTGTGTCATCGTCATCGTTATCGTTTATACATATGAAACATCTCATTGCATTTTGTCTGCTCTTGGCGATGCCGCTTGCCGGATGGTCGCAGGATGTGACAGCATCCTACGAACTGTCGCGACTAACAGGCTATATCCGCCTGACGCATATCGGTGACGGTACCTGCGATGAACTCACAGCAGTCATTGATTCCATCGACGCAAAGAACCACACAGCCAACTTCGTCCTCGATCTCCTTGAGGCTGATGGCGATTACGGTATGCCCGCTGTCGATGTAGCCTTGCAACTCCTCAGTCAGCGTCAGCGCTTTGCCATTCTCGTAGGACAGAAGAGTGGGGGAGCAGCCGAACAGGTGGCTATGATGATGCAGAACGGCAAGCACGCTGTGACATTAGGCAGTCGCACGAAAGGCGGTTATCTGGCTGATATGCGATATGTATCAAACGACAAGTATCTGACACAGTGGTACGACAGTATCTGCCGATATAATATCGCCGAGAAGACAGCCCGCGAATATGCAAGACTGAACGATGTCAAGGCAAAGTATCATAATGCCGACGACCTAGTGAAGAACTTTGATGAAAACGGTGAGATGATCGACCTACTCAATGAAGTCGCAGGGCGTGAAGGAATACGCCGCAACGATGCAGCATTCTTTTACGGCGGTTATCAGGTCCTCTGTCGTTGTCGTGCCGAACTCGTAAAGATTGTTTACCCAGAGTCGCCCGACTACTATCAGAAAGCCCTGAATCTTCCCCTTCAGCAGGCCATCACCGACGCCCAGAACATCCTCGAAAGTTCCAAGTATCGTGACATCACCACCTGGTGACGACACCTTATTATATATAGGTGCTAACAAAAAATATAAAAGTTTTGTCTTATACTGAAATAAGTAGACACATTATGAACTATAATAATGTGCTATTTATGAAAAGGAATCCATCAAAATTTACAATTGAACAACGTGCAAAGATTGTTCACGAGTACGAAACTACAAATCTTTCCCTCCCGGAA
>JAZQOD010000245.1:0-19676 GCA_045627685.1 Prevotella sp. | reverse complement strand
CTTCAGACCACCGTTCCGCTCGATCGCTCTCAACTTCTTCTGAAGGGCAATCAATTCTTCCAGACCGATGTGAGAGAAACGCTTTCCTGCTATGCGAGGATTCATGCAGAAGTTGTCAACCGTCGGCCAATCAGAGGTGTTTACACCAAGTTTCTGCATAAGCTTCAAGCAGCTGCTTCTTTCCTTCTTGATTTTGTCCTTGCGTCCTGACATCTTTTCGAGGGCGTTGCAACATGCGTTGTATTCCTCTTTGGTCATTTCTTTGAGGCTCGTTGTGCGGTTCCATGTGAACTGTGCCACGATGTCCTTCTTGAACTCATCACGGTCGCCGCTATAAGGCAACTCATTGAATGAGGCGTAGAATCTTGCATAATTCTCCATAGCCTAACCCTCTTTACATACTACCCATGCCCAGTAAGGTGAGCCAATCACAATCACAAACATGACCACTACAAAAGTGAGTGCCATAAGAGGATAGACTAACAGATAGTCTTTTGTACTGATGATTTTTTCTTTCATGATTATTTATCTTTACTTGCTGACCACTCAACAGTTATCACGGCGTTGAGTTTTCCGCTGCCCTTACACACTGGGCAAGGTTTCTGATAGGGTTCTCCATGCTCATCATCACTCCAGAAGTAGCCGTTGCCGTTGCAGTATGTGCATTGATGGCCGTTACTGTAGAAGATTTCCTTTGCCTCCACTCCTACAAGGTGGCTGCTCTTCTTCGGGATCAAGAGTTCAGGACTCTTTATTTCGATTATTGATTTCTTGTTGCTCATAAGTTGTTACTCGTTCTGATTATTCCTTCCTCCCATACTGGGTAATAGGTGCCAGGATCACCGTTGAAACGCCCTTGGCAGTATGCCTTGTAACCTGCAACCCAAACCTTCACGTCTGCCATGTATCGCAGTCTGACGGCTGCCTTTCCCAATGGCTGACCTTTTGCCTCTTGACTGACAAATATGAAGCTCTTTCGCTTGAACCTCTGCACGAGGTCAAATGCTTGCTGATAGGTCCATCCGGCATATTGGAAGGAGTCGATGATGACAAATTGGGGTGATTTTGGCTTTGCAAGCCTTGCAGTCAATTCCTCCAGAGTGTCATCCGTAACCACTCGGAACTTGCCTTGCACCTCGCTCATCTTAAACCTCTCCATGCGTTCATGGAATGGTAGCGTAACACCTTCCTCGTAGCTCACATAGAGAACAGTTCCAAACTCACAGAGGCATTTGGCAAGCTGCATGACAAAGGAACTCTTACCGCTGGCACTCTTACCACAAACAAACCAGGTGGAAGTCACCTCTGGCTCGCCAAACGGACCGCTCCATTTCTCACCCCACGGAAGACACTTGTATGTCTTCGCTGCTATTTCCTTGGGACTGTATGCTCTTTTTGCCATTGTTATTTGTTTGCCACCGTTCCCTGCGCTTTTCCGCAGGGCTTAGGCTCTATGATGTTTACTTTTACTCCTGGGTGCCACTGTACGATCCTGCTGGCGAACATCACGCCTTTTGTCTCTATCACAGTGTGCCCCTTTGTCTTTGCTTTCCTTAGTCTGAGGTCGCATGTCTCGTGTCGCTCATACCAGTCTTCAACTATACCGCCCAGGCTCCAGTTGTCAACGAGTATTTGGAATGTGCTGCCTTCCTTGATGTCGTGCATGTCTTAACCTCGCTTTAGTTTCTCAATCTCCGTATAGACTCGACGCAGACCGCCACCGCTCTTACGTACCACCAAGGCAATGTCTGTACCCTCTGGAGCGTTCACCTTGGCTACGACTCGCGCTTGCTCATTCAGGAACTTCTCGCGCTCTCTGCCATCGTCTGGAGTAACCTTGCTGTAGCGATCACCATAGCGACTGAGCATTTCAGTATAGCCTACCTTCTTGCACTCAATGGAGCGGTTTATCTTCTCCTTCAATCCGTCAGCACCCATCATATACCAGGCACAGCAGCGTTCCGTTGCATTCCAGAGGGCTTTCAACTCCAAGAAGGCCTCATATTGCAAGTCACCGGCTTCATCGAGGATGATCAGAGGTGAGTCAATGCTACGAAGGTAATAAACCAAATCCTCAAAGATGTCCACATATCTGCCATGCGTTCCAACGCCAAACTCACTTGCAATCTTCTTCACCATCCTAACCTTGGTCTTCACTTGTGAGCAATCAATATACACTGCATTGGCATGGTGAGCCACATAGTAACGAGCCGTGAAGGTCTTGCCGATGTTTGGGATGTCGCAGAGGATTCCGCTCAGACTTGCCTCCTGGCAGAACTCCAGCTGAGCATTCACATACTTGAATGTCGATGTCTGTGCTGGCTTCCACTCTATTTCGCCGCGAAGGCTGACATTCAGACGGCGTGCAATGCTTATCCAGTTGGCATCACTAAGGACACGTTCTGTCTGGCCGTTCTTTACTGCGCTATAGACGCTTGTTGTAATGCCAAGGGATGCAGCGTGCTTCGCATCGCTTGGATAGTTTACTCTGTTTGCCGTAATGGCTGCGAGGATCTTCTTCTTGTTTTCTGTTGTAATCATATTCTAACAGTATTATAATTATCTTTTAATTGCCACCGTTCCTTGCGGTTTTCCGCAAGGCTTAGAAGTCTGCCAGGGCTCTCATAACGCTGTCCTCTGGCTCATATATTTCTTCTTGTTCTACCACAGTGCCCTGTAGTTCTGCTACAGGTTCCAACACCTCAATGTCTTCTTCCTCCGTGCGCGGCGTTCCAACGCCCTCGCGCTTCGTCACTCCAACCTTGCCGATGGCATTGTCCTTGACATACTTGCCGAACTTGGCAATCTTCTTCTGCTGCTCAATGTAGTTGGCAACATCTTCGTCTGTCTGTTCTGCCATCACTCGGCTGTAGGTTCCGACCTTCTCCACTTTGTCAATGTAGCGGTCGCCTTGGAAGATATACACATCCGTTGCCTTGCCCTCTTCATCAGGAATGTAGTAAGCTGTCACCTTGTAGTCGTTAGGCTGTAGCTTCTCCAGTACCTCGGTACCGCTCAGCCACCAGTCTTCGTATGCCACTCTTACCGTTGAATTTCTTCTGACGCTCGTTTCCACCTTCTCGCCTATGTAGCGGCTCAGTGTCAACTTATCCAGAGGCTTCAATGTAGGATTGATATTTGCTACAAGGACCTCCCAACGAGTCATGCCAGGATATTTCTTCTGATTTGGGTGAAGACTGTTGTTCCACTCCTGGCAGTCAGCACGGTCATCAGCTACGAGTTGATCCCATGAGAAGTATTCCTTATCCTCATACAGCTCATTGGTCTCATCGCTGACCTTCTGCGACTCTGTGCGCCACTTGCCTTTGCCGTAGAAGCGACCAATGCCTTCATGGTTCTTGTGGATCACGCTGCGCTTCTTCGCACCATTCAATGGCTCTGCATACTTCTCCTGAGAGTTCTGAGGGGCGCAGAAGTGAACGAATGGGAAGGCTACACCTGCCTGAAGGAAGCCATCTTTGTACTGAGTCATCAGGTGATTCTCCACCTCGATACCGGCTGGCATTCCCCAACCGTTGCGCTCGATCAAGCGGAACATGTCTCTGAAACACTCCACTACAAGCAATTCATCCTTCTTCCTTGCGTAGCTGGCTCCAAGAACGCACTGGCTCACCACATCATAAGCATAATAGGCGTGAACGCGCTGCTTGGTGTCCTTCAACTTGCGTGTCAGGTCAACGTCATCCATTGTTATCTGGCTAAGCGAGAACTCGCCATTATGACGATGGACGTGTGGCATCTGCTCGTGCATGAAGGTGGTGAAGCTGCTCAACTTGTGTTCTATCAGCACCCTGTTCTTTGGCTTGTTCAGATAGTTGTTGATGGTCGTCTCGCTCAGAACCTGAGGTTCACCGTTCTTATCCGTGAAGTCATCGGGATTGAAGAGCTCGCCTGTCTCAGGATCATACACATCAAGCTCGCCACACACAAACTGGTTGTACATTTCTGCAACATTCGTGTTGAAAGGCTTGTTGGGCAGTACCGCGATACCAAGAATCAGTCGTTCCGTCTTGTGGTCCACCTTCCTTGCACTCTGGTTGCCAAACTTGCCACTGATAAGGCAGCTGTAACCGTCGCGCTTATACTCAGCAACCTTCTTGCGGAAACGCAGGGTGCTTGCTGGCAAAGTATGTCCGAACTGGTCTCGAAGGCTCTCTATTGTGGCTGCCATCTGTTCCCAGTTGTACTTGCCACCGAATAGCCTCTGAGCCGTGCTTGCTCGGTTGTAAAGCACTATGCACGTATTCAGCACACTCGCATTGATGATGTACTCCTGAATCTTATCTGCAGGAAGGTCAATGCCTGTCTGTGCTTTGTCATGGAAGAAGGCAACTGCCGACTGATCCGTCTCATAGTTGCTCTTTACCCAACCGGCAAGACGTGTGCGGTCGCCATCTGGATAAAGCTCTTCCACCTTCGCCTTGTACTTGGAAGGAAGACTGTCAACGGCAACAAGAGCGTATGAGCCCAAGCCCTTGCCTGGACGCACAACATTGATCCTGCCACGCTGAGCCAACTTGCTGTAGTTCCCCTGTGTCATCACAGAGGCATCAACAAGCTCGCGAGCCGATATGCAGAGTGTATTGCCGAAGTATTCCATCTTGCCCTCCTTATACTAAAGCCATTGCATAGTTCTGGATGCTCTCAATCAATGGCAGAGTCACATTGTCATAGTGCTTTTTGCATTCTCCCTTGAAGAATACATCACCAGTCTCATCGTTCTTTGACAACTCAATCATAGCACCATTAGGGAAATACTGACGGATAAAGCCGTCACTATCGTGCATAGTCTCCACGCAGTCCATAGGGTTCTTACCTACAGGAATGGTCTGCACCTCATAGCCACCACGCTCCACAGCAAGCTTTCTGATCTTCCTTGCCAGAGAGTTGTTGCGCTTATACGTAAGAGCGTTCCAGATGCAAACCGATGTCACGCCAAATGCCTTCATAAGGAACTCACGATTCTCCTTTTCAACGGCAATTCGTTTTACTACCTTTTCCATTTACTTTTCTTTTTTTATTATAAATATTGTACTTAGTAAGGCAAATCTTCGTTTTTCTGCGCAGAATTTTGTACCTTTGCCCCGTGTTAATTTATAAACACGCTGCAAAGGTATAGAAATTTTTCAATATAACAAAACTTTTTATTGAAATTTTTCTATATAAGGCGTAATTTTTATTGAAATATCGCAATATGGATGCTAATTTCATAGATAGATTGCTCCTTTTCATGGAAAAAGAGGGCATTAACGACAATCAGATGACCGTCAGTGCAGGGCTGTCGGTCGGTGTTGTGGGCAAAATGCGTAAAGGAATCACCAAAGGGCTTAACTCTGCCAATATTGAAAAAATTCTATACGCATATCCCAATTTATCAGCAACTTGGTTGCTCACTGGTGAAGGCGAAATGCTCCAAAGTTCCCCAGGAGTACCCCAAGGAGCTTCTGATGCTACTATTGACAGACTTCTTGCAAAGATCACTGAGCAAGCAGAGACTATAGGTGCCTTGAAAGAACAGATCAAGCAGCTACAGCGTGAAAAAGGAAAAGATGTGTCGGATGTCCGGACTTCTGGCGTTGCAAATGCCGTGTAGAATGGCTCACCGTCATACACTGTCGCCGATGAACTGCCTGTACCTTCGTAGGGTTTACATAGGGCTTACGAATAATACCAAGCGTATCACCCCTGTAACCCCCAAACGTACCCTTTTATAGCCATACCCCCCTCTTTTGGGGCAAGCAAAATAACGGAAACCATTGATTTTCACCAGCGTTTCAACGCCTAAAGGTGCAAAATCAGTGGTTTTTTCTTGCACCTATAACCCCATTTTTTTGCCACCTATCTCAAAAAAGTGGTATGTTTCCCCACCATCCTTTTGCTGTCTAAAAACCCAATTTTGTAACCCTAAACTATCCAACTTGTAACCCTAAACTGCAACCCTAACTGTAACCCTAACCCCATTTTCCACCCCAAAACGACACCCTTTGCCCACCTCACAAACATCATCTGCAACCATCATTTCAAGCTGCTTGCCCACCTCCCCTTTCGCGCCCTCTTAAAACCCTCCCAGAAGGGCGTTCTAACGCCATCCTTCAACCTACCACAAACACCCTCAAAGCCTTGCTACAAGCCGTTTTACGCACTTCCAAGCCATCCTTCCATACCATTCACATCAGGGCACAAAAAAAGCCATGAGCAAAGCCCACAGCCACCGGTTAAACCTGCACATAACCCAATGCAAGCCTATGTAAACTTCTGGATCATCCCAGACCTCCAAACGTAAACCGAAATTAAGCCTATGTAAACATTTCGTTTTGGGAGCCCTCCACCCTCATTCTCTCACAACTCACTGACATCCAACCTCTTCACCCTCTTTCGGGCTCTCACTCTCTTTATACGCTTCGTTCTGTGCCCTATACTTGCAAATATCAACAAAATGATTTATAGCCATCTCCCAGTCTTTTTCAGAATAAGCAGAGCAATTGTTTTTCACTTCTTCTTTAAAAGTAATAAGTTCGGTAATAGCATTTTGCCTAGAATTACACGATATAAAAACAATACAGGCTATTATCAATAATGTCTGCATTTTACTACAAAAACAATACATATTCATTAATATCTCTTTGAAAGGAATTGTAATGATGTCGAATATTATTTTAAAAAAAATTCATATTTATAATTATAGATTCTATGTCGTGATTCCCTCCCAGAGCCCGCTCAACTTTTGAAATTTTTCGCAAGTTTTTGCTCGGCGTGGGCTTTCCGTTGTCCTTAACTTCTTAGGATGTTCACTGGGGTGATAAACCTTCAAAATTGTCCAACAAGGGAAATCATTGGCAAAAATACGAAAAAAAAGTAAAAAAGAAAAGAAATTCTGCTATTTTTTTCATAAATAATAAAATATGCAAAAAAAAAGAGCAACCAGCATCTATTGCTGATTGCCCACACATATATAATATAGAAACTTCTTAATGGCTCCCTTATTCTTCAGGAAAATCACCACTGAGGGTGTATTCCGGGTAGTCTTCCGGGGTGAATTCTTCATTCATGCCACATGCTTCGCATACCGACTGATAGATTTGTATCTCGTTGTAGTTGATATCATTGTCAACCACTATCATCTGGCCCATCATCTTGGCAATCTCTTGGCGTGTGTCCGGATCCAAATGGCTAATGGCAAGAAGGGCCTCATCTCTATTGAGGTTTTCAGCGTCATCGAGCGCACTCTCATCAAGATGCAGTGATTCCATTATATGGTTTAGATACTCAATCTCACGCTCGTGTACAATATTGTCGGCATTGATGATATCCTTGAGTATTCGCAGTATTGCTAACTTATCGTTATAATTCATATTTTCCATTGTTAATCAGTAAAAATTTGTTATTGTACATTGATAATGCTGACACACGACCAATTCCATTCTTCACGGCGTCGGTCGTAGCCAAACACTACGATAGCTTTCACGGAAGCATTGTTCGTCAGATTGAAGTTTTTCACCACATTTGGCGCAACGTAATAGCCGTCATTGCCTTTCTTCAAAAAAGCGAAGTCTTTATCTTCACGCTTCACGATTTTACCTTGTACTACTTTTGCATAGTCAAGCCCCTCAGGCAGTGGGGCTATCTGGGCATTTACAATCTTTATCTTGTCATTAGCCTCTACAATATAGTTTATCTTTATGCTTTGGCCTACCTTCACTCTGATTGGAAGTTTTTGACTTGCACGCTTCTTTTTACCATAAACAAATGTCACTTTCTTGGTTTCAGAATCAACATTGACAACCACAGCAAAGGCTTCCTGAGTATCTGTATAAATTATCCCATTGGTTATTGCCATATAGTCGATAGGTGCATTTGGATTGGCCTCAACAGTCCTTATCCACGACTGTAGACTCCATTTATATACTTCTGTTGGGATTATCCATCCTTGTAATCTGTAGCATTTTATGCAGGTATCGATATGATATCGTGCACAGTCAAGATGTCCTTTCTCTATTAAGATGGCTGCCACTTTACCACGCAACTTACCAAGGAATTCCTCCTTTGCTCTACAATTAACGGCTCTGAGATAACATGCCAACTGACGGTCCTTATCCCCACAGAATACCTCACCGAGAAGCTGCCATGCCCAGAACTCATTGCTTTTACGGCGCACAAATGGTACTACAACCTTCAGCATTTCGTCTTGATTCGCTCCTGTAGCCATAAGCAGCTTTCCATAGAAATACCCTGGATAGACCATTTTGGGGTGATTGTTCATCAAAGCCTCAATTTTTGGCAAGAATTCCTTTATGCGCTCTTCATCACCTAATCCAATCAACGCCTTTGACTGTGCTATATAGGCTTGTTCTGCCAAAGACATTATACTTTTCCCATTCTGCATTACAAACGGCTCATAATCTTCCGTTGTCAGATTATCGAGGTTCCACCAATCAATAAAGTCAGCTATGTTAGTCCAACCTTTCAGTTTCAAGAAGTCTTTCAGCATGCACGAATAACCTTTTGAGGGCTTGAATGTCATGCTCTTCAATGTCTCCAAGAGTGTATTTGCTTTTCCAAAGGCTTCTGATCCTGTCGCAATCAGATGGTTTTTCACGAAGGCATCGACTGCCCAAGCAACATTATCAAAAATCATTGCATCACCACCAACAGACTCGAGTTGCGTCAGGCTGCATAACTCCTGCAGGTTAGCAAGGAGAGCATTCATATCTCCCTGATCTGACGATTGTTTCAAGGCATAATAGAGTGCCCATCCCACTTTGCGCTCTTCCCACACACTGTCGGGATTGTTGGCAAGGTCGGTTCGTGCAAGTTCCAGTGCCTCGGCTATCTGGCCATTCCTGCACATCTCAGTAATTTCATTTATTCTTGGCATAGTTATTCAAAATGATTTATTATTTCTTCAATAAGTATCGCCAGTTCATTGTCGTCGGATCCCAGCAACGACATAGGTGCTGCATACGACACGAACCCATTGGCGTTGATATAGAATTTTATGTATGAATACGAATCCGAAGTACGGAAATAGTAGTTCACATAATACTGGTCGTTGTGTTCCACCACATTACAGATGTCTATACTCAGACCATCGCATGCGGAGCACACCATATTAAACAGTTTTGAATGCAAATCGCTGGATGGGGTATAGTCGAACACCAGTGGCATAGTACGCTCGCTGTCAAGGAACATACATATTATCACACTGTTCTCAGTCGGTGCAATCGGCACGGCTTTGTTGAACAGTCCACTTCCCTTATAGTTTATCTTGAACTTCTCAACGCCTGTCGGTGTCTTTATGCTATAAGTTTCGAGATACGGTTTACTTTCTACATTCACTATCTCATATCCCGACATCTCCATATTTTTACTTACAGCCTGATATTTTGCACGAACACAGGCTGGTGCCGATTCCTTATGATAAGGCGATGGTTCAATATCTCCATACACACGGAATTCCTCGTTGATCTTGCTTACCTGCTGTATTGGGTCAATCCTGAACTTCGAGAATGGTGTGATATGTGGCAGGTTGAACACATACAATGTCTTCTGTGCACGGGTTGTGGCTGTATATGCCCAGCGCAAGCAATCATCGCTCAGACCGGTGCGACCGCTGTAGTCAACAAATACTTGCTCCCATTCACCGCCCTGGCACTTATGACCAGTCACGGCATAACCATATTTTGCTTTCAGGCAGTTATAATATAAATCGTTACTCAACATCTGGGCAAACTCCTCACTTCCTTGACGTAACTCTGGATGGCGCATACAGAAATTAATGTAAAGCGCACGATGTTCATCGATGGTTATCATCGGTCGTTCGTTTTCCAGAAGATCCAATAGAAGCATGCAGTCCTGCGGCTCGTTTCTGCTGTTTAACACTTGTACATGAACAAAAGTCAGTGTAATGGTTTTCTGCACTCGCTCGCCTCCTTCCTGCACATACACTGGCGCTGAATGCTGAATACATTCACCTACGGCCACCACAGGCGCGAACTCACCATTCATAAGGTCGAGTGCATAATTGTTCTGTACCACCATCAGCACATCGCCTGCTCGCAGAGGGGCATTTTCCATTCCATAGATACCTTTACGAATGTCTTTATTGTATTTGCTCGCAGTTTTGTTGGAGAAACATATAACCACACTCTTCGATCTGTCACCTGCCTTGATTGCATCAACACACATTGGCAAGAACTCGCCCGGTTTGATTGTTTCCACATCATCCTTATGCTCGTCAAACACCAATCGGTTGCGTTTGTCGCTATCAAGGAGGTCGCGTATCATCATGGCATTCTTCAAGATAACGCTATCGCCTGATTGGCGCAGCACTTCTGTCAACTGTGCCTCCATAACTTTCAGTCCCTTCTCACGGAAAAAATCTGCATTGAGCGCATCAGGGCAACTCTGCCCCACTGGTGGCAACTGTGCCGGGTCGCCCACGAATATTACCTTTCCTCCAAATTGCGGACGGATAAAGGTCAGAAGGTCATCCATGAGATTATCAGTGCCAAAGACAAATAACTCATGCTCCGATTTTTTCGTTGAGAGCATTGACGACTCGTCAACAATAGCTACATCTTTTCCTGAGGTCTGCGCTATCGAGAAACATATTTTGAACTCCGAGTCAGCCAGCACTTTTGTTTCCTTTGTCGCTAAATCTGGTTCACCGTAGATAGCCTTGTGAATGGTTGAGGCTTCGTGCCCTGTCTTCTCGTGCAACACTCGTGCTGCCCTTCCTGTTGGTGCCATCAGATGGAGATCGCGGATGCCTGCCACATAGTCGGCTATTTGTTTCACCATCGTGGTCTTACCCGTACCGGCATAACCGCGGAGAATGAACACCGAGGCATCACTCTCTATGAATTCCTTTATCTGGTCAAATACTTCCTGCTGCTTAGTGGTCAGTTGCATATGAATATGGTTTTATTTTAATTGTATTTTGGTTTCACAAGGCAAAAATAAGAAAAATTTCTTATAAGCACAAAAATATTCCTTGTTTTTCCAAACAAAAAGAAAAAAGAGCACCATGAACTAGTCATAATGCTCTGATTCCTTCGGTAAAAGCTTGCCGTCTAAACCTTCACTTCTGCCTGGTAGTGCACTCCTGTGCGACGATGCACCTTGGTAAAACCAAGCTTCAGCATCGCAATGCCCACCGAAACCTTGTTCAGCTTCGAAAGGTCTGCCTCTGGGAAGGTCTTCGCAATGGTGGCGATCACCTGCTCAGTGCTGACGAGCTGTGCATTCTCGCTGTCAGAAGCCGGACGGAAGCATGACAGAACCATCTGGTCGAGTCCCTTCTCCTGCATGTAAGGAGCGTTCATCTTCTGGATGAGCTCCACCTCCTGAGGAGGATACCAGTAGTTCAAGCCTGCCTTCACCTCGTGCACCAGCTGAGCGTAGATCTGCTCGTAGTCGATAGGAGTCTCATTGTCGATGATCTTCTTCTCAGGCACCTTCACGCAGATGTAACGACGGCTACCGGTGGCATCCTGCAGTGGATGGGCATTGTTGGTGGTTGCCATGAACGAACAGTAGCGTGGACGGTTCTCCATCGTACGACCGTAGATAGGACGGCGGTTCACGGTGGTGATGGAGAGCATCTGCTTGATTTCAGCCTGCTGTCCACTCTTGTACTGGTCCATCTCGTCGAGACATGCAAGGAGAGCATCGGTGAGCACCATGTTCTTGTCGTTCTTGTTGCCAAGGTTGACATGATCCACATAGTACTGGCGCAGTTCTGGAGGCAGCATTCGTCGGCAGAAGGTACTCTTGCCGCAACCCTGATGACCGATGAGCGTTGGCACACACTCGTTGCTGTGCTCCGTCTCTATGTGCATCCAGTATGCCACCATCGAGCGCTGCCACTTGGCAAGGAGATACACCTGTTCGACGGTCACTCCCGGAATGCGATGCCAGAAGTCGGAGAGTCGGTCGATGCCATCCCACTGCAGTCCTTCGAGCCATGAGGCGATAGGATCGAAGCGAGGCACGAAGTTAGACTTCAGGAGCAGTCGCAACGTAGCCTGGATGTCGAGTCCCTCGTGCAGACTCTTGATGATCATACTGTTCTCATCCTCTTCGGTGAGAGGTGCGAACTTAGAGCCCTCCTCGTCGAGCGAGCGGAACTCCACCTTGTTACTGAGCACATTACGGCGAAGCGCATAGTGCTGGTTCAGGAACTCCTCAGCTTCGAGCGAGAACTCCTGGGCGATGTTGTTTGCAGAATTTACCTGAGTCATGGATTCAGTGAGAGCCCCTGCATGCTCTGCGTCGGAGGTCATGGCGTCATTAGCCAATACACCTTCCTCGCTGTTGAAATTTGTTGTATCCAACATAATAAAATAAGGTATTAATGAGTGTTTTTTGTCGTGGCATTATAACCGGGTGGTTAACCCGCAGGGAATCCGTTGACAGAGGCAACATGGCGTTTCCATGCTACAAATGCAAAGTTACTAAATTTTTTGTCAAAATCCAAATTTTTCGGGCATTATTTTTCATTTTGCCCTCACTTTTTTTTCATTTGGGCCTTTTCAGACGCTTCGTTACATTAAATGTTGTTAAAAATAACGTTTGAAAAGAATGCATTTTCAAATAAATGATGTATATTTGCAACATAAAAAGTTGGAAAAATGTAAAATATTGGTACAAAACATATTGGAAAAGTGTAATTTCTAGTGCCAATTCATCATGGAAAAGTGTAAATTATAGCATATTAATAACTTGTAAAGTCGCAATTATGATAAGAAGAAAATTAGATAAATACATTGAAAATCATTTTATTACAAGTCGTTCAGCCCTGCTTCTAAAAGGAGCAAGACAAACAGGTAAGACCTATGCGATAAGAAAATATGCTAAATTGCAGAAACTCAACCTTGTAGAGATAAACTTCTTTGAGGACAGAAATGCACGCACTCTTTTTGATGGAGCAGACAATGCAAAAGAAATACTTTTGCGCATATCAGCCCACACCCACAAGAAAATTTCTTCAGACAATACCCTCATTTTCTTTGACGAGGTGCAGAAGTGCCCTGAAGTCATAACATGGATAAAGTTTCTTGTCGATGAAGGTAGTTGCAAATATGCTCTCAGTGGCAGTCTTCTGGGCATAGAATTGAAAAACATAGAGAGTGCGCCTGTTGGATATATGGCAATAAAGGAAGTGTTTCCACTCGACCTTGAAGAATTTGCTCTTGCTGTGGGACTTTCAGAAGAAGTAATCGCTGTACTCCGGCATTCGTTCGAAACGAGGACACCTGTTGATGCCAAGATTCATGAAGCACTGCTAAAGGTTGTGCAACTATATCTTGTCATAGGCGGAATGCCTGCAGCTGTTCAAGCATATCTTGACACCAACGACCTTAATGTGGTTGAAGAAAAGCAGCATGAGATACTATCGATGTATAAGCTTGATATCAGCCAATATGATCCAGACAAGAAACTTGAGATTAATGAGATTTTTGAACTTATACCTTCGGAATTAGACGCCAAAAACAAACGGTTCATATTAAAGAACCTTAATGAACACGCCCGTTTTTCAAAATATGAAGACAGTTTTCTATGGCTGAAAGATGCTGGTAATGCTATTCCTACCTATAACATCACGGAACCACGAGTGCCTTTGAAACTCAACGAGCAGCGCAATCTTCTCAAGCTGTTCCAAAATGATGTTGGTCTATTAGCCTGCCAATATGCTTCCGGTATTCAGATCAAACTGTTGCAGAAAGAAATCAATATTAATCATGGTGCAATTTATGAGAATCTCGTCGCTCAGGAACTCTGTTGCCACGGATTCAGCGGCGACAGTCATAATCTGCTCTATTTCAATAACAAAAAGCAAGGAGAATTGGATTTTGTCATTGAGCAGAATGGTCAAGTAATACCCATCGAAGTGAAATCTGGTAAGGACTATGACCGTCATAATGCCCTGAAGAATGTGCTTGAGAATGATGTATATAATATAGAAAGTGCATATATACTGTGTAACAGCAATCTGAAAGTAGTAGATCGAAAAATATATTTACCAATCTATATGTTGATGTTCATTCAGAAAAATCCTGTAACCGAGAAGCAAATTTACAGAATAGACCTCAGTACATTATAATCACAAATCCACTTTGTGTTTTAATCTTCGTCATCCTAAACTCATCACCCATCACATTTTCTTTATAAACCTCTGTAAACCAGCATCTTCCACCGTGATGGGTTGCATCTCAACCCATCACCAACCCTTCACAACCCGTCACAAGTGAACACTCCCCAGACCCTCTCCCCTCGCGCTTTGCGCTCTTCCCTCTCCCGTTTCGCTTCGCTAGGGCGAGGGCGTTGAAATGCTTTTGTCTATCGGAAAGCGCACTGTCAGAAAAGAGTATAGATGACACCTCCCCCTTGGGGAGGATGGGTGGGGCTGTGGAACTCCCGTGATGGGTTGTGAAGGGTTGGTGAAGGGTTGAAAAGAAGTCATCACACCATAACCCATTGAATATCAGGGCGTTATGCGCACAATGTGAAGGGTGAAGGGTTGTAGAAATGTAACATCGATTTGAAAACTGATTATTTCAGTTAAAGTCACCTCGCCTGCAAAACCTATGGAATGAGCTTGTAAAAGCGCCCAAATGAAGTGTTCAAAGTGCCCAAATGAAGTGTTCATTCCGCCGTTCCGACCACTTCATTCCGCCGTAATGATCACTTCATTCCACCGCTCTCATATGTTCATTTCGGTACTTTAATACAGTCATTCTGCAGTTTCGCAAATTCTTACCTTATTATTACATATTACCATTGCCGTCCGGTAAAATATTTGAAGAAATATCGCCAGTCGCTGGTCAACAGATAATTATATGAGGATTCAATGTGCTACGATTTGATTTTGTGCTTGACTATTGTCTTGCCTTGGCTGCACTCGGAAATTCAAGTAAACTTTATTTCTCTCGTTTGCACAAGCCTTCGCTTAACATTAATTTCCATTAATCTGACATTAATTTTTCATTAATTTATATTACTCTGAGAATCAAAAACTTACGAAAATAATTAATGGATAATTAATGGTTAATTCGTGATAATTAATGTTCTTTCTCCACTGCGTTACGAAAGCGGCGGAGCCGCAGGCAAAGAATATTTTAACCGGACATTAGTGAAATCACACACAGGGTTTTACTGGCGACACAAAAATTTCCCTTTTTATCTTGCATATATCGATTTTTCGTGTTACTTTTGCAAGTGAAAACAACGACCAAGATGTACCTTTTTTCTCAAAAAAGAGTTAAAACTTGTAAAGAAATCGTTGTAATCCCCTCGGAATCAGTTAGTTGCGACAACTGGCTCTCCGAGAGTATGTTCCAGTAAAACAAGGATTAAGACAATTTTTTTCATACCATCCATGATGTGGAACTGGTGTTCCACAAATACGCTCCGAGAGTATGTTCCAGTAAAACAAGGATTAAGACATTCAAGTGGAGTATTTGAAGTAGATGTATATATCTCCGAGAGTATGTTCCAGTAAAACAAGGATTAAGACTAAATTCGATTATTTCACCGCACGATATCTTCGAGCTCCGAGAGTATGTTCCAGTAAAACAAGGATTAAGACCTGGCGTCAGCAATTTGCTGAGCACTCGCTGGGGCTCCGAGAGTATGTTCCAGTAAAACAAGGATTAAGACAGCCTTTTCTTTGCCCTCTAGCTCCTCACGGAGCTCCGAGAGTATGTTCCAGTAAAACAAGGATTAAGACGTTAGCTTTTTTTCACCGCGTACCAGATTCACGACTCCGAGAGTATGTTCCAGTAAAACAAGGATTAAGACTCTTTTTTTATTTCAGAATCGGTGAGGATTCTCGATCTCCGAGAGTATGTTCCAGTAAAACAAGGATTAAGACTTTCCTTAATGTTTTTTCCACCAACTTTTAGGGACTCCGAGAGTATGTTCCAGTAAAACAAGGATTAAGACTTCCAATAAAGTTCCCATACTAATTTATTATTCTCTCCGAGAGTATGTTCCAGTAAAACAAGGATTAAGACCGTCATCACCGCTCCAAAAATTGCTAATTTCTTCTCCGAGAGTATGTTCCAGTAAAACAAGGATTAAGACTTCCACCTCAATGAGGTAGAAACGTGGCGTTGTCCTCCGAGAGTATGTTCCAGTAAAACAAGGATTAAGACAAGGAGGTTAGTAACGACGAGTTCTTGAACACGACTCCGAGAGTATGTTACTTCCCTTCGCTCTCCGGCCCCGGCTTTTACCGACTGCCTGCTACGGTCAGTGGGTCTCCCGATGGTCGACAAGTCTCCAGTAAAACAAGGATTAAGACCATGCGACACTCTCCACGCTCCTCAGCTTCGGTCTCCGAGAGTATGTTCCAGTAAAACAAGGATTAAGACACAAATACTTTTCCAGCAGGAACATGAATTTGAATCTCCGAGAGTATATTCCACTAGAACAAGGATTAAGACGCTGTACCCTGTGGATTTACGAACGCACCATCGTTCTCCGAGAGCATATTCCACTAGAACAAGGATTAAGACATGTCTATTGGTGCACCAAGTTCAAGAGCCTTCTTCTCCAGGAGCATATTCCGGCAGAACAAGGATTAAGACTCAAGAGTAAGGAGCTTAGCAGTATCCATATTAACTCTCCGAGAGTATATTACTTCCCTATGCTAATCAGCTCTGGCTATGCCGATTGCCTGCTACGGTCAGTGGGTCTCCCAATGGTCGACAAGTCTCCACTAGAGATTCGTCCAAAGGACCCATCGCGGGAGCGTAGCCAGTCAGCATCGCTGGAGGCTACATCAAAGCGACCAAGATAACAAGGATTAAGACTCAATAGCTACGAGGGTTGCTTCTTTGCGAAACTGCGAAAGCATACCAAAAAATAAGAATGAATAACTAACACCTATTTATATTTTGACGCATGGAACTGATAATCAATACCTTTGGAGTGTCCTTGAACAGGGACAACAATGCCTTCGTTGTTACCAACGACGATGGCAGGAAGCGTATTCCTGTAGATGGGATTACCTCCATCCAGATTGGAAAGGGTGTACAGGTAACAAGTGATGCTATATTCCTTGCTATCGAAAATGAAATCCAGATGATCTTTGCCGAAAAATCCGGCATGCCATTAGGAAGGATATGGAGCCATAAATATGGGTCTATTTCAACTATAAGAAAGGGACAATTAGAATTCTCTTCTTCTCACGATGCTCTTATTTGGATCAAGGATATTCTCTGCAAGAAAATTGAGAATCAGCAGGGAATGCTTCTTCTGCTCTCGTCTGATGACGCAGAGATAATGAACCTACGACGTAAAGCCATTGCAAGAATGGAGGAATACCGAAACAAGATATTAGCACTTGAAGGTGAATTGGTATCTGATGTGGCCTCAACCCTACGAGGCTGGGAAGGCTCTGCTGCTCATATATATTTCGAGGCGCTAAGCTGGTTTACCCCTGAACACCTGCATTTCACCGGTCGTACACAACATCCTGCCATGGATCCTATAAATGCACTGCTCAACTATGGCTATGGCATTCTCTACGGCAAAATAGAAGGTGCACTGATAAAAGCTGGAATTGACCCGTATATCGGCATTCTACATCGAGATGAATACAACCGACCAGTGCTTGTTTATGATGTTATAGAACTTTACCGTGTGTGGGTGGATTATGTTGTTATGAGTATAGCCACTCAAGATGTTGTGAATTCTGACTATTTTTCTGTTCGAGAAGACGGTTCATATTGGCTCGAGAACTTAGGCCGAAGAGTAATCATCCAGTCAATAAACGATTACCTTGAAGAGGTGGTTATCCAAAACGGAACACAGCGTAGTCGTGCGGTACAGATACAACTCTATACCCAAGCATTGGCTCAGAAACTAAAGAAATACTAACCCTAAATATACACTATATGCTTTACTCAGGTAAGAACATCACAGCACCATCCGACCCTCTGGAGAAAATTACTGTCGACGAACTTTTCAGAATGATACAGTCGCCTGATAATGACCTTGTGGCGACAGTGCGACAGCTACGAACGGTGAGAAGCCTCAACAACAAACAGTACACCCAACTGAAGAAGATGCTGCCATACATCGTCTGCGGATGCTTCAACCCTCCCTACAGAAAAACTGAAAACTTCACATTCATCGAGTATTTCTTTGTGGATATTGACCATCTGTCAACCAAAGGGTACAACATCACAACCATAAAAAACAAGATTAAAAGAGACTCGCGCGCAAGAATGATATTCGTATCGCCAAGCGAGGATGGCCTAAAGGTTCTCTTCCATCTGTCTGAAAAATGCCACGATGCAGGAGTATTCAAACTGTTCTATCGCAAGTTCGTTGAACAATTCGCCCAGCAACACGAGCTTGAACAGACTATCGACAGCGTAACCAATGATGTTACTCGAGCTTGTTTCGTCAGCATTGATACCGAGGCTTTTTATAATCCGTTCGCTGACGATGTGGACATGAAAGCATTTATAAACCCTGCTGAAACGCTTGAGATGTTCGACATGAAACACGACATGGATAAAGAAAGAAAAGAAGAAAAGAAAGCTCATAAAGAAGAAGAAAAACAACAGCGCGAGCCTGACGACGCTGCTATGGACAGGATTAAGGAACTGTTGCTCACAAAAAAGCAACAGCAGAAAATCCGTAATACCGTTGAAGTACCAGAACAGCTGGAAATAATCATCACGTCTCTTAAGCAGTTCATTGAAGACCAAGGCATTGATGTATATGACATCGAGAACATTCAGTTTGCAAAAAGAATAAAATGCCGGTTAGGTTTGAAACTGGCAGAGGTGAATCTTTTCTACGGAAAAAAAGGCTTTTCTGTGGTACAATCCCCACGATCAGGCACAAACGCCGAGCTCAACCAGATTGTTGCCGAGATAATACAAATATATCTCAATGAGAACGCATAAGCAGATTATATGCCACGAAAGAAATTCCTTGATCTCACACTTCCAGAGATCATGCAACGACTCAAAGACTCTACTCTCAGCCAATCGCCTTCACTCAATGATGAAAAGAAGCAGCGAGACGAAGGGCTGGAGGATCTCGACACGCGAGTGAGGAGAATTCTCGGAATATTAGAGAAACCTAACCGTAAACATACGAATATGCTATTCTTTGTAATGTATGACATCGAAAACAACAAAGTAAGACGCCTTGTTGCTAAATATCTGCTTGAAAAAGGCTGTTTCCGCATTCAGGACTCCATCTTTCTGGCAGATCTTTCCACAGAGAAATACGAAACCATAAGGAAAGAACTGACCCTAGTGCAGGAATGCTACGAAAACAATGATAGTATTCTTGTTGTGCCGATGCCTGCCGACTATCTTAATTCCATGAAGATTATCGGCAAGAAGATTGATGTTGATCTTATTCTGAAGAACAAGAATACCCTGTTCTTCTAAATGACTCATGCATTATATATACCTTATTAATATATAGCTCACACTCTAAAAATTCAACAAGAATGCTTGCAGAATTCGAATTTTCGTGTTACTTTTGTAGGCGAAAACAACGACCAAGATGTACCTTTTTTCTCAAAAAAGAGTTAAAACTTGTAAAGAAATCGTTGTAATTCCCTCGGAATCAGTTAGTTGCGACAACTGGCTCTCCGAGAGTATATTCCACTAGAACAAGGA
>JAZQOD010000244.1:0-7106 GCA_045627685.1 Prevotella sp. | reverse complement strand
TCCCTCCCTTTTGGGGAGGGCGGGGGGTGAGGCTCTTCTTGATGAATTCTGCCGTATGACCTTTCTTGCACTTTGCCATTTCCTCTGGAGTACCCTGGAACATCACCTCACCACCGGCACGGCCACCCTCAGGACCCATATCTATGATATGGTCGGCCAGTTTGATGACATCGAGGTTATGCTCAATCACCACCACCGTGTTACCCTTGTCAACGAGCTTGTCCAACACGCCCATCAGCACGCGGATGTCCTCGAAATGCAGACCCGTTGTCGGTTCGTCGAGGATGTAGAGCGTTCTGCCGGTGTCCTTCTTCGACAGTTCGGTGGCAAGTTTCACTCGCTGGCTCTCACCGCCGGAAAGGGTGGTGCAAGGCTGACCGAGTTTTATGTATCCAAGACCAACATCCTGTATGGTCTTTATCTTTCGCAGAATCTGCGGCACATTCTCGAAGAACTCCACAGCCTGGTTGATTGTCATGTCCAGCACATCCGAGATACTCTTTCCGCGGAATCGCACTTCCAGCGTCTCGCGGTTGTAGCGACGGCCGTGGCACGACTCGCAAGGTACTGTCACGTCAGGCAGGAAGTTCATCTCGATGGTCTTGTAGCCATTACCGCCACATGTCTCGCAGCGACCACCCTTCACATTGAACGAGAAGCGTCCCGGCTTGTAGCCACGGATCTTTGCCTCAGGCAAGTCGACGAACAGCGAACGGATATCGGCAAACACGCCGGTATATGTGGCTGGGTTGGAACGCGGAGTACGCCCGAGCGGACTCTGGTCAACAGTCACCACCTTATCTATATTCTCTATGCCCTCGATGCTGTCGTAAGCCATTGGCTTTTTCAGTGAACGGTAGAAATGATGCGAGAGGATTGGTTGCAGTGTCTCGTTGATGAGCGTCGATTTGCCCGAACCGCTGACACCCGTCACCACTATCATCTTGCCCAATGGGAACTCCACATCGACGTTTTTGAGGTTGTTGCCATGGCAACCTTTCAGCATGATGCTCTTGCCGTTGCCCTCACGGCGCTTCTCCGGAATGGCAATCTCCATCTCGCCGTTAAGATACTGCGATGTCAGCGTGTGCTGTTCGAGCATAGCCTTAGGTGTGCCCTGGAACACCACCTGTCCACCTTTGCGTCCTGCCTTCGGACCGATGTCAACGATATAGTCTGCCGCCAGCATCATATCCTCGTCGTGCTCCACAACGATGATGGTATTGCCGATGTCGCGCAGTGATTTCAACGAAGCGATTAGTCGCCCGTTGTCGCGCTGGTGCAGTCCGATACTCGGTTCATCGAGAATATATAGTACATTCACCAGCTGACTACCAATCTGTGTTGCCAGACGGATACGCTGCGACTCTCCACCCGAAAGCCTCATCGAAGGGCGGTTCAGTGACAGATAGTCGAGACCCACCTCAAGGAGGAATCCAGTGCGGGTGCGAATCTCTTTAAGTATCTCTTTTGCAATGCTTTGCTGCTTTTCGTTCAAGTGTTCCTCAAGGTTGTCAATCCATTCCTTGAAGTCGAGGATATCCATCTCCGACACCTCGGTGATGTTCTTATCCCACAGTTTGTACGACAGCGACTCGCGGTTCAGACGTTTTCCTTTACATTCCGGACAAACGCAATCCTGCAGGAACTGCTCAGCCCATTTCTGTCCCTGGGCACTGTCGTCGCTCTCCATAACCTGGCGCAGATACTTTATGATACCATCGAAGTCGATGAAATAATCGCTCGATGTCTTGCACACATCCTTGTTGATACGCACCTTCTCCAGCGAACCGTTGAGAATCTCGTTCATCGCATCCTCAGGGATGTCCTTGATAGGAGTCGTCAGTTCGCAGTCGTACTTCTGGAGCAGTGCCTGTATCTGCCAGAAAATCATCTGGTTCTTGT
The DNA here is from genome assembly GCA_045627685.1 of Prevotella sp. Classification (GTDB taxonomy): domain Bacteria; phylum Bacteroidota; class Bacteroidia; order Bacteroidales; family Bacteroidaceae; genus Prevotella. Next base: position 5,201 of record JAZQOD010000244.1, on the reverse strand, counting down.
ATTTGCCCAATGGGGCGATACCACCATCGTGGATGTTCATCTCCTCATCAGGAATAACCTTCTTGAGGTCGATATCACTCACTGTGCCTAAGCCCTTGCAGTGAGGACAGGCACCCTGAGGTGAGTTGAACGAGAACATGTTAGGTGCAGGATCGGAGTAGGAGATACCCGTTGTAGGGCACATCAGTCGCTTTGAGAAGTATTTGATGCTTCCGTCCTCGTTGTCGAGAATCATGATGAGTCCGTCGCCCTGCTTCATCGCCACCTTCACGCTGCCACGAAGACGCTGCTCGTCTTTCTCCTGCACCTTCAGACGGTCGATGACCACCTCGATGTCGTGGTTCTTGTAGCGGTCAACCTTCATGCCGCGTTCCAGTTCACTGATGACACCATCAACGCGAACATACAGGTAGCCCTTCTTTCGCAGTTGCTCGAACAGTTCGCGGTAGTGACCCTTACGGCTTCTCACCACCGGCGACAGTATCTGTATCTTCCGTTCGGCATAACGCTCAAGAATCATCTCGATGACCGCCTCCTCGGTGTATTTCACCATCTTCTCGCCTGTGGCATAACTGTATGCCTCACCGGCACGGGCATAGAGCACATGATTCTTATTATTTACTTGTTTCTTTGTGTCTACAGTAGAGCGGGGATTGCGGTTGGTGGTCTTCTGGTCGATGCTGATAACAGGCGACAGACCAGTAATCTTATCCACATCAGGGCGCTCCAATCCACCGAGGAAGTTGCGCGCGTAAGCCGAGAACGTCTCGATATAACGGCGCTGACCTTCGGCAAAGATTGTGTCGAAAGCCAACGACGACTTGCCAGAACCCGAGAGTCCGGTGATGACGGTCATCTTTCCACGAGGTATCTCTACATCGATGTTCTTGAGATTATGGGTGCGAGCACCCCATATAAGTATTTTGTTATCCTCTGACATTGTTTTTATTCGTAGTTGTCGCCGCGCTCCTCATTATATCCGCGGAGCAGGTTTACATCTCGTTTGAAATGATACTTGATGCCATCGGCACCCTTTGCCTCGACACGGCAGAAATAGACACCCTGTGCCACATCCTTGCCGTGGAATGTGCCGTCCCAGCCACCGGCAGGGTCGTCCCACTCATATAACTTCTGTCCCCAGCGGTTGTAGATGGCTGCGTGGAACTCCACCAGACTCTGGTAACCCTCCTTCGCTTTGTAGATGTCGTTGATACCATCGCCGTTCGGTGAGAACGCGTTCGGCATATCCAGATGACTCTCGCTGATAGAGATGATGATTGGCTCGGCATCCGCCCAATAGTCCTGGGTGTAGCAGATGGAGTCGTTACCCTGTGTGAAGATGGCATAGCATACAACGCGCGTTGAGCCCGCCTTCTTGAACGTGTACTTTGTGTCCTGCTCATAGCGGATGAGGTATGGCTGGTCGGAGTCCTCACCAGTGAAACGCCACTCGTAATACTCGGTCCAACCGTCGGTGTTCTCCGGATTTGCATAGAATGAAGCCTCTAAAGGAGCACTGCCGGAGTAGAAAGTTGACTCTTCCTCGCCATCTTCACCCATGAAGACGGCGGTAGGTGATATTGTTGGAATATCATCGTCGGCCAACATGAATGTTGGGGCAAGAATCAACAAAAAAGAGAGTAATATTCCTGATTTTTTCATTTTCTAACGCAATTAATATGCAAAAATAGCGAAAATAGTTGATTAAAACGCTCTTTTTTTGTATTTTTGCACTTAGTTTATATAAAAAAGACGATTATGTGCTCAAAAATCAAGTATATTGTTCTCATTTTGCTCGCTTTCCTGTCGTTTGAAGCCATGGCTCAGTCGCAGTCGTTGCGAGATGTCTATGAGGTGAAGAAAAAGGACACCATCTATGGCATCGCAAGGATGTACGAGATTAGTGTTGCCGAACTGATGGACGCCAATCCTGAGATGAAGGGTGAGAACTACAAGTTGAAGAAAGGTGCCAAGATATTCATTCCGAAGCACAGTTCCGCCAATACAGCTCCAGCGCCCGTGAAACATAATATGAAGACACGCTCAGGACAGACATTGAAGGTGGGCGTGATGCTTCCTCTGCATGATGTCGATGGTGACGGAAAGAGAATGGTGGAATATTACCGTGGTATCCTCATTGCCTGCGACTCGCTCAAAAGAGCCGGAATAAACACTGATATTTATGCGTGGAATGTGAATATCGACGCCGATATCCGTGTGACGCTCCTCAAAGACGAAGTAAAGAACCTCGATGTCATCTTCGGTCCGCTATATACCAAGCAGGTGAACGCAGTTGCTGAATTCTGTCGAAACAACGACATCAAACTGGTCATTCCATTCTCGATATCAGCCCTTGATGTGAGAAGCAACCCACAGGTGTATCAGGTTTATCAGAGCGGTACACAGTTGAACGACCGTGCCATCGGTTCGTTCCTCGACAGATTCAAGAACTGCAACACTATCATCATTGACTGCAACGACAGCACTTCGCTGAAAGGCAACTTCACATCAGGGTTGAGAAAGCAACTCGACGCACTGAAATACTCGTGCCAGATTACCAATGTCAATTCCACCGATGCCCAGTTTGCCAAGGCTTTCGTGAAGAACAAGAAGAATGTGGTGGTGCTCAACACCGGCAGATCGCAGGATCTGAACCTCGTGTTCCGCAAACTCAACACCCTCACTGCTGTGAACCCATCGTTGGATATCTCGATGTTCGGTTACAACGAGTGGTTGCAGTATGAGCCTGTTTATAGGGAACTCTACCACAAATACGATGTGTATGTCCCTTCATATTACTATTATTATAAGGGACTGTCGCGTATTTCGCAGTTTGAACAGAACTATGAGAAGTGGTTTGGTGTGGGACTGCAGTCAAACTACCTGCCACGCTTTGCCATCACCGGCTACGACCATGCGCAGTTCTTCCTCCGCGGATTGTTTGAGCGAGGCAGTGCCTTCGACGGAACAATGCAGGAATCAACCTACAAGCCATTGCAGACACCATTGCGTTTCCGCCGTGCCGCAGAGGGCGGTGGCATGCAGAACTGGGCATACCAGTTGGTGCACTATAACAAGAATTATGTAATCGACACTATCGGATATTGATGAGAAAGGCCATACATATTATAATAATAGGACTGTTGGTCCCGATTGCGATGCACGCCCAGATAGGCGATTACCGCAGTGACTTCTCCATCGGCGTCAATGGTGGATTGACAATGACCAATGTCGGTTTTGTACCGAAGGTCACACAGTCATATCTGCCGGGATATACCGGTGGTATCTCGATGCGATACATCTGCGAGAAATACTTCAAGACCATCTGTTCCATCTATGCAGAAGTGAACCTGACACAGATGGGCTGGCGCGAGAATATCATCGACCTGGAGTCGAAGCCGGTGTTCAACGAGTTGACCGGCGATTACGACAAGTACGAGCGACAGATGAAATACATCCAGGTGCCGATAATGGCGCACCTTGCGTGGGGTAAGGAGAAGAAAGGCATGAACTTCTTCATTGAGGCCGGTCCCCAGTTTGGATATCTTCTTGGCGAGAAGACCGTTACTAACTTCACTATGGATAACGCCAATATGGAAGACCGTACCAACAAGACCTGTGCGCAGGACACGATGGCTGTAGAGAAGAAGATGGACTACGGAATAGCTGCCGGACTGGGAGTGGAGTTCTCGTATCCTAAACTTGGCCATTTCCTGCTGTCGGGGCGCTACTACTATGGACTGGGAAATATCTACGGTGCAACAAAGCGCGACTATTTCTCAAAGTCAAACCACGCAGCGATAGAAGTGAAACTATGCTATCTCTTCGACCTGTAAAAGAGGTTGTTGAGGGCAATGAATTGAAATTCGTAAATATCAATAATAACCAATTAAAAATTTAAAAACAATGTTTGAAGGACAACCAAAAGGTCTTTGGGCCTTGGCTTTTGCCAACACCGGTGAGCGTTTCGGTTACTACACCATGCTCGCTGTATTCATCCTCTTCCTGCAGGCTAACTTCGGATGGACCTCAGGAACAGCCGGAACAGTTTATTCATCATTCCTTGCATGCGTGTATTTCTTGCCTATCATTGGTGGTGCCGCAGCCGACAAGTGGGGATACTCAAAGATGGTTACCATCGGTATCTTTATCATGTTCGTGGGTTATGCACTCCTCGCAATCCCTATGGGCAAGAGTTTTGTTGCTATCGCAGCAATGGCAGCAGCATTGCTTCTCGTGAGTCTTGGTACAGGTCTGTTCAAGGGTAACCTCCAGGTAATGGTAGGCGACCTCTACAACGCACCAGAGTTCGCACACAAGCGCGATGCAGGTTTCTCACTGTTCTATATGCTTATCAATGTTGGTGCTATGTTCGCTCCAACAGCCGCTATCAAGATCATGGAGTGGGCACAGACATCACTCGGCGTAAGCGAGGCTGACTCTTATCACTTCGCATTTGCTGTGGCTTGCGTATCACTGATCGTTTCTATCGCTATCTATTACACATTCAAGTCAACATTCGCACATGTTCTCACCATTACAAAGAAGGACGGCGAGGCTAAGAAGGAGGTTGTGGATGATATGAGCCCTGCTGAGACAAAGGAGCGCATCATCTGCCTCTGCCTCGTATTCGCTGTGGTTATCTTCTTCTGGATGGCATTCCACCAGAACGGTGCTACACTGACATACTTCGCTCGCGACTTCGTTGCTACTTCTGCTACTGGTGTTACTGCTATGGAGATGGATGTAACAAACCTCGTGGCTTGTATCTTCATCGTTTACGGTTTGTTCGGCGTATTCCAGAACAAGGGCAATGGCCGTTGGATTTCACTCGGTCTCATCGCTGCTGCTTGCGTTTACCTCGGTTATCAGTACACAAGTGTTTCTGAGGTTTCAATCTCTGCTCCTATCTTCCAGCAGTTCAACCCTTGCTTCGTTATCGCTCTTACTCCTGTGTCAATCGGTATCTTCGGTTGGTTGAACAAGAAGGGCAAGGAACCAAAGGCACCAGTGAAGATTGGTCTTGGTATGATTGTTGCCGCTATCGCTTATCTGCTTATGACAGTGGCTACACTCGGCCTGCCTGCACCAAACGCAGCAGAGCCAGAGCACTTGGCTAACATGAATCCAAACCTCCTCGTTTCTACTTACCTCATCCTCACCTTCGCTGAGTTGCTCCTTTCTCCAATCGGTATCTCGTT
>JAZQOD010000243.1:0-9792 GCA_045627685.1 Prevotella sp. | reverse complement strand
GAACGCATTTTTGCTATTGTTGAGAGGTTAGGGAAAGTTAATAAATCACACAATCACACGATCACATATAAAATAAGAGATGCAATCTCGATAGTTCGCAAATCTCGAACGAAAATATTGGCATTATGCAAAAGAAATAACCTCTAAATTGCTGTTATACAATCTAAAGGTTATTTCTGGTACCCAGAGCCGGGGTCGAACCGGCACGGATTGCTCCACTGGTGTTTGAGACCAGCGCGTCTACCGATTCCGCCATCTGGGCCAATTGCGGATGCAAAGGTAGCACATTTTTTTCAATTTGACAAATTTTTGATTACATTTTTTATTCTTGCCGTGCTCTTTCGTTTACTTAACGACTATTTTGCGCACTTTCACGGTGCCTTTGCTGGTGAGCAGACGTGCTATGTAGGTGTGGCCCGACTGTAGGGCAAAACCAGCGCGACGGCCGTCGAGTTCATAGTAGGCAACACCAATGATATCGCCCTCGCCCTCACCACTGAGAAGTTCGTCGGTATCCGGTTCGATAGTAATCTCGTCGATACCGTTGGCGATAGCCTCGCTGGTGGTTGCCTCAAGGAGAGAATAGCACAGTTCGGTGTCAGGAGTGAGGTAATAGTTGTCGGAGAGGGTGAATACCGAACCGCTGCTGCTTGCCGATGCAGAGGCAGTCACTTCCTGTTTCTTGCTGATGGTGAGATATTTGCCGTCTTTGAAGGTGAAGCCCCTTGTTGTCTTGCCGACAGACAGGGCAGCAGGATTGGCGGAGAGGGTGACAGCATTGTCGGTGAAGACGAGGTATTTGCCTGTGCCGAGGTTGTAGAGGCAACGATGAGGCTCGTCGTCATGACGGAGTATTAGCCAGTTGTTGTCTGGGTTGGTGACATCGACCTCCTCGACAGGCAGAGCCGCCAGTTTGCCATTGCTGACAACGAGAACTCCGTTAGGGCACTTCAACTGGTATGTCTTGAATGAACTCACATGTTCCGCCTTCACCACATTACCATATTTCAGAGGCATGCAACGCTTACCAATCATGAGCATCTTACGTCTGAGTGAAGTTGCCGATGCGTCGGGATCAGCATAGAGGTCGAGCAGTTCCTGCATGTCGCTCTTGGCATAACCACCGAAGCGGTCGGTCTTGTCGATATAATTCTGTACGATGGCAAGAATTTCCTCACTGCCGGATACTCCTGCGAATGCTCCCTGCACCTCGCTATAGCCATCGGCGATATATGCATCGTTGACGGTGGCAGCCAGCGAATCGAGGTTGATGCTCTCAACGACACTGTGGTCATAGACCATTGGAAGGACGTTGAGCGAGTCCTTTGCCTGTCCATAGCCACCAGCCTGCATGAAGAAAGCACGATCGACATCTGAGGCAAGACCATGACCATAGTCCATACGACGTTGGCGAACACTGATTTCACCGCTGTTGATGAAATCCTGATAGGTGGTCTGGCTGAATCCCGCCTTGTTGACGAAATACCACTTGCCGGAACCGATGGAATGCTGGTAGTTGTTGCGGTAGTAAGCACGACGGAACAGTTCACCGCCAGTGTCAGCCCAGTTCTCTATAAACGAATACCAGGTGTTCCAGTAGTGCGACTCACCACTGTGGCGGATTGTTGCTATGTAATGCCATTCAGGATCATCGGTGGTCTTGTACCATGTTGAGAGCAGTGAGTTAGGATATTTGATGGTCTCGGTGATATTGCCATCATCATCCTTCATGTCCACATCCACCTCCTCCGGACGCGCCAGAGTAAGGAACTGCACCCACTGTCCGGGATTCCAGTTGGCATTTGTTATCATAGCCTGACAGCCAGTACCCTCGTTGCCGAAATGATTGATAGCAACACCCTTGCCGTAAGCCAAGGCTCCGGCACGCAGATAGTCGGGTAGGTTAGGGGTGACATCAGTATCGCCGTTGTCCCAGATAGAGAACAGCACCTGATGGGTGTATGAAGAACGGATAGTGTCGGTGTATTCGCCGTGTTCGTTTGGCACGGTCTTGCCAGCCATCTGAATGCCCATGTATCCGCCGGTGATGCCGAGTGTCATGAGATATGTGTTGATGGTAGCCCACTTCTCAGGCATGAGCACCTCCTGATAGCACCAGTCGTAGGAATCGTTCTTCGGAGCAGAAGCCTCGGTGGAGTGATCGAACCACAGATGGGTGGCTGGAGTAGGGAAGCCACGCAGATGGGCATCGCACACAGGATCGTTGCCAGTGCGCTCGAACTCCAGCGTAGCAAGGCGGGAGATGACTCTCGCACCGTCAGGAGCCTTCACCTCGACCTTATACCATGTGTCGGAAGGAAAATCGGTTTGCGGAATGAGTGGCATCGTCATCTCGTGATTGGCAGTACCAGCCTGAACTGACAAGAAGTCGATGAGTTGAACACCAGTCTCGCAATCGGTGACGGTGACATTGAGAGTGACATCGCCAGTGACTTTCGGCACAAGACGGGCAACACCCGACACCGAGGCATGTGGAATCCTGAGACAATAAACCAGACTAATCCTGTCGTCGGAAGGGAAAACAGCATAACTCTCGGTCTTCTTGACTCCCGCATACTGACCGTCAAGTTCCTTGTAGTGACAATTACCATAGATAATGTCAGTAGCATTAGCTTCGATAGCAAAACATGAAATAATTGCTACCGCGATGAAAAGCAACAAATTTCTCATAGGCTTTAGTAATAGTTGGCAACAAAAGTAGTAATAATTACTGAAAGAACAAAAAAAGTTGATAAAAAGAATATAAAAATTTGGAAGATAGGAGAATAATATGTAATTTAGTGCACCGATAACCTAAATGTTTACGATAAAACCTATTTTATATGAATAACCTGGATAACCTATATTGCCTGATTTTAGCCGGCGGAAAAGGGCGTCGTTTGTGGCCTGAGAGCCGTGTGGAACTGCCAAAGCAGTTTATTGATATTTTTGGAACCGGCAGAACCCAACTGCAACAGACATGGGATCGTTTCCGCAAGATCCTCCCGGCAAATCATATCCTTGTGAGCACCAATATGCAGTATCGCGACAAGGTGAAGGAACAGTTGCCTGAGATTGATGATGCCAATGTGTTGGCCGAACCGATATGGCGCAACACTGCACCGAGCATTGCCTGGGGAGCCCATCGTATATGTACCTACAATCCTGAAGCCTCGCTTATAGTAGCCCCTTCCGATCAGCAAGTCATCGGCGTAGAACATTTTGCCGAGGATGTGGCGAAAGGCTATGAATTTGTAAGCAAGCACGACTATTTGATAGTGATGGGTGTGAAACCGACACGTCCCGAGCCTGGCTACGGATATATTCAGATTGACGATGAACTGGAACAGGACATATACAGAACACGCTCGTTCACCGAAAAGCCGGAGCGCGAGTTTGCACAGATGTTCATGGACTCAGGCGAGTTCTTCTGGAACACAGGTATAGTGATGGTGAAGGCGGAATATCTGCTCAACATACTCCGTGGCATCCTGCCACCAGTGTTGCGCAACCTCAATGCCGCCGACGATAGTTTCAGTGTGGAGGATGAGAACAAGCATGTGGCAGAGAATTTTCCACGCTATCCGAATGTGTCGTTTGAGCAAGGCGTGCTCGAGAAAGCCGAAGATGTGGGAGTGTTGCAATGCCATTTCGGATGGGCAGACATGGGTACATGGCATGGCATCTATGAGTCGATGCATAAGACCGATGGCGATAATGTGGTGCTCGACTCTGATGTGATAATCGACGATAGTCACAATAATATCATCAAGGTGCCGAAAGGCCATCTGGCAGTCATCAACGGACTCGACGGGTATATTGTGGTAGAGAAAAACAATGTGCTGCTGATATGTCCGCGTGAAGACTCCTCGGCATTGATAAGGAAATACTCGGCTGAGGTGGAAATAAGGTGAGCCCCCCTCCAGCTCCCCCCTCAGTGGGGGAGGGCTCTATATATACCCTTGACTCACAGTGCGAGTATGAGGAATAAATAAGGTGAAGCGTTGGGGCTTCACCTTATTATATTATATAGGGGGTGTTTTACTTTGAGAACTCAGCGTAGATCTTGTCGGCGATAGCCTTCATCTCGTCAGCCTCGAGTTGGAGTTTTGGCTTGCGGAAATCCACATCAGCCTCGCTCTGCATTGGGATGAGATGGATATGAGCATGTGGCACCTCAAGACCGAGCACCACCTCTGCCACCTTGACACATGGGAATGCCGACTTGATGGCAATGGCAACCTTCTTGGCAAACTTCTGGAACTCAGCAATCTCGTCGTCCTCCATGTCGAAGATGTAATCAACCTCACGGCGAGGAATGACAAGAGTGTGGCCCTTCACTACAGGGTTGATATCGAGGAAAGCATAGAACTGCTCATTCTCGGCACACTTATAGCTTGGAATCTCACCAGCTGCAATCATTGAAAAAATATCCATAGCAAATATTTGTTTTTTACTTTTCACGTCCCTTCCTCTTCTCCCTCCCTTAGGGAGGGTCGGGGTGGGTCTTTAAAGACTAATCGAATCCACTCTCAGGCGGATGGTAGTACCGTTAGGAAGTTTGATTTCAACCTCATCGCCCACCTTCTTGTTGAGAAGGCCCTGTGCAATAGGAGTGTTGATAGAAATCTTTGCCTCACGCAGATTAGCCTCGCTGTCGCTCACAATAGTGTACTTCATCTTGGCGTTAGTGCCAAGGTTGGTCAGTTCAACAGTAGAGAGAATCTGTACACAGTCAGCAGAAAGACGCGATGTGTCGATGATCTTTGCTGTTGCAATCTCCTCCTGCATTCTGCGAATCTTATCCTCAAGATGAGCCTGAGCCTCCTTTGCTGCATCATACTCACTGTTCTCACTCAAATCGCCCTTTTCACGAGCCTCGGCAATAGCAGCCGAAGCCTTAGGACGCTCAATAGCCTCCAAACGATGGAGCTCAGCCACGAGCTTGTCGTAACCTTCTTTTGACATGTATCCCATATCTATGAAATTTGTTTTTAGTTTATATTCTTTTTCGTTATCTCTGGCATTTTCACGCCCTCGTGTGCAGATAAGAAAGAAAAAGTGACACAAAAAAAATGAATCCTGACATTACGCCAGAACCCGCCTTTGATGTGGACACATTTCCTATACCTCCTTATTGCGAGTGCAAAGTTAGGAAAAAACCGTGACATAGCAAAACTTTATTAAAGATATTTATATTTTTAGTGTCTTTTCGTGATTAACTTCGTTTTTTTCGTATCTTTGCAATATAAAAATAAGGGAGCCCGTAAAACTTCATGTTAATTATATAAAGATGAAAAATGATTTCTTGATAATCTCCACTTCGTGGCTGTATTGTCAATGTGAGTGCTCTTGCAAACAAGTTTGCCAATCCCTCCCATCTGCCAATACGCTGCCTCTGATGAGTCAGCCAAGATTATCAGTAAATTAAAATGGCTGTCGCAGCAAAATATTGGAAAATAGCACCGCCCCCCCCGAGGGGGAGGGCTATTGAAGTTAGCCTTGTATGTCGGATGACTTATGCCAGTGCAGGAACTTCGGCGTGTGAACAGATTTTTAAATATTTTGCTGCGACAGCGATTTTAGATTAATATTATGATGCACTCGAAGACCTATGGTCAAGAGTGGCATTGGAGACAGATTCATTGGCAAAGAGTTTATTCTTAGGCAATGAATATGCGACAAGGCAGTAAAGGCTGAAGGCTTTCATCATAATGTTAATCCATTTTTCATCATAAATAAAAACGTGGGATTTTCATGGCGGTCAGAAATAATTGGCACGCTGTTTGCTTATTAATTGATAGAACAATATTCCAGAGTAATAAACCTCAAAAAATAGAAGACTATGAATCAAGACGAATTTTACAGAATGATTGACGAGGCAGAAGGACGCCGCTCGTCACTGGCATTCCCTGCACTCATGCGTAAGGTGTACACATGGATGGCACTCGCGCTCGCTATCACCGGCATCACCTCCTTTGGTGTGGCAACAAGTCCAAACATCCTGCAGCTGATTTTCGGCAACCAGTTGGTGTTCTTCGGACTCTGCATTGCCGAAGTAGTGATGGTGATAATGCTCTCAGCCCGTCTGCATAAGATGTCGCTGACCACAGCAACACTGATGTTTGTGCTCTATTCAGTCCTCAACGGAGTGACAATGGCGAGCATCTTCCTGCTCTATACCATGTCATCGATAGCCACCACATTCTTCATCTGCTCAGGCACATTCGCAGCAATGGCATTCTTTGGCTATACCACAAAGCGTGACTTGAGCACTATGGGCAGAATCGCTTTCATGGCACTCATCGGTCTTATCATCGCTACTGTGGTGAATATCTTCGTGAAGAGCAGTGGTTTTGGTCTCATCCTGAGTTACCTTGGTGTGCTTATCTTCGTTGGTCTCACAGCATGGGACACACAGAAGATCAAGATGATGCTCAACTCAGTGGAATTTGCTGATGAAGGTGCACAGAAGCTCGCCCTTATCGGTTCGCTCACACTCTATCTCGACTTCATCAACATGTTCATCCACATGCTGAGAATCTTCGGAAGTAGGGAATAAGACCCCTCCCCAGCCCTCCCCGTGATGGGAGGGAGAAATAAAGTTAGCTTTATAAATACATAAATCAGCCCGAGAGCCTAAAAACTCCCGGGCTGTTTTTATAAAGGTGAAAAATCTGTTCACGTATTTAAAAGCAATACTTCGCGCCGATGTTCAGGTAACCTTTATATCCCATGCCGGCTTCAACGAAACCACGCAGATGCCCACGACCTACTTCCAAACCTACGAAAGTGGCCTGGTATCCAAGACGCTTGTGGGTGGTGGAGAAGGCAGGCAGGATAGTCGTACCTGCTACATCGTTCACACCATCAACCTCGAACTTTGTCTGGGCATAACCGAGAGCCAACTGCGAATAGAGTGCGAGAGGACTCTTTGAGGCAATCCACCATTTGTATCTCACCGATGGCAGCACATAGAAACCGGCACTCTTCGCATAAGCCTCGTAAGACGCAATAACAACCACAGGTTGCCCATCATCAGTAGTAAGTTCAACAGACTGTGTGTTGTACTTATACTCCGATGTATTCGCTCCACCTAAGGCAAGTCCTACAGCAAGACGACGGTTTATGTTGTACATATAATCAACAGACGCCGACATACATATATCATAATACCAATCCCTAATTCCTCCAAAGTCATCCTCGAAACCATAACTGCGCACATGGTTATCGAGATCATTATCGAACACTTTTTGCTCGGCGTCGCCGGAACCAACGCTGACGCTCAGTTCATGACGGTAGATATCGTTGGCATGAGGACGGTTCACAGGAACGTCCATACGGAATGGTTCACTGCTGCACAGAGTCTCACCCTCGCCCTTTGGAGAGATGAGAAAATACTTGTGGCGAGGATTCTTATTGCTGTTGGTCGCCCAATCCACAACCATGCCTGGTAGTATATCCCACGACAAGATGTTTCCCAGCGTCCACCACGACTGTTTCTTATGCAGCACGATATCCTCGAACTCATGATTGTCCGACTGAATCTGTATGTGCTGTCCCTCGATACCATGGCGTTTCACATTCACCTCGATAGGCAGTGTCACATCCTTATATACCTCAGCCTTGGTGATGATAGTAACTGGTTCATCGATATCACCCTCAATGACAACCTTCGGACGATCATCATTGATGATTGTAGCACACGATGTCAACATCAATGCAGAAGAAGTAAGTAACAAAATCCCCCAAGATGAAATGCCTGTTCTTTTCATAATCTTAATTGTTTTATTATATTTATAATCTATGCACTTTCTATATATATAAATCCAAAAACATTCAAAATACTGCATCGGGATAGCAACTTTTTTTGTTTTGAGGTTTATTTTTCGTTGTGCAGATTATCCATTTTCCTTCTGTATTAATAGAAACTACATAAAAAAGGCCAGGGGACAGTCCCATGGCCCGCCTAATTGAACCTGTTGCCAAAGTTTCTTTCTATCTGCAAAATTACTGATTTTATTTTGATTACCATGGGATACTTGTGACAAAAATTCCGTTTCCGCATATTTTTATATGCAAATAAATGGAATTTCCGCGTATTTCGCATTACCCACAAGTGGTCTCAGCGCACATTTCAGTAATATTAGGGACGCCCGCCAGGTATTTCAATTTATTGTTTACAGATACCATAAAAAAATCCATGTTTTTGTTTCAACAATATTTCCTTTTTTCGAATAATGTATGGTTTCATTTACTAATTTCTTTTCAGAGTAAATAGTTTTCCGTTTATTTAGAGAATTCTCCTATTTGTTTCAAGATACCCAAAATCGACACTAAGAAATACGGACGCTCTTGCTGAAAAAACAGGTTGTTGAGTTGTGCCTCTTGTAGGAACGAATAAACCACACTGTCATTTATGTATGTATTGTTATTCATAATCCAATTATCGCCTTGGTATATACTGGAAGGAATTATTTTTTTTGTTGTTTTATCTGATAATTCAAGTGTAATGGAGAAAACTTGTTTGTGGTTTAATGAGTTTAATCTGTCTCGTGCGATTTGCAAAGTTTCCTTATTCAGTGTTCTTAATGAAGGAAGCATTTCCAAAACATCATCTTTATCCAAATCATTCGTTATCAAACTTAATTCCATATCTGCATAGCAAGTGTCGTTGAGAAATGATATACAGTCTTTTATATCCTGAGGAGTAAAAACAATATCGTTATTATGCTTGCTAAGCATGTCTAATGATTCAATAAATTTTGTGACAATAGGTTTTGGTATTGTTGATGTTACTTTATTCTCGCCACAAATTCCTTCTTGATTTTCTAACAAAAAAGCAGAACCTTCGATATTATATTTTATTGTTAATACAGAAGGAGCATAGCTTGATGTTGAATAATCCTCATATGTGATTATTATTGCTCTTATGTCACTGTTGCTTGACATAATTGGGGTGCTGAGACAAAATAGAATAGTCAGCAACAGGGAGATTTTGTTTCTTAATGACATTTCCATTTTCAATATTAAACTGATTAGATATTCCAAATAGTCCATTTAAGGCATGCTCCATATTTTCTGCAGGGCCACGGGGACTTCAGTCCCATGACCCGTTTTTGCTAATATATGCTCAATTTCTTTGAGAAATATAGGTAAATAATTCGTTGCACATTTGCTTTTTGCAGAATGGAATAGAAGCTGCTCATATTGAGTAAAACTGGTATCGCTTTGATATAATTCATTAGCAATCATATCCGCATAATTATGGGCAACATCCTGATGTTTGCTAAAGTATTCCAATGCATAATCGGTATTCTCATTAACGTATTTGACACAATATCCACCTAGCATTTCTGCAACAGCTCCATCTGCTGTCTTTACATTTTCATTTAAGACGTAGAAGTGGAGCATTCTTTTGTTGCCATCTGCTGAAGAGCATAATGTATCCATTATAGTTGCAGACATATCGTTGTCAGATAATTTAATCTCATGCAAATACAACTTCAAAATATTGTTGTCAACATCAACAGACTTGAGAATTTCAGACTTCGAGTTTTCATCAAGGTCATCCCAGTATTGACATTCTTCTGCATGAGAAATACAGCAACAAAAGGCAAGAAGTATTCCCAATAGCATTTTATTGTTTTTTATTAATAGATTGTTCCAAATCATCTTTTAAATTCTTATTATATTATGTTATATTATGGGCCACGGGGACAGGTCGCACGACTGGCCTAATTGAACGTGTTGCTAAAGTTTCTCCTTAGAGAATTTGCTGTCGCTCAACAA
>JAZQOD010000242.1:0-21713 GCA_045627685.1 Prevotella sp. | reverse complement strand
CCTGTGCTGAGCAGTTGAGTCCCGATGCCGCAATAAGCAGAGACACTGCTAGGGTTTTCTTGAAATTTTTCATATTTATGTTTATCAATTATCAATTGTCAATTATCAATTAACTCAAAACACCACCTTCTTGCCGTTGATGATGTAAATGCCCTTTGCCTGTGTTCCGGAAACTTTGCGTCCCTGGAGGTCATAGATAGACGATGACGATGATGATGACACATTTTCGATGCCATTGGTGTCGTCAGCAAACTTCAGTGGAATCTCCGAAGGAGCAGGGTCGAGTGCTGTTGTGAAATAATCGCGGAAAGCATCCAATCCCGAGCGGTTCGACTCGCTGAATACGAATGCTGTTCCTTCCTCGTTCATCACATATACATTATTTATGCGTGGCATGTAGGTTGTGCCGTAGAGTTGGAAGTCATGAGTGCTCTCCACCATCTTGCCGTTCGATGTGTCTGTGAACTTCACATCGCGAGCAGTCATGACGATATTTTTGCCGACCATCTCTGCTGGGAAACCAACCAGATAAGGAGTACCGTCACGAAGTGACTCTGCATCGCAGAACTCCACCTCGCCAGCATCGTTCACCTCGTAGAATCTCTTTATCCAGAACTTGCCGTCATTGCCAGCGTGCTTCCATGTAGCCTCCTCGCCATCGACTGTTATCGACTCAGGAGCGAATGGGAGAGTGAGTGCCACCCAACCCTTCTGACCGTCGCAAGCCTTCTCGACGGTGTAGGTGAAGGTAGCATTCTTGGCTGTGAACGAACGAGGGAAATAAGCAGCCGAACCATCGGTGATGTTTATCTGCTCAGCCTCGTTGCCAACAACAACATTCTTGCCTTCAAGACCGGTAGGGATGGTTGCACCGTTGTCGAAGCAGTAGATGACATTCGCATTGGAAGAAGCAGTGACTGTGCTTGGAGTAGCCTGGCAGAACCAAATACCGGCAGCGCTTGCCACAGCCTTATAGGTAGAGGTCACATTAGCACCCGAAACAGTGCCGTTCTTCGACCACGAGAGAGCACCGGCTTTGAGATTCCACTGGTCGCCGTCCCATATACCACCATTGCTGAGTTCTCCATCCTGTGTGGTGTACCCCTGACGCAGACGATAGGTGTCGCCAATTTGGAGATTGTCGAAGAAGAAGTCGGCTGTAGCAGTACTGCCGGCAGGAATCTCGTAGTAGAGTTTCTGCGAACTACCACCATACCAGTAGCCGTTTTTTCCGTCTCTCCACCACTGCACATCAACCATTCCGGCGAAGTCCTGTGAACCATTATTCTTGACGGTCATCGTTCCCTTGAGGAAATTACCATAGCCGCCAGCCTGCATGCTCACACCACTAACAGCGAGCGATGCCTTGTTCTTTGCCACATTGCCAATATCAACGGTTGTTTGACCGATAACCTGGTTCTTGTCGGAATTGAGAGTGAGCCAGAGGTTGTATGTGCCAGTTTCCTGTGGTCTGAAATAGAATGTAAATTCGTCAGTGTCGCCGGCAAGGACTCCGATAAGGGCGCGGCAAACCGAGTTGCCCTTGTCGTTGGTCTTCGAAGCATAGAGAGCCACCTCGCGCTTGAACTCAGCACCATTGTTCTTGAGTGTGATGTTCACATTCTGCTGGTCGCCCGACTTCAATGAACCAGGGAATGCCCAGTGTGTAGCCTCAAGGCCGATAGGCTCTATATATTTCTCGAGAGCCACATTGCCATTGTCGTCAACATTCGCAAGGATACATTCGTATCTGAAATCGTAGAGTGGAATCCACTTGTCTTTTGTTGTGAGTTTGCTTGCTGGAGTCAGTTTGTGCACACCAGGAGTGAGCAGCCCCTGCATATCGAATGTAGCACCTATATAAGTGTTGACATTGAGGCTTACCGTTCTCACATCCGATACTGTCACGAGGTTGCCGTCAGCATCCTTCTCCATGATAGCATAGTTGAAGGTGCCACTGTTACCACTCCAGTTCACATAGTTAGAGAAAATCTTTGTACGACCATCGATACGGGTATCGTTGATTGACAGATGAGGGTTCTTCTCCTCGTTGTATTCTATTCCATCATCCTCGGCACGGAGATACATGATAGCATCCTGTCCCATGGAATATCCATCGGCAGATGAAGAGGCACCGATGCCCGAGTTGTCACCAGGGTTGAGCACTGTCATACGGAAATATCCGTTGCTACCACCGCCCCAGCCCCAGTTCACATGGAACAGGTCGCCACCATCGAAACCATCGAGTACAAAGGCATGGCCGCCACCAGTGGAACTACCACCGTAGCCAACAGGATAGCCCTTGTCGATCTCTTCGTAAATCATTTCAAACCACTCGGTGATGCCGAAGTTGTCGCTACGAAGAATCTGCACACCGTCATCATAGCCAAGATGATCCACAAACAGTTTTCGCGATTCAGCATAACTTGAACCCGATGAAGCGCCATAGCCCATCTTCAGTGACTGACCGACGAGGAGCATGAGGAAAGCCACAGCATCCTTCTCCTCCTGAGTCTCACTGCCGTTATATGCATCAACCATGTGTTCCCAATCGATAGAGGTTCCAGCGGTGATGGCTTTCAGTGTCTGACCGTTGCTCGCCATTGCTGGAATGCGCGACTTGGTCTTTGCTGGAAACTTATGATGATACAATACCTGTGCGATGGCTGTTGCTACGCAACCCGTTGCCGAGCGATCACCCTCAGAACCGTCAGCGTTATAATAGATAGGACACATCTGGTTGTAAGGATCACCCTGATTCCAAAGGCATGTGAGGATAGGAGCAATGGCGTGATGAGGCTTCTGTGCATGGACCGGTCCGCCCTGCAGTTCAGCCTCGGTGCTGCTGTTCAATGCTGCATACTGTGGATGCTCGTTGAGCCACTCCATTTCGTCGACATAATGCTGCAACCATGAACGCATGTTCTCTGGCATCTGAGCCTCGCAGAACTCGCCCTGATCGGTGTAACCGAGGATAGGAGCAGTACGGTCGTCAGCCGATACGATGACATAACCGCCATTGTTCTCGGCATTGAAGATATGGAAATACTCCTTCTGGCTGTTATTTCCATTACTCTGTAGATTCAAGCGCGGCATACTCTCACTGTTGCTGATGGCTTTGCCCTTTGAAGCGAGAAATGCAGTAGCCTTGGCTCTGGCATCATTGCGGTCCACCGGACCTGCTGCCATGATGATTGCAGTAAGCAGAAATACTGCTGTCGAAATGATTCTTCTCATCTGTTGTTGTATTGTTTTTGGTTCTTTTTCTTATGATATGGTTGTCAGCACCACACAAAATGGTACAATACGGCACAAAATTACAAATAAGAATCGTAATTACCAAAAAAACTCCATTATTTATATGTATGCGTGCAAAAATGCGTGCGTATATTCGGCTATTTGCGAAAATATTTATATCTTTGCCCTCTCAAATGAAGACACTATCTATGACAGATAAGACAAAATATGAATTGTTAAGCCAAATTGACTCGCCTGAAGACCTGCGTCGGCTGTCGGTTGAACAGTTGCCTCAGGTGTGCAAGGAACTCCGCGACGACATAGTGGAGGAGGTGGCCCAGAATCCTGGTCACTTCGCTTCATCGTTGGGCGTCACGGAGATAACCGTAGCCCTGCACTATGTCTTCAACACTCCTTACGACCGTATCGTATGGGATGTGGGCCATCAGGCTTACGGCCATAAGATTCTTACTGGTCGTCGCGATCAATTCTGCACCAACAGAAAGTTCGGAGGCATCCGTCCGTTCCCATCGCCATTGGAGAGCGAATATGACACTTTTGCCTGTGGACACGCCTCCAACAGCATCTCGGCGGCTCTGGGAATGGCAGTAGCAGCGAAGAAAGAGGCGGAACTGAACGGTGGGGCAGCGCGTCAGGTTGTAGCAGTCATCGGTGACGGAGCCATGAGTGGCGGTCTTGCCTTTGAAGGCTTGAACAATGTATCGGGCAGCGACAACGACATGATTATAATCCTCAACGACAATGATATGAGTATCGACCGTGCCGTGGGTGGCATGGAGAAATACCTGCTTCAACTGTCCACCAATCCTACATACAACTCGCTCCGTTACAAAGCAGCAGGTTGGTTTCATCGCAAAGGCATGCTCTCCGACCACCGTAAGAAGAGCATCCTCCGACTCAACAATGCATTGAAATCGGCTTTGAGCCATCAGCAGAACATCTTTGAGGGAATGAACATCCGCTATTTCGGTCCTTATGACGGACATGATGTCAAGGAAGTGGTGAGGATTCTGCAACAGTTGAAGACCATGACAGGTCCGAAACTGCTTCATCTGCATACTACCAAGGGAAAGGGCTACGAACCTGCCGAGAACAATGCCACAGTATGGCATGCTCCGGGAAAGTTCGATCCAGAGACCGGCGAGCGAATATGCTCCAATAGCGAAAACCAGCCACCACGCTTTCAGGATGTCTTTGGTGAGACAATCCTTGAGATGGCAAAGCAGAACCCAAAGATTGTGGGCATCACACCAGCCATGCCGAGCGGTTGTTCGCTGAGCATCATGATGGAGGAAATGCACGACCGCTGTTTCGATGTGGGCATTGCCGAAGGTCATGCAGTGACATTCTCAGGTGGAATGGCAAAGGACGGGCTCATACCATTCTGCAATATATACAGTTCGTTTGCACAGCGTGCCTACGACAATATCGTTCATGATGTGGCACTGCTCAACCTTCCGGTTGTGCTTTGTCTCGACCGTGCAGGACTAGTGGGCGAGGATGGTGCAACCCATCATGGTGCCCTCGACATAGCATCGCTCCGTGCGGTGCCAAACCTCACCATCTGTTCGCCTATGGACGAACACGAACTCCGTCGCCTCATGTACACTGCCCAGCAGGAAGGCAACGGACCGTTTGTGATTCGTTACCCACGAGGCAAGGGCGTTCTCGTTGACTGGCGCTGCCCGTTGGAAACAGTAGAGGTGGGCACTGCTCGCAAGTTGCGCGACGGAGAGAATACCGTTGTGTTGTCGTTAGGTCCTATCGGCAATGATGTAGCGAAGGTTATCAGCGACAACAACCTCAATGTGGGCCATTACGATGTCCGTTTTGTGAAGCCGCTGGATGAGGCTATGCTTCGCGATGTGGCAGAACACTACGACCGTATCGTCACCATTGAAGATGGAGTGCGTAATGGTGGTATGGGATCGGCAGTTCTTGAATGGCTGTCCGACAACGGCTATCAGAAACAGGTGGTGCGTATGGGATTGCCTGACGCCTTTGTGGAGCACGGCACAGTAGCCCAACTCCGCAAGATTGTCGGCCTCGACAATGACACCATCGCAGAAAAGTTAAAAGTTAAGAGTTAAATAGATGAAAATCATCATCACAGGAGCCAAGGCTATCGGTTCACATCTGGCAAAACTGCTTTCTCGTAACAACGAGGATGTAACGCTTATCGATGAAGACGGTGAGCGCCTCTCGCAGTTGGCTGCCGACCTCGATATCCTTACACTTCAGGCACCGCCATGCTCGCTTTCCACGATGAAAGATGTGGGAACAGGCAAGGCAGACCTTTTCATTGCTGTTACCTCCGATGAAAACCAGAATGTCCAGGCATGTCTCATGGCGAAACTGCTTGGAGCAAAGAAGGTAGTGGCAAAGGTCGATAATCCGGAATATACAGAGAAGGACGCGGCAGAGTTCTACCAGCGTCTTGGTCTCGACAGCATTATCTATCCAGAGTTGCTCGCCGGCAACGATATCATCAACGGATTGAAGATGTCGTGGGTTCGTCAGCGTTGGGATGTTCACGGAGGAGCACTCGTCATGCTCGGCATCAAACTGCGAGCAGGTTGCGAGATTCTCGAACAGCCGTTGCGCAACCTCTGTGGACCAAACGATCCGTATCATGTTGTGGCAATCAAACGAGGAATCGACACCATCATCCCGGGTGGTAACGATATGCTCCATCTGAACGACCTCGCATATTTCATGACCACACGCCAGTATATCCCTTATATCCGTAAGATTGTGGGTAAGGAAACCTATGCTGATGTGAAGAATGTCATGATTATGGGTGGTGGCAAGACTGCTGTGCGCTCCATCATGATGATGCCGGAATATATGCATGCCAAAGTCTTCGAAATCGATGAGCAGCGCTGTGAGCGACTCAACGACCTTGTCGGTAACCGCTGTCTTGTCATCAATGGCGACGGACGAGACCTCGGACAACTCACCGAGGAGGGTATCCGCAACTGTCAGGCGTTCGTGGCACTCACCGGCAATGCTGAAGCAAATATCCTTGCCTGCCTCATGGCAAAGCGTCTTGGAGTGCGCAAGACCGTCGCAATGATCGAGAATATCGACTATATAAACATGGCTGAGAGTCTTGATATCGGAACCATCATCAACAAGAAAGCCATTGCTGCGAGTCATATCTACCAGATGATGCTCGATGCCAATGTGCGTAATGTGCGCTTCCTCACTACAGCCAATGCCGATGTGGCGGAGTTCATTGCCGAGGAAAACTCAAAGGTGACACGAAAACTCGTCAAGGATCTCAGTCTGCCTCGTGGTATGACCATCGGTGGTCTTGTGCGTGGCAACGAGGGAATGCTCGTGTCGGGTATGACACAGATACAGCCGGGCGATGCTGTGGTGGTGTTCATGCATGGTACAAACATTAAACGCGTGGAGGATCTCTTCAAATGATAAACCTGAAGATGATATACAAGGTCATCGGTGCGCTGCTTTTCATTGAGGCAGCGATGATGCTCCTTTGTCTCATTGTCTCATTCTTATATACTGAGGACGACGGTCTCTCTTTCGCCGTGTCGCTGCTCATCACCACGATGGCAGCCACAACACTGCGATTCCTTGGACGAGAGGATACCAACACCCTTACCCGTCGTGAGGCGTTCCTCGTGGTGACACTGGCGTGGACGGTGTTCTCGCTCTTCGGTACACTGCCGTTCCTCGTCAGTGGCTATATCACCGACTTCACCAATGCTTTCTTCGAGTCGATGTCGGGATTCACCACCACAGGCGCATCCATCATCAACGATGTAGAAGCATTGCCTCACGGATTGCTCTTCTGGCGATCACTGATGCAGTGGATTGGAGGTTTGGGAATTGTGTTCTTCACCATTGCCCTCCTGCCGTCCATGACCGGCGGTTCGGTACGAGTGTTCGCAGCCGAGGCTACAGGACCGATAAAGACGAAACTCCATCCACGACTTTCCACCAGTGCTAAGTGGATATGGATGATATACCTTGTTCTTACTGTGGCTTGCATGGGGTGTTACTATCTGTTTGGCATGACACCGTTCGATGCTGTGAACTACGGTATGACGACAACCGCCACAGGAGGTTTCGGAACCCACAATATGTCAACGGAGTTCTTCAACTCCCCTGCATTGGAATACATCACGGTGGTGTTCTGTTTCCTTTCGGGTATCAACTTCATCCTGTTGTGGAACAGTGTTGCGAAACTGCGTCCCGACCGATTGTTCCGTAGCACCGAATTCAGAGTTTATGTCACCCTCATCGTGTTTTTCACCGCATTCGTAATGCTCCAGTTGTTGTGGCATAACGGTTATAAGTTGGAACCAGCATTCCGTTCGGCTCTGTTCTCGGTAGTATCGTTCCTCACCACAACGGGCCTTTACAATGATGATGCAGGAAAATGGCCGCATGTCACATGGATTGTTCTTACGATATGTATGTTCGTTGGAGGTATGTCGGGCAGTACGAGTGGTGGTATGAAATGCATTCGTGGTATTATGACCTGGCGAATGGTAAAGAACGAGTTCCGCCAGCTGCTCCATCCGAATGCCGTGCTACCACTGCATGTCGATGGTAATAATGTGTCGCAGCAGAAGCGTAACACGCTCATGGCGTTGCTCTCCATATATCTGTTCCTGTTCTTCATAGCCTCGTTCGTCTTGGCTGCAGTGGGAGTCGATGCTACTAATGCCATCACCATCACGGTGAGTTGCCTGAGTAATGTCGGACCGACCCTCGGCATCGAGATCGGACCAACAATGTCGTGGGACCAGTTGCCTGACTTCGTGAAGTGGGTATGCGCGTTCTATATGCTCCTCGGTCGTCTCGAGATCTTCACAGTGCTCGTGATAATGGTGCCATCGTTCTGGAAGGAAGATTAAAAATCATAAATCATAAAATCAATAATACTAAAATCTATGTTACTCAAATTCAAACCTCTGCTCGTGCAGACTCTCTGGGGTGGCGAGAAGATCATCCCTTTCAAGCAGTTAGATTCTGATCTCACAAATGTTGGTGAGAGTTGGGAAATCTCTGGTGTAAAGAACAATGAGACCGTTGTTGCTGACGGTGAGTACGAAGGAATGGCTCTCAACGCCCTCGTTGAGAAACTCGGCGCAAAACTTGTTGGTGTTGACAACTACAAGCGTTTCGGCAATGAGTTCCCACTCCTCATCAAGTTCATCGACGCTCGTCAGGACCTCTCTATTCAGGTTCACCCAACCGACGAGATTGCAGTTCGTCAGGGCCGTCAGCGTGGTAAGACTGAGATGTGGTACCTCATGGACAGCGACAAGGATGCAAAGCTCTACTCTGGTCTTAAGAAGCAGATCACTCCTGAGGAGTACACTGCCATGGTTGAGAACGACACTATCTGTGACGCCCTTGCTCAGTACGAGGTAAAGGAAGACGATGTGTTCTTCCTCCCGGCAGGTCGTATCCATGCTATCGGAACAGGTTGTTTCCTCGCTGAGATCCAGCAGACCAGCGATGTCACATGGCGTATCTACGACTTCAAGCGTAAGGATAAGAACGGCAACTACCGTGAGCTCCATACCAAGCAGGCTTCTGAGGCTATCGACTACACCGTTGAGAGCGACTATCGCACCAACTACACCTCTAAGAAGAACCAGGGCGTGAACCTCGTTTCTTGTCCTTACTTCAACACTGCTGTCTATGACCTCGACGAACCAATGACCATCGACTACGAAGACCTCGACAGTTTCGTAATCCTCATCGGTTTGAAGGGCGAGGGTACTGTGACCGATTCAGAAGGCAACACCACAACCCTCAAGGCAGGTGAGACTCTCCTCCTCCCAGCAACTGAGAAGACCGTCAAGGTTGAAGGTACAGTGAAGTTCCTTGAGACTTACGTATAAGAAACCCACCCAGGCAAGTCCACTGATGGGCTTGCCTGGGTTGTTTATACTCTATGAATCATTCTACAACTCCTCCCCACCATGGTGGAGGTGTCCCTTTTGGGGACGTAGGGGGCCTTCTTATGACTCCCGATGTGTGCATGCGATTTCTCGTGTGGTCATACTATTATCATAATGTGTTGCCCGAGAAGACTGTCAGTTATAAGTCTTGTGGCAAGTTCAGCGACGAGGACGCAGAGCGCCTCGACGAGTTGAAGGATATGCTCTTCATGACCTTTGAAGAGTCATCTGTCGTCAATGCCTGTAGGCAGTTTCAGTTGGCGAAGATCCGTCAGGAGCCATGCCCGTTTGCGCAGGCCGACCTCGACGCAATGTTCGCCCAAGAACTGAACTATTAGAATATTTAATAGCATTTTCACTTTCCATATTGCATAACTGCGTACCTTTGCAATCGATAAAAGTGTTATTGTCTAACTTTTAACGATTGTCAGTATGGAAGAGAAATTCTTTTTGTGTGAGACCTGCGGCAACTTGATGATTGCTGCTATTGCCAGTGGGGTGGTGCCTTATTGCTGTGGTGACGAGATGACGCAAATAAAAGCCAACACCACTGATGGCAGTAAGGAGAAGCACCTCCCTGTGTTTTCTTATGTCTCAAAACATTGCATGAAGGTGAACATCGGTTCGGAGCCCCATCCGATGACACCAAATCACAACATCCGTTTTGTATGCCTTGAAACAAATAATGGTTTTGCTATCCGTTATTTGGACGAGGATGATCTCCCTGAAGTGCACATCTGCTTCACCGGACGACCAATTGCCATCTATGCCTATTGCAACATTCATGGTCTTTGGCGTGTTGATGTGCCATAGTACACTTTGAACCAGAATGCCGTCACTATCCATTGCCGAACTTGTTCTTGACGCATTTATTAAATTGGCTGTTTTTTTGTAGTTTGGTATTTAGGTTTTTGATGTTATTGGTTTTTACTGGCGATGGATGGTGACGGATAGGTTCATGACTGACATATTTCATTACTTTACAATCTTTTTCCGATAATTGTTCCTGTTTTTTATAATGTTTTTGTATCTTTGCCATAGAAATAATTTATTAACCCCATCTACTAACATCTATGGCTACAATCAAACATTCCCACATTATTATATTATTAATGCTCGTGGCAATGCCGGTGTTCGCTAATGCCCAAAATATGCTCAGCAAGGCCGAGCGCCGTACTGGTGAGAGAGAAGCTCTCGAGGTTATCAACCACTTCACTGATGGACAGATGAAGGTGAAGGTGGAACTGTCACTCGCCAAGGATGCCGACGGACACGACAGTTACCAGTATGCGGTGAAAGGAACAACGCTCACCGTCAAGGCGTCGAGTGCTGTCGCTGCCTGCCGTGGTTTCTATGACTATGTGAAAACGAAAGGTGCCGGTATCGCCTCGTGGAGTGGCAACCGCTTTGCCATGCCCGAGGATATGAGCGTGGCACCAAAGACCGTGGTGTCGCCTTATCGCGATCATCAGTATTTCAATGTGGTGACCTATGGATATACAGCCCCTTTCTGGGATGAAGCACGATGGGATAGGGAACTCGACTGGATGGCACTGCACGGAATAGATATGCCTCTTCTGCTGTTGGCACAGGAACAGGTCTATCGCGAGGTGTTTCTCGATATGGGTCTCACCAATGAGGAAATCGATGCATGGGAGGTGGGACCGGCACATCTGCCGTGGATGCGTATGGGCAATCTCTCCGGAAACAGTTTCGATGGTCCTCTTGGGCAAGACTGGAACCAGCGACAGGTGGCTCTCTGCAAACATGTCATCGACAGAATGCGCCGGTTGGGCATGAAACCGATATGTCCTGCCTTTGGTGGTTTTGTGCCGAAGGATTTCGTGAGACACTATGACGGAACCATCGACTATACCGGATGGGACTGGGTGCCACAGGACACCCGCAACTACCGACTCAATCCCGGTTCGAAGGCTTTTGCTGAGGTGGGTACACGCTTCATACGCAAATGGGAAGAGAAGTTCGGCAAGTGCGAATACTATCTCTCTGACTCTTTCAACGAGATGGAGATACCGCAGGACAAAGCCCTCATGACTTCCTATGGCGATGCTATCTACAAGAGTATCAGCGATGCCAATCCTGATGCTGTATGGACAATGCAGGGATGGACCGTCGGGTTTCAGCGTGGCTCGTGGGGCAATGGAATCTTCGAGGCACTGGTGAAGAATGTGCCCGACGATAAGTTCCTGTTGCTCGACATGGCAACCGACTATAACCGCACATGGTGGAAGTCGTCATACAACTGGGACTATTACGATGCCTTCTACGGAAAACCATGGGTGTGGAGTGTCATACCGAATATGGGTGGTAAGACCGCCTTCACAGGAGTCATCGATTACTATGCCAACGGTCGTCTTGATGCACAGCATTCCGCCAATCGCGGTAACCTCACCGGCTATGGCATAGCAGCAGAGGGAGTGGAGAACAATGAGATTATCTACGAACTCATTGCCGATGGCGGATGGGTCGGTGCTACGGATAGCATTGATGTGGAGAAATGGCTTGATAATTATGCCGCATGCCGTTACGGCGAGAACACTGCGCAGGACAAGGAATGGCATGACGCTCTGTGTAAGTCGGTTTATCAGGGATTCTGCGATCATCCGCAGTTTGCATGGCAGGTACGTAATAATATAATAGGTCGTGGTAGTGTGCAACTCAACGATGAATTCTATCAGGCTGTGGAAAGCCTCTTTGCCGATGGCGATGCTTTGAAGAAACGTCTGCTGGCTATGGATGATGACTCGCAGCGACTGTTGCGTGCCGACCTGATTGAGGCTGCGGCGATGTATGTAGGAGGAAAGATCGAGGTGGTGAACTCCGGAATCCGTCGTGCTGTCGAAGCCGACAACAAGTCTCTCGCCAATGAGATACTTGCTGAGTTGCAGACGTTGATGCTTCGTCTGGACAGGAGTCTCACGGCACATCCTTTGTATAACCTCGAACTGTGGGAGAATCAGGCAATGAAGGTTGCCGGCAATGAAGCCGACAAGAAACGTAATGCCGTTAATGCCCGTCGTATTGTCAGTGTGTGGTATGGTAATCACCGTCAGGATGAGCCTGTCAACGATTATGCCTGTCGCCTCTGGGCTGGTTTGATTCGTGATTATTATCTGCCACGCCTTGTGGGCACCTGGGAACGTAAGATCAATGGAAAGGAGTTCGACCAGATAGCCTTTGAGAACAGTTTTGTGGAGAAAGCCCCATCGCTGTCGCCATCGCTTGCCTCGTCTGCAAGCGATTCCTCCACCATCGGGGACTGGGGGGCTGAGGATGTTGTTGACTACCTCGTCCTGTTGGTGCGCGATGCGAAAGCCCTCGCTGGCGTTGACATCAACGATGGCGGTGATCAGAAACTCGGCGACTGGAGGAAGTCCTTCTTCGGCCTCACCCCCAGCCCCTCTCCCACGAGGAGAGGGTAGTAATACCCCCACAAACCCTCCCCTCGGTGAGGCCGAGAGGGGGAAAGTCGGGTAGGGGCTTCTATCTTCTCAGACGGAAACCCCTCTATTGGAAAATTTTATGAAACATAATTATTTGTACCGCGCATAGAATCCCCTCCTCTGCCCCTATTCGCTCTCAATTCATTTCACTCCCCTCTCCTTGTGGGAGAGGGGGTAGGGGGTGAGGCTTTTTTTACATTCTATTCTTCTGACTATCACCAGCGCCGGAACCCTTGTATTTCTTCTGAGCCTCGTTGAAGCGCCATGTCACATCGAGCGAGAATGTACGCTTTGCTGGGTTGTGACCTTCTATCTGGCGAAGACCGTAGACGATGCTGGCTGTCTTCTGGATGTTGAATGGGTCGTGGCAACGAACATCGATGGTGAACTTACCGATATGGCGGGTGTTGATGTCCTTCTGAATGCCGAGTGATGTGTACCAGTTGTTCTCAATCATTCGGTAGGTCATATAGTCGCCCTTGCCGGTCAGGTTGACAACGGCATTGATTCTCCAGTCGTGAGGCAGCACGAAGTCATTGTTCCATCCCAACCATACATAAGGACGGTTGAGGGTTTTCATTGTTCCGTCGAGAGTCACCGACTTGTAGTCCTGTGCCACGAACGATGCCATCCACATTGGATGCCAGAACCCGATGGTAGGACGGGCGGTGACGCTAAGCACCAGTCGGTTGTAGGCATCCTTGCTGTTCTCAGGCAGGATAAGGCTCACCATCGGATCCTCGCTGCCAGGGTAAGGCATTGTCTGAAGCACGATATCATTCTCCACACGCTGATATTGAGCCGATCCTGAGAACCACTTATAGGCTACGTTAGCCACGAGGCTGTGGGTGTAGATTGGCGAGAGATAAGGATTGCCTCCTTGATAGCTGTATTTGTTGATGTAGATAACCGAACTCGACAGGTTGTCGTAGTTAGGGCGCTGGATATCCTTGCGGTATGACAGTGACAACTGCACATTGCTGTTGGTGTTATAAGCCAGGGTGAGGGTAGGGAACCAGTCGCCGTATGAACGTGATACCTCATCGTCATGCTTGTCGAAGTTGTAGTAGTCGTTCTTCAGATACTCATAGCGGAGACCGGCCTGAGCGAACAGTCTTCCAAACGAGCGTCCGTACTCCACAAATCCGCTCATCGATGACTCTTTGATGTCGGTATCGCTGCCAGTCACTGGCAACTGACTCTGGCTCTCGACGGTGTAGATGCTGTTGCGATCGTTGTGGGAATATTCTGTTCCGGCAGAGAGGTTGCCCTTCCATACTGGATAGGCGAGGATGAGTTTTGTAGCCACGAAGTCGTTCTTGCTTGGAGTGTCGTACGACACGGTGTTCACACTCTTTGGTCTGCCGTCGAAGTATGTCGTTGTCTCTGTTGTTGTCTGCCAGTCGTTCTGTTTGATGAACAGTCCGTCGAGGTTCCAGTCGATGGTCAGCTCGCCTACCTTACCATTATAATATGTGTTGAAGATATGCTTGCGGTTGTTGCCGTCGCCGTCCATATCGCTCAGCATGCTCTCTGTCATCTCGCCGTTCTTCTCGTTCTCCATGAGGAACCAACCGTAATGATGGTTCTTTACATTGTTGTCGAACTTATAGAACGCACCGAAAGAATGGTTCTCATTCACCACATAGTTCATGAGCAACTGTGGCGACAGTCCTTGCCATTTCATCTTCTGGTCCTGGCTGCTGCGACCTACATAGTAGTCGTCGCCAACGAGATAACTGATGTCGTTTCGCTGATTGCCACGGTTGTGACCATACTGACCAGCCCACAGCGAACCAGTCACATCCAATCCACCGGTACGGTAGTTCACATCGAGGTTGTTAGTGCCCGACAGTCCGTATCTGTATATACCGCCGGCATTGTCAACGAACGAGAAACCCTCACCCTGATGTTTCTTCGTAGTGATTCTCACCACCGCCTTTGTCGTTGCAGCGTAGCGAGCACCAGGATTCTGCACCACATCCACATGGAGGATGTCCTCAGAACGCAGACGGTCGAGTTCATTCTGGTCCTGCACCTTACGACCATTGATATACACCTCGGCAGCACCACGACCGAACACCTGCACACCCTCGCCCTTCTCGGCGTTAAGCATTGGAATCTTCAACAGGGCGTCGGTAGCCGAACCAGCCTTTTCCAGTATCGAACCGCTCACGAGGGTACGCATGGCATCACCCTTGACACGTGTTGTTGGGAGAGTACCTTTCACTGTCACCTCGTCGAGAGTCTGAGTAGAAGTTGTCATGTTGATCACGCAGTTTGAAGACTCTTCGCCATGCACATTGAAATACTGAGTGTCGTAGCCCACGCTCGACACCTTTATTATACCGCCCGTAGCGGGAGTGACGATGTTGAAGCCACCGTTTTCGTCGGTCACAGCACCACCGATGAATGTCGAGTCGTTGTCCAGCAGCACCACATTAGTGAACGCCATTGGTTCGCCGTTCTCGTCATACACCTGTCCCACCACATCCGGTGCAACGTTTTTAGTCTCTTTGCTATTCTTAGCATTACCCGAGAGCACCATCGCTCCCAAGAGCATTATCGGAAATATTCTTTTCATTTTATTAATACTGTATTTGTTAGTTGTATGTTTATTTATTCTTTTTCTTGTTGTACATCGAGGCATTTTGAAATCCTCCCCATCATGGGGGAGGTGTCGCGAAGCGACGGAGAGGGTCCCGGGGAAAGGGGTGTCATTTATCCCTCATCATCACCACGAATCCTATTATTATTACGATGAGTACTATTTGTGAAATTGTTGCAATCATACTTTTCCCGTTGTTTTGTTTTGACGGTGCAAAGTTACTCCATACACTAAAAATGTGCAAATTTTCAGCAGGACCGAGGTGTGACGCCCCTCCCGGTCACGCATTTGTCACGTTTTTAAGCCGATTTTAATGAAAAAACTACGAATTTAAGTGTTTTTTCTCACAATTTCGTTATAACTTTGCAGTTGTATGAAAAAGAACTATCTTATTGCAACGCTTGTCTTTGTTGCCACAATCATCACCGCTTGTGGTAATAAATCCGACCAAGCCAAGGAATATTATAAAGAGGGAGAACAACTCGTAGTCAAAGAAATGAAATTTACCGAGGGCGGTGAGGCACTCCTCCATTCACTCTCGTTACAAGATGAGACACAGCCAACACCACTGTTGGCTATGACCTACTATTATCTCTCGGTGGTATATTGGAATCAGGATTTCCTACAAAAAGCCATCGACCATGCCGCACAATCCAACGACTGTGCTACAAAACTCAATAACGACACCCTTCGCACCCGTGCCCTCAACCGACTCGCTGCCTCCTACTACCTCGCCGAAAAGAACGACTCTGCCATAATGTACTACGAGCGCTCCCTAGAGCACGCCCTCGCCATGTCTGACTCCTCGGCAATAGTAAAAGCATACAACAATATCGGAGCAGTGAAAATCTCCGAGGCGAAGCCTGATGACGCCCTGGCACTCTTCGAGAAGGGTATAGAATACGCCAATTCTAAACGAGGCGATCTCTTCACCTATTATTATAACCGCTCACGTTGTTTCCAGAATAAGGCACAGTGGGACTCCTGTTCAGTCAACATCAGCCGTGCCCTCGACTATATAGCAGCCAACGACCTTGAAGGCAAGCAGAAACTCTATCGCCGACTCTACCAAGCAAATAAGAACACAGGCAATCTGTCAAGTGCCATCATCGATGTCGATTCTGTCTTCCAACTCACCGACTCTCTGTTCCGTGTAAGGCAACGCGAGGAACTGCGCGACATCACCGAGAAATACCAGCGTGAGAAATACGAGACCGAACTCGAACTGCAGCGCACCCACTGGGTACTCATCGTAGCCGATGTCATCCTCGTCTGCGTCTTCGTGGTTGTGTTCATCATGCACCGCAACAGGAAACGCATGCGCCAGATGCAGGAACGAATGAGCAATCTGAAGATCCAGACCGACCGCGCCGAACGAGCACGCGAGATAGCCCTTTCTCAGTCATCGCCAAACACTCCCCCTAAGGGGGGAGATGCCGAAGGCAGAGAGGGTATCCCTACCAACGAATGGACCGAAGAGAAGGAGAATAACCTCTCGCAGTTGTATATCGAGCAGTTAAAACTCGCCCGCGACATGTTCCGCACCAATGCTGCGAGCAACAAACTCCGCCAGTTGAAGTATCGCACTGACAAGAGCTATCTCTCTGATGAAGAGCGCTTGCCACTCATCGACAGTGTCATCGAGGCGTTCATCGACCAGTTGCCGAAACTCCGCAGTCATTTCCCAGAACTCACCGAGGACGAGTGCGTCTATGCCCTCCTGTCGTTTGTAGGCTGTAACAACGCCACCATCTCGATGCTCACCAAGACCACCGAGGCGACCCTCCGCAAGCGCCGTTCCCGCTTCAAGCAGAAAACCACCGAGAACGTCTTCACCCTCCTTATGTCCGGAGAATAGAAGCTTCCCGATATCCCTCAAAAGACAACAGCCCGGGAGTTTTTACACTCTCGGGCTGTTTCTTTTGTTATATACTAAGCATTTTAAGAGCCTCCCCATTCTTCTGCCCTAACGAGCGAAGCGGCAAAGCCGAGCGATGGGGGAGGTGCCCAACGGGCGGAGAGGGTCCTACAACGCCTTCTTATAGACACGGCGGCGCTTGTGGACGCTAACGTCCAACTCGCTCCACTGACTCTGAACGGCATGGTTGGTTTCCATCTCTACCTGTGTCTCACCCCACTCCCAGCCGTATTCTACGAAACGTGGGATAAGGTCGGAGAAGAGGAGGGCATTGGCGCCCTTCTTGCGGTACTCTGGGAGTACACCGACAAGGAGACAGTCAACAACCTTGGTCTTGTGGAACTTCAACGCACGGAGGATATGCCACCAGCCGAATGGGAACAGACGGCCACGACGGCACTTCTGCAATGCCTTGGTGAGCGATGGAATGGTGATACCGATACCAACGAGTTTGTTGTCGCAGGTGGAATCCTCGATGAGGGTGATGATATTATAGTCAACGAACGAGAGGTACATATCTACATACTGGTCGATCTGCTTCTGGGTGAGTTCGCTGAAACCATAGAGGTCTTTATAGCATACATTGATGACATCGAAAATCTTCTGACCATAGCCGCCCTCGAACACTTCCTTGCGGTTCTTGAGTTTCTTCACACGGAGACCGTAGCGATCCTGAATCATCTTTGCAATCTTGGCGTACTTCGCTGGCACTTCCTTTGGCACTGGCAACTTGCACTCGATATAGTCGTTGTCCTTCTCCCAACCGCCGAGTTGTTCCATGTGCTTTGGATAATAGTCGTAGTTGTAAGGGGTTGTCATGGTACCGAGTTGGTCGAAACCGTCGGTGAGCATTCCCTCTGGGTCCATATCGGTGAAGCCGAGTGGACCAACGCACTGCTTCATGCCTTTTGAACGGCCCCAGTCCTCGACTGCCTTGAGGAGTGCGCCTGACACCTCGATGTCGTCGATGAAGTCAATCCATCCGAAGCGTACATCCTGACGGTCCCACTTCTCGTTGGCTTTGTGGTTGATGATGGCTGCTACGCGGCCTACTGCCTTGCCGTCTTTATAAGCAATGAAATACTCTGCCTCGCAGAACTCGAACGCTGCGTTCTTGTCCTTGCGGAGCGTGTTCATATCGTCCATGAAGAGGTTTGGAGCATCGTACTCGTTGCCTTCATAGAGGTCGTAGTGAACATCGATGAATCTTGTAAGTTCTTTCTTTGTTTCTACCTTGCGGATTTCAATATTTGACATATTTATTCGGTATTTTCGATTTTTATATGGCAAAGGTAGTAAAAAAAACGAAAATTACAATACATTTTTCCAAATTATTGCATCGGTCGCAATTTTTTGTTATCTTTGTAGCGAAGAACTTCGTTACGATGAAGCCCCCCACCCCCCCAAGGGGGAGTAAAGGGAATAAAGACGATGACTTAAATCTGTAAATCCGTAAATTAGTAAATTTGTAAATACAATGGTGAAGAATAAGGTAGTTGTAATAACTGGGGCGTCGTCGGGAATTGGACGTGAGGTGGCTCGGCAGTTGGCCGACCAGGGACATCGTGTCTATGACCTGTCGCGTAGCGATAAGCCGCAGGAGGGTGTGCGTCATATCAGATGTGATGTGACCGACCGCGAGGCTATCCAACAGGCGATAGATACCGTGAAGCAGGAGGCTGGACGTATTGACACCCTCTTGCTCTGTGCTGGATCGGGCGTTGCGGGGGCTCTGGAGTTTATGACTGAGGAGGAACTGCAGTTCCAGTTTGATGTGAACGCCTTCGGTCCGTTGCGTGTGGCTCAGGCGGCACTGCCGATAATGCGCGAACAGCAGCCTCTCTCTGGCAAGGAACGAGGTAGGATTATCTTCATCAGTTCCATGGGTGCAGTGTTCTCGCTGCCTTACCAGGGACTGTATTCTGCCACGAAGATGGCGGTGAACGGTATGGCGTATGCTCTGCGCAACGAGGTTCATCCGTTTGATATCAGTGTGACGAGCATCCTCCCGGGTGATGTGAAAACGGGCTTCACTGCTGCCCGCAGGAAGAACTTCACCGGCAAGGAGATTTACACCCACATGGATGGTGCTTTCGAGGCAATGGCGAGCGATGAGATAAACGGTAGTATGCCGGATGTGATAGCAAAGAGGATTGTGAAGATCGTGAACAAGAAGAGTGTGGGGATGTACTACACCCTCGACTGGCTCTCGCTTGCTGAATATGTCCTCCAGAAAATAGCACCGCACAGAGTGGCATTGTGGGTGCTGAGGAAGATGTATAGGTGTTAAAGAAGACCCTCTCCGCCCCATAAAGGGGCACCTCCCCCATGATGGGGAGGAACTTATATAGCCTTGTTCCAAACAAATAGCCTCGCTATCGTCATAAAAACATGTCATTATGTCATTATCGTCTAAAAAACAATCCGCGGTAATATGGAAAACCTATATTTGAGTCTTGACAGAGAACTGCAGGTGGAAGAACTGCAGGATCGACTGGAACTGATGCGTACGATTGAGGAACGATCGAACGAGGAACGATTGAGCATCGCACGCGAGAATATGAAGGTGTACATCCCACTTGCTGAAGAACTGGGATTGAGCCGTGTGCAGAATGAACTGCAGGAACTGACCATCAAATATGGTTTCCCGGAGGACTATAAGGTGCTGAAACAGAAACTGATGGAGGCAGAAGATAAGTGTGAGGCGGTGTTCCAAACTTTCAAATTCCCGATATGTGCGCTCCTCGATGGTCTTGGCATCGATTATGACTTCATATACCGTATGAAATCGGTGTATAGCATCTGGCGAAAGATGCGCATCGACGGTAAGGCGTTCGATGAGATTTACGACCTGTTCGCTACGCGTATCATCTATCGTCCTCACGAGACGGTGGAGCCTTTGGAGAGAATCGGTTACACTAACTACAGTCTCGACCCAAAGCCGTTGCCGCTTGACATCTTCGACCCAGAGATTCTGGAATGCTGGCGTATCTACACAGCCATAACATCGATATATCATGTGCAGCCAAGCCGTATCAAAGACTGGATAAACCACCCGAAACCTTCGGGTTACCAGGCACTGCAGATGACATGTATGGGTCCTGACGGTACATGGGTGGAGGTGCAGATTCGCTCTGAACGAATGAACAACGAGGCAGAATACGGCTCCGCCGCGCATTGGAGGTATAAGGCGCAACTATGAGCCCCCCTCCAGCTCCCCCCCTTAATGGGGGAGTGTTTGGCAAGTTAGTTTTTTCTATCGGGGCCCGCACTGTCAGAAAGAGTAACCTCATAACTCCCTCCCATTATGGGGAGGGATGGGGAGGGGTCTACAACCTCACTGCCGCGGTACCTCCTATCATAAGTGCACTGCGTGGGGCGTTGCTTTCTTTGCTCCATGGCGAGAGGGCGGTGTAGTCGATGCCTACTGTCACATCGAAATGATCCTTGGCACGGACACCAAACGAGATGCCGGCAGTGCCGCAGAACCCTGTCTTGCGTGGGTCTTGTATATCTTTCCAACCCTGATAAAACACCGCGCCACCTAATATCTTTGCCCTGAGAAACAATCGGTCGCAGAACTTCTGTGAGAAATACCCTCCAGCCTGAGTTGTGGCGAACGACCACGAATCTATGACAATTACATCTTCTGAAAGATAATCGATGCAAAATTGCTTGTAGATATCAGGCGAAATATCCATATTGCTTACACTCGCTTGTGCTCCAACGCCCCAGTGGTTATCGAAGAAATATGCTCCCTCGATGCCGGCTGTTGCTCCGGTGGCTGTAGTAGCGTATGGACTGTTGATTGGATATTTCTTCAATGGAACGACGATACCTGTGTTGAGGGCGATGAACGATGGTTTGCGTTCAGGGTCGGAGAGACTTGGCACAGAAAGACTGAAACTCTTGTTGCTCTTTGGAAAACAGATGTCGGCAAGCCAATAGCCGAGTTCTGCACTGACGATACCAATACCGGCTCCGGCTAATACATCGCTCATCCAGTGACGGTTGTTTACCATTCGCATCACACCAGTGGTGGTGGCAACGGTGTATCCTCCGATGGATATCCATGGACTGAGGTCGCCATACTCATGATGGAGCATGGTGGCAGCCATGAAGGCTGTTGCGGTGTGACCCGACGGAAAACTGTTGTTCCGTGAACCGTCAGGGCGCTCCTCTTTTGCCAGTCGCTTGATGGCATGGGTGGTGCAGAACTGTATGGCGGAGGCTCCGGCACCAGCAGTGACCAACTTGCCCCATGAACTCTTGCTCTCAACCCCCAGTGCCTTCATGGCGAGCATCACCACTGCCGGCGAATACTGGGCGTAGTTCTCCCATTCGTGCTTGTAGTCGCTGTCAACGAAGTCGTTGCGCAGTGACCGGAAACGCTTGTTGTCGTGCATCTCTATCACGCCTGCGGCAAAGAGAGGAAGACCGATATACAACGCCTCACAGCCCCCCTGAAGACCTTCCCCCTTACCCCTTCTTCTGCCCTGACGAGCGAAGCGGCAAAGCCG
>JAZQOD010000241.1:0-2903 GCA_045627685.1 Prevotella sp. | reverse complement strand
TTAGCCATCGACACCTCTGAATATGAATGTCCCCAGTAGCCCTCGCCCCAGTATGAGGTGTGGCTTGATATTCCGGCATGAGAGATACCGCATGCATAGAGGTCGGTCTTGGAGAGCAGTGTCTGTGTCATGAAACCACCGTAGGAAGCACTCACACAGCCGATCTTCTCCTTGTTGATGAAGGCATTGTTGTCGGCAAACCACTCTGTTGCCTCGATGATATCCTCTGCCACACCCTCGCCGGCAGTATTCACATGGCGAGCAGCCCACTCCTGACCGAAGCCGGCAGCACCACTCGGATTGACGATGAGCACCACATAGCCCAGTGCATTCCAGTAATGAGCAGGGTAGTGCGAGCCACCACCGAAGCGGCGTGAGGTAGGAGAGCAACCACCATAGTAATCGACGATGACTGGATATTTCTTCGACTTGTCCATATTGGCAGGCAGATAGTAGAAACCAGTGATGTCATAACCGCGTGAACTCTTGAAAGAGTAGCCCTCGCAAGTGCCCAACTGGATTTCAGCCATACGCTCAGCGTTGAGGTCTTCGATGAGAGTAGCCGTCTGCTTCTTGCCGGTGATTGGCATACGATACATACGGTCAGGTGTGCATGCACTATTGCCGTAGAACACCATCAGAGGAGCATTGTCGGCAATGGTGACATTGTTCACAAGATCGACAGGAGCATCAATCAGTGTTATTGCCAAAGTCTTTGGGTCAAGACGATGGAGGGTGACACAGTCTTTGTTCTCGGCGGTGAAGTACACCATCCCGTCAACCTTCGAAACATAGATATTTTCGATACTTGGGTCGAAATCCTTTGTTAGTGGTGTGACCTTCTTGCTCACTGCGTTCATCTCGAACAACTGATAGTCGTACATTGATGGAGTCATATCAGCAGGCAGGTTGCGACCAATACCACCGAATGCCTCCGGTGTGCCCTTTATGAGTATTCGCTCTGACGAGCCAGGGAAGAATTTCGCTTCTGCCATGAATCCCTCTTTGCTGATGAGTTGTTCAGCCACCATTGTCTCGATGTTGAGGCGATAGACACTTGTCAGTTCCGAAGGACGTGATGTGATGGAGTCGCTGCTTACAGAGAACAGGATATACTTGCTATCGTCGGAGATATCCATCAGATAGGTACTCTTGCTGCCGTAAGTGATCTGTTCTGAGATGCCACTCTTCATATCGTACTTGCCAAGAGAGTAGCGTGAACGGTAGCCCGGCTGGCGGTCGTCGGGAGTGTAAACCTCGAACACACCATCCTGCTTCTTCGGACCCTCGTTAGGAATATAATATATAAGGTATTCACCGTTAGGAGCGAAAGTGACACCGTCGGTAGGCAGGTCGCGAGCCACGGTCTCCTGCTTGCCGGTAACTACATCAGTAACGATGAGGTTCTTATGACCGTTCTGATCAACCACATTATAGTATTTATCCTCGTTAGGTACCCAAGAGAAGCCATGCTGGTTTTTTGCCATCACACGACCGGTAGCCATCTCTGTAATCTTTGACTCCCATACCGACTGTCCCTGGTTGTTGAGATAAGAATCCTGCGAGACAAGATACTTACCCGAAGGCGAGAGCGAGATGCTGCGATAGTATTTCATCTCCATATTGTCATCGAGGTTGAAGGCACGCTTCACGCCAAGTGTGTTGTGAGAGAGCATACCACTCTTGTCGCTGATGATGGAAATCTTCGGAGCGATGCTGTCGCCCACGAATTTCACAACGACATCATATTGTCCAGGAGTGAGAGTAGCCGAGCCACCCTCATTGCCTCCGATATATACCTTGTTCTTGTCGGCACCCTCGATCATTACATCGACCTTGCCGTAGGCAGAAGTGACAAACTGGAAAGCGGCAAGATGAAGAGAACCCTTCTCCACGCTCTGATCGGCGAGGGTAGTCTCTGTGGCTTTTTTCACCCCTTCGAACGACATCTGTGTGTCGAGGATGTTGTCAGGACTGTACTTCTTCTTATCAAGCGTCATCGAGTCGAGGACAATAGGTTTGTGCACGACAAAAGGACCAGCGAAGCGTGCACGCTCCACTCTCAGTGTGTCGGCAGCATGCATCTGGCCAATGCTGAGTGCTGTCAACAATAATATAGCATATTTTTTCATATCCATTGATTGTTGAACCCAGAGGAGAACCTCTGGGCACTATGTTTAATCATCCTCGCCGAAGAGAGGATCGTCGTAGGTGAGCATTGTAGGCTTCTGGTCGAACTCCTTGAGGAGAGTTTCCGAAGCATATTTCTTATCGACAACGAGGCGGAACATATACTCCTCCCACCACTGGTTTGTCATTATCATACAACCATCAGCACCACTGGCAGCACCCCATGAGTTCTCCACCTTCCATTTGATAGGTTTGCCGTTGGCATCAAGGTCAACAGCAGTGAGAGTCATAGCATGTGTAGATCCAGAATCGAAGGTTGCGATACGATCGGCCTTGTTCATAGGGAACTCGGTAGAGAACAATGAACCATAGTCGAAGGTGTTCACATCAGCGATGCCAGTCTTGCGGTCAGACTGCTTGCCTACATCATAACTTGAATACATCTTGCGACCATCCTTCAACTGTGCGATAGCCAATTCTGCAATCTCCTCGGCAGGGAGGTTCAGGTATTTCCAGTTATGACCGTCGTAAGTGTGGCGGTCGTACTCCACCTCGTATGTCTTGTGGAAAGGACGGCGAGGGTCGTTCATTACCATGATGAATGTACCATTGAGATCTTTGCCAACGGTAAACTCATAGAACTCCTGTGGAGTGTAGGTCTTCTCTGGTATTACCACCTTGCCACTCTTGTTGCGGAATGCGTAGTTGAACTCCTTCACTGGTTCGCCGAGTGTGAGCGAAAGCATGTGGTAGATAGTGCCGAGCATCTCAGT
>JAZQOD010000240.1:0-25403 GCA_045627685.1 Prevotella sp. | reverse complement strand
GCCATGGGAAGATGAGGCGACCGGCATACCTATCGTTGACAAACCCATGAGCCACATAACCCAACCCGAGCAACTTGGCATTGTTGAAATAGAGTCCTGCATCCTTATAGGCATGAGCAAAGAGGGATGTGTCGGCAGGAGAATAGCCGATATGGAACTTGGCGAGAACCTCGTCGGAAATGCCACGCTTCATGATGTACTGCTTCACTGCTGAATCTTCTGCCGACTTTTTCAAAGCTTCTGTATAGAACTGTGCCACCCAGGCGTTGGTCTTATACAGATTGGCAATCAATCGGTCGTGTTTCCGCTCTTCCTCGGTCTTTTCTTCGGATGGAATAGCAATACCGTATTTGTTTGCCAACCGCCTTACTGCCTCTGGAAACGAGATATGCTCCATCTCCTGCAGAAACTTTATTGCATCGCCCTTGGCATCGCAAGAATAGCAATGGTAGGAGCCACGGTTTGGCGACACTTTCATAGAGGGATGATGGTCGTCATGGAACGGACATACTCCGACATAATATACGCCCTGCTTCTTGAGGGAAACATATTCGGAGACAACCTCCACGATGTTTGCAGTGTCTTTTACCTGCTCAATAATGTCTTTAGTTATCATTGTTTTGGGATACGGATTAATGTTTGTACAAATATACGAAAAAAACTCTATAACAAGACAAAAGTCAGCATGAATATTTTTCGCATGGTTGATATTCTTGCATACAAAAAAACGAGAGGCCCGATATACGACCCCCTCGCTTTTGCTGTGCTAATTGAACCTGTGTGTGTTAGTATCGTTCAATCAAGGTGCAACGAACACGGTCACAGCCCTTGGAGGTAATCTGACTGTAGCTAAGGGCAGAACCTTTCACCGTGAATGCGTACTTCAAACGGACTCGCTCTGTACTGCGGCGGAATCTTCGGTTTGGCATACGGACTTTCTCGTGCGATTCATCCCAGTCTCCAACGAGCCCTTCCAGAGACCTGATGTCTATGTCATCCGTGACATAATAGTAGCCTCTGCCTCGGAAACAATGAACTCCGAAGTCGCTGTAAGGCAGTTGAAGTTCTACCTTGATTTTGATACTCAGCTCCTCGAGGAGCATACCTGCATGGCACTCCATAAGTGCCTCACGACCAGAAAAACGGTCTTCAAGTTTAATTAAATACTTCATAAACATTAAGTTAAAGAACACAATGCACCCTGTCCTAAAGGGATATACCCGTCGGACCAGAATAATTTCATTTAGAAAAAATTACAATTGTGTTCGCCTATTAAGGCCTAACTAAAATTTATGCAAGTACATAATCATTTTATTCTTCTATATTAATACCATCTCTTTTAAGGATCCACCATTTCAAACTGTTTTTACACGATTCACACAGGTACGTCTGTATGGCTACATTGCCTTTGCCCTTAGCATCCTTCATATAGCAATGCGGATCGTCTTTCTTACAATGAGGCAAGCCGCGAGAATGAAGGAACTCATGCAGAATAACCTTGTGGAGGTTTTCCCTGCCATGAACACGGAAACTGGAAACCACACAGGAGTTGCCTGGATTACGACTCAGTCCCATTATGCCATAATCCTCATGCCCATGCACCGTGGTTGAGATGTCATTCTTTGTCACACCTATTATAACAATATCGTGGTTGCCCAAGTACTCGTGTGCCTGCAGAGCGACTATCTTATCGGCACGATAGCGATTTCTTGGAGCATAATAGGCCGACTGAGGTATCGGCTTCACAGGAAGAGCCTCCACGGCATAGCCAGCATTTGGCATCAGTTCATCAATATCCTTCTGCAGTTCATCTACCAATCCCGCGAAATATGCCTCATTGTCGTACGGTTGGATGTACACAATCTTGCGTGGACAACAGCATTCATCATCTGCACAACCACTCTTTGCGTCGTCTTTCGACTGCTCAGTCTTCCCGCCACAGGCACAAAGGAGGGCTGTAAATAATAGGGTAAATCCAATAATCTTTTTCATATTCATAAATTTGATATTGCAAAGATAGGAAAAAACGTGCATATAACGGACAAACGAGGCGCTCGATGTACGAACACCCCGTTTCATTGTATGTAATTAATAGGATTGGCCCAATATAATTTAAAGCAGACCGAACTGATTGAGGAAGATTGCGATGATAGCCAATGGGGCTACAAAACGCACAAGGAAGATATACACCTTATAGAAACCTACGGCAACGGTGCCATGGTTGGTGATTTCGTCACGCAACTGACTATTGTCGCAGAAATAGCCTACATACAACGCTGTGAGCAGACCGCCAACAGGGAGCATGATCTTGGCTGTGACGAAGTCGAAGAGATCGAACAAGCCCAGTCCTCCGATGGTGAACCCACTCCATTTACCCATAGAGAGACTACAACCAACACCGATGATGATGCAGAAGAGGGTACAACCGATGGCCGACCAGCGGCGACGGATATGGAACTCTTCCTTGAGATAGATTGTCGGTACTTCGAGCAGTCCCATAGCCGAAGTCAGGGTGGCAAGGACAAGCAAGAGATAGAACATCAGCGAGAAGATATAGCAAAGTACAGGCTGTCCGGCGAATACATGCTGGAATACATAAGGCAAGGTTATGAACACCAGTGACGGACCAGCACCTGGTTCAATGCCAGCAGAGAAGGCGGCAGGGAAGATTACCAGTCCGGCGAGGATAGCAATGAAGG
The DNA here is from genome assembly GCA_045627685.1 of Prevotella sp. GTDB lineage: Bacteria > Bacteroidota > Bacteroidia > Bacteroidales > Bacteroidaceae > Prevotella. The sequence goes on along the minus strand of JAZQOD010000240.1, from coordinate 22,704 downwards.
TGTCGATAGTTGCCACATTGATGGCATTACCAACGAGTTTGTCCTCCTTACGGAAATAAGATGCATAGGTGCAGAGACATCCCATAGAGAGACTCAGCGAGTAGAACGCCTGTCCCATGGCAGCGAGAAGTGTGCCAGAGGTGACCTTCGAGAAGTCTGGTTTAAAGAGGAACAACAAACCATCCTTGGAGTCAATGAGGAATACCGATCCAAAGGCGAGGACAAGGACGAAGATGAACAGCAGTGGCATCATGAGTTTAGAACCACGTTCGATACCGCCTTTCACTCCGGCAAGGATGACTGCAAGGTTGATAAGCATGAACACTATCATACATGCGATAGGACGCATCGGATCGGAGATGAAAGTGGAGAAGTCAGTGGTGAACTGCTCCGAGGTCTTGCCAGCAAAGCCGTTGACACCAGCCTCGAAGAGATACTCCACTGTCCATCCCGCAGCCACTCCATAGTAGCAGAGGATAAGTGTTCCGGTGAGGACTCCAAGGAATCCCACCCATTTCCAGTGCTTCGAACCACCCATACGACCGAAGGCACGGGCAGAGTTGCTCTGTGCATGACGACCTACGGCAAATTCACTGATCATCAGTGGCAGACCGAAGGCAAGGATGCAAATAATATAGATGATAAGGAAGGCTGCACCACCATTACGACCAAGTTCGTAAGGGAAGCGCCATATATTTCCAAGACCTACCGCAGAGCCGGCGGCAACAAGAATGCCGGCAAAACGGCTACCGAAATTTCCACGAGAACTCATTTTGTATATTTACAATTTGACGATTTACAATTTACAATTGGACGAAAACTGGTAATTATAATTTTTCACTCTTCACTCTTAACTCTTCACTTCCCTCCCCCTTTGGGGGCTGGGGGGCTTTTACAATTCGTTGATAAAGATGAGCGTGATGAGAATTGGTGCGAGGTAACGGATGCACATACGATAGAGCGGGTACATCGGTTGACGGAGGGTTCCTCCATTGGTGAGTTCGTTACGGAGCACCTTTTCATCGACAACATATCCCAGGAACAGGCATACTACCAATGCCCCGATAGGCATGAAGAGTTTTGCCACGACAAAGTCGAACAAGTCGAAGAATCCCAGACCTCCCACAGTATAGTCGCTCCATATACCGAACGACAGTGAGCAGGCTGTGCCGAAGAGCATACACACGCCTCCCACCATGAGGCATGCCCACAGGCGCCCCATCTTATACTTACGGATAAAGATTGCTGCCGACATCTCGAGCATAGATATCGATGATGTGAGGGCTGCCATGACAAGCAGTGTGTAGAACAGCAACGAGAATCCATAGGCAAGGGCTGGAATGCCCGCAAACACCTGTTGGAATACATTTGGCAAAGTGATGAACACCAGTGACGGACCAGCATCAGGGGCAAGTCCAGGTACACTGTACACAGCAGGGAAAATGATGAGTCCCGACATCAGCGCCACCATTGTATCAATGGCTGCAACTGAAAGCGAATCCTTCATCAGGTTGACATCCTTACGGAAATAACATCCATAGGTGCACAGACAGCATATTCCCACGGAGAGTGTGAAGAACGCCTGTCCCATGGCTGAGAGGACGGTGGCACTGGTCACCTTCGAGAAATCGGGCTTCAGGAGAAACTCCAATCCACCGGAAGCACCCGGAAGGGTGAACGAGCAACACACCAATATTGCAATGCACACGAACAGTATAGGCATCATGATTTTGGCACCTCGTTCGATACCTTTCTGCACTCCGCACGCCACGATAGCAGTGGTCATGGCAATGATAAGCCCCAGCCACAGGAGTGGTTTCAGCGGATCAGAAGAGAACGCTCCAAAGTCGGCTGCAAACTGTTCCGGAGTCTTTCCGGCGAAGTCGTTAACTGATGCTGCGAAAGCATATTCCAATGTCCAGCCAGCCACTACTGCATAGTAACTGAGCACGAGGATTCCGGCTACTACCGGCAACCATCCCATATAAGCCCAACCGCGTTTGTTGTTGCTCATCGTATAGAACGAATGAGACACATTCTTCTGACCATAGCGACCAATGGCGAGTTCGGATATCATCACCGGCACACCCAGCACTATCATAAAGAATACATATATGAGGATGAAAGCAGCACCTCCATTGGCACCTGTCTCAGTAGGGAAACGCCACACATTGCCCAGGCCGACGGCAGAACCGGCAGCGGCAAGGATGGCTCCTAACTTACTTCCAAAACTGGTTTTTGATTCAGTCATAAAATCCCACGTTTATCATCAATAAACTAAAAATTCATTGTCCGGCAGATAATAAATTGCCGTTTGTTATGCAAAATTATAAAAAAAATCCTACTTTTGCAGAGAATTTCAAAGAAAAGTGGTAAAAACCGAGAAAATAATAAACAATAACGATGAATATACTGGAATATCTGAAGAAACAGCCGTTATCGTGCCTTGAAGTGGCAACTATCTGGGTGGTGTGTATGATCCCCGTGCCTGAGACACCTCTAAGCGATGTGGCGTTCATCGACAAGTGGACTCATTTCCTGATGTACGGCACCCTCGTGGCTGTTATAATGGCAGAATACGGGCATAGAAAAAGCGTCATTCAATGGCGACGCTTTCTTATAGGGGGACTGTTGATGCCGATAGTGATGGGAGGATTGGTGGAACTGGCACAAGCCTATCTCACCAACGGTGTCCGTTCGGGCGATTGGCTCGACTTTGTAGCCAACACCACGGGAGCATGTTTAGGAGCCGCTATCGGTATTCCTCTGGCACGAGTGCTTTCCACTCGCAATAAGGATTGTTGATCATATAAGCATTGCGGAAATGCTTGTCGGTTGACACCTCCGGACCAAGGAAGTCTGGTTTTGCAAACTCCTCATCGACAGAGTTCAATTCCACTTCCGCCATGACCAATCCGTCGTTGGCACCATGGAACTCATCAACCTCGTATGTATGGTTGCCTACGGGAATGAGATAGCGCGTCTTGTCAACAACACCACCCTTGCAGAGTTTCAACAGTTGTTCGGCTTCTTCAAGGAGTATCTCCTTCTCAAACTCATAACGGGCAATAGCACTGATATCGGTTTTGCCCTTGATGGTGAGATAGGCTTTGTCATCGCGAGTACGCACTCTCACAGTAGCACCCTCAGCCGGGATATACCCCTGCTGGATGTGCGATGAAGAAGAGGCAGCCTTTTTCCAGTCACTGCCTTTCTTCACCAAGAACTTGCGTTCAATTTCTAATCCACTCATTCGCAGGAATGATTAGAGATTACATAAGAGTCATTACATAGATAACATAGGCAACAGCGAGTGCGAGCAAACCGCCACCGATCCACATAATTACCTTCTCTGCCTTCTTCTGTTCCTGAGCGTCGTGATTAGCACGCTGATTTTTTCTTTTCTGTGACATAGTAATAAATTTTATATTTGACAATTTGATAATTTACAATTTGACAATTTACCATTTAATGGAAACAAAAACGAAGGGGGCTATTCCTCCATAACCGGGAATTCCATCAGGTATGCTTTTATGAAGCCGTCGAGTTTTCCGTCCATAACACCATCGACATCGCCTGTCTGATAGTTTGTACGATGGTCCTTCACGCGGCGGTCGTCGAACACATACGAACGGATCTGACTGCCCCACTCTATCTTCTTCTTGCCAGCCTCTATCTTTGCCTGCGCCTCGAGACGTTTCTTCATGGCACGGTCGTAGAGTTGCGATTTCAGCAGTCGCAAGGCATTCTCACGGTTCTGCTGCTGTTTGCGGCTCTCGGTGTTGGCAATGAGGATTTCCTCTTCCTCGCCAGTATCAGGGTCTGTGTACATATAACGCACGCGCACACCCGTTTCTACCTTATTTACATTCTGACCACCGGCACCTGAACTGCGGAATGTATCCCACGAAATCTTGCTTGGATCGATATACACCTCAATGGAGTCATCGATGAGTGGTGACACGAATACCGACGCAAAACTTGTCATTCGCTTACCCTGGGCGTTATATGGCGACACACGCACCAATCGGTGCACACCACTCTCGGATTTCAAGAAGCCGTAAGGGTATTCGCCACCCTCTATCTCCATCGTCACCGACTTGATGCCCGCTTCATCACCATCCTGCAAGTCGCTCACAGTGACCTTGTAGCCACCCTTCTCAGCCCAGCGCATATACATTCGCATAAGCATCTCTGCCCAGTCCTGAGCCTCAGTACCACCAGCACCGGAGTTGATTTTCAGCACACAATCCATCGGATCTTCCTTCTGGCGGAGCATATTGCGCAGTTCAAGTTTCTCCACTGCTTCGAGGGCCTTCGCATAGTCGGCATCAACCTCCTCCTCGGTCACCATCTCGTCTTTGTAGAAGTCGAAAGCCAACTGCAGTTCGTCGGCAGCAAGGCGCACTTCCTTGAAACCAACAATCCATTTCTCGATGTCCTTCACCTTCTTCATCTGCTCCTGAGCACGCTCAGGGTCGTCCCAGAAGTCAGGGGCCTGTGTACGGAGTTGTTCCTCCTCAAACTCCACCTGTTTCTGGTCGATGTTGAGGTAACTGTACAACGCCTCCGTTCTGGTTTGTATATCTTTTAACTGGTCTAATGTTATCATTCTTTATACATTCTTTCAATTTCAGCATGGTAGTTCTTCACCACCACATTGCGCTTTATCTTCAGCGTATTGGTTAGTTCGCCACGTTCCATCGAAAAATGATGTGGCAACAGAGTGAAGCGTTTTATCTTCTCGTACGATGCCAATGCCTGCTGCAAGGTTTCTATTCTGTCGGCCACCATCTCATGGACGGTCTCATTGGCACATAGCTCCTCGCGGTCACGGAAGGCAATACCATTGTCGGTAGCCCACTGCTCCAATGGTTCGTAGGCAGGAACAATCAGTGCCGACACGAACTTCCGTTCATCGGCTATCACTGCAATCTGTTCCACATATTTATCAACGAGCATCTTCGCCTCAATCATCTGCGGAGCGATATACTTACCGTTGGAAGTCTTGAACAAGTCCTTTAGGCGCTCCGTTATATACAGTTCACCATCTTTGATATATCCCACATCACCAGTGCGGAAGTACCCGTCTTCGGTAAATGCCTGAGCATTGAGGTCGGGACGCTTGTAGTAGCCCTTGGTGATGGTAGGACCTTTGAGAAGTATCTCGCCCTGGTCGCTGATCTTTATGTCCAGTCCCGGCAACGGGCGTCCGATGGAACCGATAGTGTATGGCCCCTCGGTATGGTCGTTGGAGGCTGTGGCAAACGACTCCGTCAGTCCGTAGCCCACCATCATATATATGCCGATGGAATGGATGAAATCCTCCACCTCAGGCGATACTGCCGCACCTGCCGTAGGGAAGAAATGTGGATGTTTCAGTCCCATCTCCTGGCGGATAAGTTCGAATATCGTGGCATCTATCGCCTTGTATTCCAGTTCCAGAGCCACTGGTGGTTGCTTGCCCTTCGAGAGATATTCCACATTATGCTTGTGTCCAATCTCCAAGGCGTGCTGGAACAGTCGCTTCTTTATAGGGTTGGCATTCTCTATCTGTGCGTTCACCGCCGCATACACCTTTTCCCAGAAACGCGGCACGGCACACATACATGTCGGATGAGTCTCACGGATAGCCTGCTGCACCTCTTTCGTATCGGTGAGCACAATCATCGTGCACCCTTCGCTCACACAGAGCAATCCCCAGCCTTTCTCAAAGATATGAGCATAAGGCAAGAAGTTCAGTATTCGGTCCTCAGGTGTCAGTGGCAGTACTTTGCCATTGGCATCGATGGCAGCACGAGCCTGACCGTGGGTGAGCATCACGCCTTTGGATGTGCCCGTAGTACCACTCGTATAAAGGATACTCATCAAATCATCGTCGTTAGCCTCTTTATAGAGAGCATCCACCTCCGACTGACGAGGCATTCCTTCGCCCATCTTAAGGAATTCATCGAAATAAATCGATACAGGGTCGTGGGTAGAGATTCGCACATTAGGGTTGAACACCACAACCTTTTCCAGTACCGGACAGATAAAGAACAGATGTCGTGCCTTGTTGTACTGCTCCTGATCGCCCACGAAGATGAAACGTATTTGGGCATCGTTCACCATAAACGCCACCTGATCCTCGCTCGATGTGGCATAGAATGGTATTGTAGTAACACGAATGCCCCAAGCGCCAAAATCAGTATAAACATATTGTATGGCGTTCTGCGAGAAGATAGCGATGTTCTCACCCGGTTTCACCCCCATCTCGAGGAGTGCGTTAGACACTTGCTGAGCCTTCAGGGCAGCCTCGTTCCAAGAGACGCTCTTCCACTCTTCCCCACCGAAGTCTTTATATATAAAAGCCTCGCGGTCGCCGTATATCTTCGCCTGCTCATTGAGCAACACAGAGAGATGACATTTTGTCTGCATAACCTCCGGCACAAATAATTTCTCACAAAATTAATGTAAAATGAGGAGAATACCAAAAAATCTCGCTAACTTTTTGCTAACGAGGTAAAAAAAGGTAAAGAAGTGAAAAGGTATAGAAGTAAAAGAGAGGGCTACGAGAGGAGTTTCACGTAGAGGTCGATGGCAGTGGTTATCTCACTGACACGGATGTACTCGTCGGCGGAATGGGAACGCGACGACTTGCCTGGACCGAGTTTGAACGAAGGGAAGGACATCAAAGCCTGGTCGCTCAAAGTAGGACTGCCAAACGGTGTCATGCCCATTGCCACACAACGCTGGATGAGTGGGTGGTCGGCATCGATATGCGATGAATGGAGACGGAACGAGCGTGCCTTGACATCACACCAGAGATGATTGCTTATATATTCGAACACCTCCTCGTTGGTGTAATGCTCGTTGGTGCGGACATCAACAACCATACGACATTCGTCAGGCACCACATTATGCTGAGTACCGGCATTGATCTGAGTAACCTGCATAAGAGTTGGGCCCAGCAGCGGACTGACCTTTTCGAAGGAATAGTTGCGAAGCCAGTTCAGGTCATGCAGTGCCTCATAGATGGCATTCACCCCCTCGCCTCGTGCGGCGTGGCCGCTACGACCATGGGCAGTGATATCGAGAACCATCAGTCCCTTCTCGGCAATAGCCGGTTGCATGTGTGTCGGTTCACCAACGATGGCCACATCGATTTGAGGCAACAGCGGGAGAGCCTTCTCAATACCGTTCTTACCGGACACCTCCTCCTCGGCTGAAGCCAGATAGACGAGGTTATAAGGCGACACAGCCCCACCAGAGGCAAAGATACGGAACACCTGCAACAGAGAAACGAGACCACCGCCACAGTCGTTGGAACCAAGACCATAGAGGATGTCGCCTTCGAGGGTTGGCGAGAACGGGTCGCGAGTCCACGAAGCAACAGGTTTGACGGTGTCGATATGTGCATTGAGGAGGACGGTAGGCTTCGAAGGATCGAGAGGAGTATGCACCCAGATGTTATTCTCGATACGTTGAGGGGTGAAGCCCAAACGGCACAGTTCGGCTTCCATGATGTCAGCAACGGCTTTTTCATCACGGCTCACCGATGGGGTTGCTATCAATCGTTTCAGCAACTCCACCGCCTCGTTGGCATACTGTACACAGTCGATCATAATTATTTAATAACTTTCAACGATAACGATGACGATGACTAACTTTTAACCTTTCGCTCGGCTCTGCCGCTTGGCTCAGTCAAGAACTCTTAACCTTTAACTTCCTCCTCCCCCTTCGGGGGCTGGGGGCTTCACCTTCCCAGCCAGGCTTCCGGATTGAGTTTCTGGGTTTCCTTGCGAAGTTGGAACTGAAGAATATTGTCGGTGCCTACAGTTCCGAGCGCCTGACGGGCAGAGACGCGCTGACCTTTGCTCACGCTGACACTTCGAAGATTACAATAAACAGAGATATATCGTCCGTGGCGCACAAGGACAAGCCATGTACCAGCGATATTGGCAACTCCAGTAACCTCACCATCGAAGATGCTTCGTGCCTGACAACCCGCTGTACCAAGGATGTTGATACCCTTGTTGTCGAGCGTCACATTCTTCAAACCCTCTACATTATACTGTCCAAAATGCGATACTATGCGATACTGACCGGTGACAGGAATAGGCAGACGACCCTTGTTGCTCTCGAAGTTGCTCGACAGTTTCTGATCGACACTGCTGAGCATAGCCACAGAATTGCTTTCCTTAGCCTTTGCCACCTCTTTCTCACTACGCTCGCGATCAGCCTCTGCCTTTCTCTCGGCAGCCACACGACGAGCCTCCGCCTCCTTGGCACGCTGTTCAGCACTTGCCTTATTTGCAGCAGTCGCCTTGGCAGCCTCTTCCTTGAGACGCTTCTCCTCAGCACGGGCAGCATCAATCTTTCGCTGGTTCTCACGAGCCGCAGCCTCTGCGGCAGCCTTCTTCTTTGCCAGTTCCTCAGCCCTACGCTTTGCGGCAGCCTCTGCTTCAGCCTTTCTGCGTGCTTCAGCCTGCTGACGAGCCACCTCCTCGGCGATAAGTTTGTCAATCTTGGCATTCAGGGCGGCATCCTTCTTCTTCTGGTCGTCGATGACACTCTGGATGGTCTTTTGCTGCTTCTCAAGACTTGCCACAATCTTCTTCTGCTCGTTCTGCTTATTCTCCAGTTCGGTGCGTTCACGCTTGCCTTTATCAAGGAGGGCGTTCTTCTGTGCTTTGGTCTCTTCGAGTTGCTTACGCTTCTCCTCTACCTGAGCCTGCTTTGCCTTGAGGATTTCACCCTGGGCGCGCTGGAATGAGGCATACTCCTTGACGAAGCGCATACGACGATGCATCTGTCCAAAGTCGTGGGCAGAGAAGATGAACATCAGTTTATCCTCGAAGGTGTGATGACGAGTCATATAGCGCAACGACTTCACATATTTCTCCTTGCGCTCCTCAAGTTGAGTCTCAAGACTCTCGAGTTGCGACTGGAGGAGACCGATATTGTCGTTGAGATGGTTGATATCGCCCTCCATAACCTCGATGGCTTTCTGGCGGTCCTTGATATTGGTATTGATAACCATGAGGTCCTTGAGGCGCTTCTTCACATCTTCCTTGTTGGCAGCAAGCTTACGCTGCTGTTCCTTGATGTTCTTCTGAATCTGGTCGCGCTCTTTCTTCAATCCGTCGATAGAAGTGGTGGAACCTTTCTTCGAACCGGATTTAGACGACGATTTCTTTGACGACTTCTTCTGGGTGGTAGTAGTCGTCTTCTTGGTGGTGCCCTTCTTCGTCTGAGCCTCGGCTACTGGCGCGAGGAGAAGGAAGGCTATCAGTATGGATAGTATTTTTTTCAAGGCAAAAAATTTACGATGACAATAACTATGACGATGACAATAGCGATAGCGATGGCTATTTCAACATTTTGGTGATGTCTTTTATGGACATCTTTTTGAATTTTGAGGAGAGGACGGTTGGCGGTTCGGCTTCCTGAATCTCCTTTATATCGCGGAATGAGCCTTTGAGGGTGACATTACATGTCTTTCCTCCGGTTGGCAACGCTAACGGCAGTTCCTTCTGTTCGGCGAGATACTGGAGTACCAACGCCTGAACCTTATCGAACGAGAGGTTGGATTTTGCAATAGCATTGATTGAGGAATACGACTCCTGGGCATACTGCTTGTTCATACGGTCGAGCACAAGTACCGACTCGGGGGTGAACTCAACACGAAACAGTTCCGAACCGAGGAGTGGCATCATAACCTGAAGGCGGATGATATTACCCTGACTCATCATGAGTTTTGCTGGAGCAGTGAGGTCCTTGTCGGCGGTGACCACTGACAACGAGCCCGACGCAGCGATATTCTTCTTTTTAAGTATGTCGGCACTATCCTTGCGACTGGCACACGACATGACCGATAGCATTGCCATGACGGCAAAGAGTATGTTAAGAACTTTATTTCTCATATTTCTTTATTTTCTTTCTTATAACATCAGCATCCATTGAACCCTCGTCCAACGCTCTGCGCCAGAAACGCACTGCCTCCTGACGCTCATCGCAGGCAAGATAGATATCGCCGGCATGGTCGAGGATAGTGGCATTGTTCTGGGTGGTATCCATATTCTCAATGGCACGGTCGATAAACTGCTTTGCCTCCATATATCGCTCCTGCTTATAGAGAATCCATGCGTAGGTGTCGAGATAAGTGGTATTGTTTGGTTCGGCAACGATAGTCTTGAGACTCATCGTCTCCGCCTTGCTCAGATCTCCTCCCTCCTCTACGCTTATATAATAGGCATAGTTGTTGAGAGCCGAGATATTATCAGGTTTCCAGTGCAGACAACTGTCGTAGGCGGCAAAAGCCTCGTCTCTCATATTAAGCTTATGCTGGATATCGCCCATGAGAGCATAGAAATCGCTGACGATATCCTTGTCGCTCTTGTCGTTGATGCGACTAACACCACGGCGGAACGCATCGAGAGCGGCACGGTCGTCGTCCTTCTGATAGTACGCCAATCCAAGATAATAGCAGAACGCCATCTCATCAGAATTGTATTCCAGAGCCGGCTTGCAGAGTTCGATGATGGAATCCCAGTCCTGCTTCTTCCACATACTGCCAAGGATCTGCAGACGGGCTGTGGCATTGTCGGGAGCGACATCAAGAACATGTAACAGAGCCTTGTTCACTTCCTCCTCAGGCATTCCCTTGAGTGCCATATACGCTGCATTGAGTTGGGCGATATCGGCATTCTCTGGATCAGCATCCATCACACGCTGGAAGACGCTAAGCACTTCCGTACTGTCACCTCCATGCTGTTCGTTGTCGCGAATCACTTGTTGCATCATTGTCATCTTGGTGCGCGAGGCAGTGAACTTATTCAGAAGAATCTTATCGCGATAGAGCACCGAGAGCGAGTCCTCACCCTCCTGACGGTAGAAGTCATAGAGCGAAGCAGCCACGAACTCATTGTTTGGATCGTTCTGCTCAGCCTCAAGGAACATTGCTCGCGCCTCGTCAGCACGCTCGTTCTGATAGAGCCAGTTGCCCATCATCAGTTTGTAGTTGACATCATTAGGATGCTCATCAGCCAAGCCCTTCAGTGCAGCATAGGCACTCTGCTTATCACCTTTGAGTGAGTAGATATGCATTCGCGAGAGGATAATCTGCTCGTTGCTGCCGTCCTCCTGTTCTATACGGTCGAGGGTGTAGAGCATTTGGTCGTAGTCCTTTGCCTGCTGATAGAGTTGGAGAAGGATGCTGAGCACATCAGTGCGACTGTGGTCGGTGGAATAGAGATGCTCATAGGCGGTGGTAGCCTGGGCATAGTTGCCACTCTGGATATACCACTGTGCCAGACGCTCGTGATAATGAGCGTTATCAGGATTGAGACTGACAGCACGATGGAGATACTCCTGAGCAATGGAGTCGCGCCCCAACTCGGAATAATATGCCCCCAGTTCATAATACACCTCAGGTGCTATGGAGTCGATGGACAGACAATGGCGGTAGAGGTCGAAGGCAGCATCATGATTTCCGGCGTTAGCCTGACGCACAGCCTCGAGATAGAAATACTGATATTCTGGAGAGTGGATGCCACGCTCAGAAGGTGTGAGCACTCGAGATGTGGAATGAGAACATGCCGAGAAGGCCGCGATAATAATCACAGCCAATAGAGAAGGGATATGTTTGCGAAATATTCTCATTATTATAGATATATGCCCAGCCAATAATGGCCGGGAAAAGGACATTCATTTCCATTTCCTCCCCTCGGGGGAGGCAAGGAGGGGTTACTTCACTCCAGTATGTCCGTAGCCGCCTTCACCACGCTCGGTCTCGTCGAGGACTTCCACCTGAACGAAATCGCACACCTCGTGCTTTGCAAACACAAGTTGGGCGATACGCTCACCGTCGTTCACCACGAAATCCTCCTGCGAGAGGTTGATGAGCACTACTCCCAGTTCACCGCGATAGTCGGCATCGATAGTGCCCGGGGTGTTGAGAACGGTGATGCCATGCTTCAATGCAAGACCTGAACGAGGGCGCACCTGACACTCGTATCCCGCAGGAATGGCAATCTTCAAACCAGTAGGGAAGAGTTTTCTCTCCAATGGGTGAAGAACAACAGGAGCATCGAGATTTGCTCGGATATCCATGCCAGCACTCTGTGGTGTGGCGTATGCTGGTAACTGCTGATGACCAGTATTTACAATCTTTACTTCTATCATAATTTGCAAAAATACAACTTTTTAGGCGTAATACACTATTTATTAAACAAAATTTAGTTTTTTTGCTAATAATAATTGTTACTTTTGCCCACAAATTAGTAACTTTGCCTATATGAATTGGTTACAACTGATATCAAACATGCGTCTGGGACAGGAAGTGCGCCACCCAGAACGCCATGATGATCGCTCGGAATTCAAGCGCGATTACGACCGTCTTATCTTCTCCGCACCATTCAGAAGACTGCAGAACAAGACCCAGGTGTTCCCACTTCCGGGCAGTATTTTCGTGCATAACCGACTGACGCACTCGCTTGAGGTGGCTTCTGTGGGAATGTCGCTCGGCAATGACACATCGAGGATGATAATAAAGAAACGTCCGGAACTGAAAGGAACTCTTTTCGAAGAGATAGGCACGATAGTATCGACAGCCTGTCTTGCCCACGATATGGGAAACCCTCCGTTCGGTCATTCAGGTGAGAAAGCCATACAGACATTCTTCACCGAAGGTAAGGGACATTTCCTGAAAGAGCAGTTGTCGCCTGAGGTATGGGCTGACATTACCCATTTCGAAGGTAACGCCAATGCCTTCCGACTCCTCGCCCACCGTTTCAAAGGTCGCCGCGACGGAGGATTCGTAATGACCTATTCCACACTGGCGTCGATAGTGAAATATCCGTTCTCATCGCTTGCCGCAAGCAAAAAGGGCAAGTTTGGTTTCTTTGATGAAGAGAAAGCCATATACGAGAGGATAGCGAAGCAGTTGGGACTGATACGCCTCTCTGGTGAAGGCGAACCGTTGCGTTACTGCCGTCATCCTCTAGTGTATCTGGTAGAAGCCGCCGATGACATCTGCTATGAGATAATGGATATGGAGGATGCTCACAAATTGAAGATTCTCTCGTACGAGGAGGTGTCGGAACTGATGCTCAGTTTCTTTGACGAGAATGTGAAGGCGTCCATCCGCAAGCGAATCGTTGATGAGGGTATAACCGACCGAAACGAACATATTACATATATGCGCGCCTGTGTGATTGGAAAGTTGGAGGCTCTCTGTGCAAAGGTGTTCGTGGAACACGAGGAGGAGATCCTGAACGGAACATTCGAGGGATGCCTCATCGACCATATTCCAGAGAAGGAGCGTGAGGCATATAAGCACTGCACAGAGGTATCGCAGAAGAGGATATACCAATCGAAACCTGTACTGGATGTGGAACTGTCGGGTTACAAGATCATGGAGACACTGATGGAAAAGATGGTGGAGGCTGTGATGCACCCCGACCGTTACTATTCCAAGCAGTTGATAAGTAGAGTGTCGAGCCAGTATGACATCGACTCCGAAGACCTCGGCACAAGAATCATCGCGGTCATTGATTACATCTCGGGCATGACGGATATCTATGCCCTGGATGTATATCAGAAGATTAACGGTATATCACTGCCGATAGTGTAGGTCCCCCGAAGCCCCCCTCCATCTCCCCCCTCATTGGGGGAGTGTTTGGCAAGTTAGCTTTTCTGGGCAGAGAGGGGATTGAAATAATAAGATAATATCATTACCTAATCAAAAAGGTCCTCTCCGGGGTACGGAAGAGGACCTTAATTTTATTGATAACGAGGTATATTACTTGCGGATTGTCTTGTCAACAGGCATGATACCCTTTACTGCCTTCTTTGGAGAGTGCTTGCGAGCAGCGCCCTTCTTTGGAGCATTGGCTGGCTTTGAGCCTGCCTCATCTGTGAGTGTGAAGGTCTCGAGGTTATCATTGTTATCGCTGTCGTCATAACCCCACCAGCCATCGTTAGCATAGTAACCGGTGTTGAGGTAGAACACACCATTCTGGTAGTAACTTACTGTTGGGAAGTTTCCTGGATAGAGAGCGTTCATATCGCAAACCATCAAGTCACCATCCTTTGGATCTGTGTAACCAGTGTACTGGTCCTCGAAGGTGATGTTACCATCATCGTCCATCTCGAAGATGAAGTCAACGCCGTAGAATACATTGCTGATCTTCATACGATTCTCGTTGAGGTCGCTGATGTAGAACTCAAGACCCTCATCGTAGTATGGAGAGCCGTCAGCATTAGCGAATACCGACTTATACTCATAAGTACCGTAGAATGCGAGCGACCAGGTCTCAACTACCTCGCCAGAAGCGCTATAGTTGAATGTTGTGTAGCCATAATCCTGTGCCTCACCAGCAGCGTCGTATGTAACAACAACGAATGAGTAAACGCCAGACTCAGCCTCCTCAGGCATTGCTACGCGAACATCGCCGTTCTTTGAGAACTCAGTTACATTACCCTGAGTACCGTTAATAATGCCATTGATACCTTCAGAAGGGTCGCGACCAGGAACTACTGTTGCTATTGCAGAAGCAACATCATCACCAAGTTCTACGGCTGCCTCAACAGAGATACCACCATCAGCATGCTCGAACTTACCTGAGTAAGTAACCTCAGCAGAGTAGTCAGCGATAACTACACCAGGGAATGTGATTACAACATCGTCGGTAGCAGTTGTCTCGTTCCAACCACCGATACCAGCGCCTGAATCATCCTGTACATAGAACATAGGACCGAAAGCGAACTGTGTTGGAAGACCGTTCTCCTGATAGTCAACAACGCGGCAGTTGCCCCAAGCGCTATCGTCCTTAGACATTGAAGAGAAGTCAGATGGATGGAGCATCCAGATGTCGTGAGTCTCATCATAAGGATAACCAGTGTTACAGTCGTTGAATACGATGATATCATCCTGTGTCACTGTAACGCCGCGGTAAACGTCGCCAGCCTTGAGGACAGTGATATCAAGGGCCTCTGTGAATGCACCGTTAGGCTCAGCACCTGCGCTGAGAGCGATCTCTGTGAATGGGTTGAGAACGCGGAAACGGTTAGGATAGAGCTGGTTCTGGAGGATTTCAACCTTTGCCTCGCCACCGAATACCCAGTTGTCGGTAATAGTTGCAAGACCGAGAGAAACCCAAGGCTCAGCCTGACCGACCTTGAGGGCTACTGCTGAGTAGCCGTAAGGGGTGTTGTAGTCAGGACCGAAAGAGATGTTCACATCATTATAATAACCTGGCTCAACCTTTGTTGGATCGTAAGACACAACGATTGATGTCTCCTTCTGGCCTGCTGCGAATGCTACAGAAGCAGGGAACTGGAGGTCAGCAGGATTTTCCTCGCCCATAGTAACGATGAGTGGAATAGTCACTGCATCGGTACCCATACGCATTACAGGAAGTTCGAAAGTTGTAGCCTCAGGAGAGAGTTCAACAGTGGTAGAGATAGTATTTGGGAAATACACCTGCTGATTGTTGAGCTCCTCGTATGGAATGTCCTGTTCGCTGCTACAAGCGGTGAAACCGACTACGAGAGCGATTGCACAAAGAACAGAAAATATCTTTTTCATAATTGTTATTTCTTTATTCAATTGTTGTTGTTTATTCTCAATTAGTCAGTAACACCATCACGGAGATTACCGTTCATATACATCTGAGGCATCTCACCGCCCATGTTGTCAACGATACCGAAGTTGGTGTCGGTCTCTGTCTGGCAGAAACGGAGCAACAACCATGGATCGTCTGGAGCAATATTGAAACGGAATGCATCAGCAACATTGCTGTCCTCGCCCTCGTGGAAACGAACAACTGGCTTGCCGAGACGCATAACATCGCTCATACCGAAGCCCTCGCCCCAGAGTTCTACACGACGCTGGAACCAGATCTCGTCAGCCAATGTGCGTGGCGACATGAGTACATTGTAGTTAGGATCGCGATATGTGCGAACGAACTCGTTGAGAAGATCCTTTGCCTGACCCTCCTGACCGCTCTTTGCCAAGCCTTCAACCTTTACAAGGATAAGTTCCTCGACACGCATGAATGGGAAGTCAGAGTCGTTCTTTGTAGAACCGATACCTGAAGGGATACCGAACTTCACATTTGTCTGTGGGATGAACTCCATCTTGATATCGTCGATAGCGAGAGTAGAGATAGCGTCGCCGCTAACACCGTCCCAAGAGATTGTTGAGAGGAGTGGAGAGTGGAGGTTGTCGTCAACCCACCAGCCCTTACGTACGTCGGTGTCAGAGATCTTGTTGTAGAGGAGGTTGTTGATGCAAGCATAAACAGCCACACCTGCTGCATAACCGTTAGCCGAGAATGATGACTCCCAAGAAGCACAAGTAGCATAGTCCTGGTTAGCGAGAGCCTCTGTCATATCGAAGCCCCAGATCCAGTTCTTCTCGTTGATGTCGCAGAATGCTGGTGTTGAAACCTCAGCGATAGTTGCTGGACGGAGACCTTCCTGCTCAGCAAGTTTGAGAGCAGCGTCAGCATCAGCAGCAGCCTCAGCCCACTTCTCCATTGCGAGATAAGTACGAGCACGGAGACCGAGTGCTACAGTCTTGTTGATACGCGACTTACCGAGACGGTTGATGTCGAGGTTGTCAACAGCATAGTTGAGGTCAGAGAGAATCAGGTCGTAAACTTCCTTTACAGAAGCACGAGGGTTGTTAGAGAACTCTGTTGTCTCCTCTGTTACGATTGGCACACATGGTGCATCCTCGTGACCTACATACTTATACTGGAAGGCGAAAGCCATTGAGAGATAGTCGAAAGCACGGATAGCGCGGCACTGTGCAATGTGGTTGATAGCGTCAGCATCCTCGCGACCAGCGTAAGACATGATGATGTCGTTAGCCATACGCAACTGGTTATATGGTGTTGCGTAGCGGATATATGGGTTAGCATAGTTCGCATTGCGTGAAGAGTACTCACCGCATGTTGAGAACCAGTTGTAACCTGAGTTTGGATAGTGGTAGTCGGCAGCCTCAGCATCGTTTGAGATAGCCATCATGATGAAACCGAAGTCGTCAGCACGACCGCTACCGAATGTAGCGTCTGGTGCACCCATCATGGTGAACATACCTGAGAATGAAGCCTCAGCACGTGATGGGAGAGCCTCATATACATTGTTTACCTGCTCCTGTGTGAGACCAGAACCTGAAGGCATAATCTCATCGATGTCGTTACAAGCTGTAAGAGCGACACCTGTAAGTGCTAACAAAAAGAACTTATTTAATTTCATAGTCATTTCTTTTTAATTATTGTTTTACAACTTGATTGATTAGAATGTGAGTGTCAAACCACCGGTGATTGTGCGGAGTGCTGAGTAAGCACCTGATGCCATACCGTTACCGTTGGTGTAGCTACCAAGACCGTATGAATAGCGTGGATCCATACCCTTACGAGCAGAAAGCATGAATACGTTCTCACCTGCTACATAAACGCGGAGAGCCGAGATACCAGCCTTGCGGCAGAGGCTCTTTGGTACGGTGTAGCCGAGAGTGAGGTTGTTCAAGCTGAGATAGTTAGAGCTTGTGAGGTATGTGTCAACAGCCGACTGAGCCACTGCGTACTCTGTGTCGAGACGTGGGATGTTGGTGTTGGTGTTCTCAGGAGTCCAAGCGTTGAGAGCGTCCTTGTGGATGTTCTGACCACGGCTATCCTGTGTCCACATGAGTACCTGGTACTGTGAATCATAGAACTTACCACCGAGCTGATACTGGAACTGTGCAGAGAAATCGAAGTTGTAGAATGTAGCGTTCAAACCGAAACCACCATATACCTTTGGCATTGTTGTGCCGAGGTCGTACTTGGTAGCGTCAGAGAATGTACATGTCTTCTGATCATATTCCTCCTTGATGTTGCCATTGTCATCCTTCTTTACTACATGCTGCCAGTACATAGCGCGACCGAGGTCAGATGCCTTGAAGCGACCCTCAGAAGCGTCGATGTCTGACTGCTGGCAAACGCCTGCGCCCTTAGCCATGTAAGCCTCGTAGATTGAACCACCTACGCGACGAATCCAGTAAGAGCCCTTGATACCTTCCTCTGGCACGTCAGCATCGAGCGAAGTGATCTCGTTGTGGTTGCTTGTGATGTTGAAGTTCAAACCGAGAGTAGCGTTACGGGTCTTGAGGAGTGTAGCGTCAATGCTGAACTCAATACCGCGGTTGACTACAGAACCAACGTTCACTGGGTAAGAACCAGTTACGATACCTGATGAAAGTGGTGTGTCCTTATAATAAAGGAGGTCAGATGTAGCGCGGTTGTAGAACTCGAGAGTACCGTTTACGCGGCCATGCAACATACCAAAGTCAACACCAATGTTGAAGTTCTTTGACTTCTCCCATGTGAGGTCCTCGTTACCCTTCTGCGAAAGGATGATTGAGTACTCACCGCTCTCAGCGTTGTAAGATGTGCTGTACATGTCAGCGTATGGATACCAGCTATTCAGGTTGTCGTTACCCTGCTCACCATAAGATGCCTTGAGCTTCAAGTAGTCGATAGCCGACACATTGAACCAGTCTTCCTTTGAAATCTGCCAAGCACCACCTACAGAGTAGAAGTTACCCCAGCGATGACCTGGTGCGAAGCGTGAAGAAGCATCACGACGGTAAGAAGCTGATACGAAGTAACGCTCCTTGTAGTCATACTGCAGACGTGAGAGGATACCCTCAGTCATATAGTTGTCGGTGTAAGAGTTTACATACTTTGAGTCACCGTTACCACCGGCATTGCCGAGCTCACCTACTGTTGGGTCGTACAAGTGGTCGTTGCTGCCATAGAGATACTGATACTTATAGCGGAACTGCTCGTAACCGAGGAGTGCATCGAGGTGATGAACATCGTCACCATTGAAATCGGTTGAGTAGTTAGCAAGATACTGGTTGTTTACACTCATCTGACGGAGGTGAGAAACGCCTGCCCAACCATCAGTTGCTGCTGAAGAACCATAAGTAGAAGAAAGGTCGTTTGTACGACGGTTGTCAGAGTCAACACCGATCTTTGCTGAGAGTGAGAGACCCTCGATTGGATTCAATGTCACACCCCATGTACCGTAGAATACATCGCGGTAAGTCTTTGTCGAGTTGTACTCGTTATCGCGTACAGCATTACCTACTACCGAAGGACGAACCTGGTTTGTCTGGTTTGAGTCATAGATCTGGCGACCGTTCTCAACCATCTTAGTACCATCAGCATTGCGCACATAGAGAGGGTAGATAGGAGCCATGTTGTTCACGATGTAGAACAAGTTGCCTGATGAACCCCATGTAGATGTGGTGTAAGAAGGCTGGTCAGAGTCAGTGTGAGTGAAGCCCATCTGTGCAGTGAGAGTCATCCACTTCTTTGCGTTGAACTCGAGGTTTGTACGACCAGTGTAACGCTGGAAACCAGAGTTGTTTACGATACCCTTGTCATCGAGGTAACCAGCAGATGCATAGTAGTTGAGGCGGTCAGCCTGACCACTTGCACTTGCATTGTACTCCTGACGGAACGAGCTGTGGAATGTCTCACCATACCAGTCGTCTGGAGTATAGAAATACTGACCGTCAGAATAGCCGAGAGTAGCGTTAGGGTTCAAACGGAAGTTTGTACCGATGAGGTTCTGGCCCTGAGGAACTGTGTAAACCTGATAACCAAGACCACCATTGTTCTGGTTGAAGAGGTTCTCGCAAACCTTCTTGTAAGCCTGGTCAGGTGAAACGCCAGCGAGAGTCTGAGCATTGTACATACGACGGAAGTGAACCTCGTAGTACTGACCTGGATCGTCAACGATGTCATACTGAGGGATAGCGCGAGAGTTAGAACCGAACTTAGCGTCGAACTTGATCTCTGCGTCACCGCTCTTACCACGCTTTGTAGTGATAAGGATTACACCGTTGGCACCACGAGCACCATAGATAGCACTTGCAGCAGCATCCTTCAACACTGTCATTGAAGCGATATCCTGTGGGTTGATGTTCGAGATAACACCCTCGTAAGGCATACCGTCAACGATGTACAATGGAGAGTTGCTTGCCGAGATTGAACCTACACCACGGATACGGAGTGTAGCACCATTGCTTGATGGGTCACCGTTTGATGATGTGAACTGCACACCTGGGGTTGTACCAGCCAAAGCGTTGGTAACGTTTGAAGCCACGTGACCTTCAATCTTGTCGGACTTGATTTCTGCTGCCGAACCAGTGAATGATGACTTCTTCTGTGTACCGTAAGCCACAACCATGATCTCGTCCAACGAGTTGTTGTCAGCCTCGAGAAGCACCTTCAGATTGGTACCAGCCTTAACTGTCTTTGTGATCATACCAATATAAGAAATCTCCAACTGAGAGTTCTTGTTTGGTACCTGAACTGAGAATTTACCGTCGAGGTTGGTAACAGCACCAGAGCCAGTGCCAACAACCTTTACGGAAGCACCGATGATAGGCTCGCCGTCTTCTGCTGAGACAACAATACCGTCAGCGGTCATCTGAGCCATAGCCATTCCCACGAACATGAAAAGGCCGGCGATAATCAAAGTGAGTCTTTGTTTCATAAATCTCCCTTTAGTTAAAATGAATATAAGTTATAAAAATTTTCCGTGAAAGAATATATCCTGAAATGCGCCTCCCCACCCCACTGGGAAAGCATTATAGTTCTAAGTATTTGTTACGCCTGAAACTACACCTCTTATAATATATACAACAGGCAGAACATTGCATATTCCGCCCAAATCACGGTGCAAAATTACTCCAAAAGGCGTAAAACGGCAAATATTTCCTAAAATTCGGCCCAATTTTTCACTTTTATTAACACTCTCAACTTACGAATTGCAACAAAACCGAATAATAATACACATATTGAAACCAAAAGCCCGTATTATCTTTCAGTTTTGCAAAACCGCCCGAAAAATCATGCCGTGACCGCCCGCTCACCAGTAAAGCACGAAACACATGAAGTAATTTCCACTTTTTCTCGGTTTTACACTTTTTCTCTATCACTTCTATCACCTTTCTCTCGCTTGCCCTTTATTTACTGGGTATTTGGGCGTGATAGAGAGAGTGATAGATGCGTGATAGATAAGGATTCTCTATCACTCTCAAAAAAGTGATAGTAGTGATAGAGGAAAATCGCATCTATCACGCTCTCTATCACGCTCTCTTCGCCTTTATTTACTAGGGGGTTGAGCATATCGTGATAGAAGTGATAGATGATTTCGCTGTTTTTGAGATTAATTTGCTCGCAAATTGGACATCAAAGTGCCCAAATGAGGAGGTGAAAGCGGTGCTTTGAGGGGAAATTCGCTAGCGAATTTATTGTCAAAGCGCCCAAATGAAGGTCTCATTTGGGTGAGATGAAACTGTGCGGACGGTGGGCACACAGTTGTGCAACGGTGAGCACACAGTTGTTCGACGGTGAGCGCACAATCACCATAACCACTCTCCACTAAACAGAAGCTACACCCCTCGAGGTCCTTTGTTTTATTTTAACTTTACCTTAATATTGAACTAAATTCCTTCTTTTTTTGTCGGTTTCCGGGAAAAATGCTATATTTGCAGACGGAATCTCAATGAATGAACAATTATAAACAAAACTAAAACCTTTATGAAGAAGATTTTCAATGTATTGCTCCTTGCGGCTGCAGTGGCTTCGGTGGCGTCACTGACTGGTTGCGTGAAAGTGAAGAAAGAATGTAAGGCTGTGCCTGAATTTACAAAGAAACTGCCTGTGGGCGTACAGCTCTACAGCGTGCGCACTGATCTGGAGAAGGATTTCTATGGCACTCTGAAGGCTATCCGCGACATGGGATATACTGGCGTGGAGTTCTATGGCGAGTTCTATGGCAATTCGCCTGTTCAGGTGAAGAAATGGTGTACCGAACTGGGATTGATTCCTTTCTCAAGTCATGTGCCTTTCCAGGAGATGATTGATGATATCGACAAGGTTATTGCCGACTATACTACTATCGGTGTGCAGTATGTGGTGTTCCCTTACATGGACGAGGCTTCCCGCCCTGGTATCGACTTTGAGCAGTTCAAGGCTACAGCTGAGAAGATTGGTGAGATTGGTGCAAAGGTGCATGAGGCTGGTTTCCAGTTGCTTTACCACAACCACGACTTTGAGTTCGCAAAGCTTGAGGATGGCTCTTACGGCTACGACTATCTGTTCAGTGTGAACGACCGTGAGAAACTGCAGAACGAGATTGATGTCTGCTGGGTGAGCTATGCTGGTCCGGATCCTGTGGAATACCTGAAGAAATATGCTGGTAACATCCCAGTGGTTCATGTGAAGGACTATAAACTCGAGGGTACACTCTCGAAGGCTCCTTACGCTCTCATCGGCATCACTACCGACAACTCAATGAAGGATGACAACGGATGGTTTGAATATCGTCCTCTGGGCGAAGGTCAGGTGGATATCCCAGCAGTCATCAAGGCTTCAATAGAAGGTGGTGCACAGTGGCTCTGTGTTGAGCAAGACGAGCCAAGCATGGGTCTCACCCGTCTTGAGAGTGTTGCCAAGAGTGCAGAATACCTGAAGAGCCTTGGATTGATGTAACCCCTTACACCTTATTATATACTGAAGTTTCGGAAGTTAAGAGAATTTACCGCTTCGCTGGGAAGTTAAGGGGAGTTAAGGGACGAATGTCTCCACATAACGAACCTTTACCGCGAGAATAACTATTGTCCCTTAACTTCCCTAGCGAGTGAAGCGAGCG
>JAZQOD010000239.1:0-9332 GCA_045627685.1 Prevotella sp. | reverse complement strand
ATGATAGATGGTTTTTTGAATGTCAATAGTTATATATGCTAATTACCACAAACCCCTCTCCTCGTGGGAGAGTGGCTGTGGGTGTGAGGTTTTTATCTTTTTAGTAATGCCACTCAACGAATGCTTCCATAGCCTCGTAGCATGTCATACCGAGGTTGTCGTAGAGGCTTGCTGTAGCACGGTTGCGATCCTCTGAACGCTGCCAGAACAGACGCTCGTCGTTGCCGAGGAATGGAGCGCACTCCATCTGCGACTGGTGACGGAGGATAGAGTTACGCTTGTTGCGGAGTTCATCAGGACTCATTGGCACAGCCATCTCGATTTCCTCGATATCATACTCAGCCCAAGCACCGCGGTACATCCATACACGGCAGTCCTTGATCCACTCTGGGTTCTCCTCCTTGAGGGTGTGCATAACATCGAACACAGCCTCTGTACACTTACGGTGAGTGCCATGAGGGTCGGCAAGGTCGCCGGCAACGAAGATGATATGAGGCTTTACGAGTTCGATGACATCGCGAACACGCTTGTAGTCTTCAGGACCAAGTGGCAACTTCTCAATCTTACCGCTCTCGTAGAATGGCATGTCAAGGAAGTGGATGCCCGACTTTGGAATCTTATTGTATGTGCAAGCCATGCGAGCCTCGCCACGACGGATGAGAGCCTTGATGGTGAGGATGTCCTTTGAGTTGATCTCGTCAGACACGCGCTCGTTGATGAACTTCTTGATAGCGTGATATTTCTCCTCGATGATATCGTCGCTCATGTTGCAGAACACTTCGTTGAATGCGTTCATGAAGTGCATATAGCGCATTACCTCCTCGTCGGTAACGGCGATGTCGCCGGATGTCTGGTATGCCACATGAACCTCATGACCATGGTTCACCATACGCTGGATAGCACCACCCATAGAGATAACATCATCGTCAGGATGTGGAGAGAACACCAATACACGCTTTGGGTATGGGAGGGCACGCTCTGGGCGATGGGTATCGTCGGCATTTGGCTTACCACCAGGCCAACCGGTGATGGTGTGCTGGAGTTCGTCGAACACCTTCACATTGATTTCATAGTATGAACCATACTTCTCGATGAGGTGGCCAAGACCATTGTCGAGATAATCCTTCTGAGTGAGTTTGAGCAATGGCTTACCGGTCTTGATACAGAGGTCGCACACTGCCTTGCGCAATTCTTTGTTGTACTTCATAGCCTTATACTGTTTTAGTTATTACGATAATAAATGGTTTTCTGTTTGCAAAATTAATAAATTAATTCGTAATCCAAGCAAAAAAGGGTATTATTTGTTGATTTTCCCAGTTTGTTTACCTTTTGCCTTGTCGAACTTCTCCCAAAGGCGGTTTTTCACCACATTCTCTTTCATACGTGCGGTGAAAGCCTCTGCTTTTGCATCTGTCTCTGCCTCCTGCTCTGGGGTAGCGAAAGCATGTCGGAATGCCGCTTTATCCTGCCAGTGACCACGGGTGAAGTCAGGGAATGCCACCGACGCACAGTTATGATCCATCGACAGTGAACCCAGTTCTGCAAGGCAGCACCATTCTGCCAGGTCGTACACATCGATGTCGAGAGGCAGACCGTTGAGCATGCAATAGATAAGACGGCAATCCATGATGAAGTCCATACCACCATGACCGCCCACCTTCTTTGCCACCTCACCGTATTTCTTCAGGATAGGATGCTCGTATTTTGTCTGCAGTTCCCTCTGCATCTCGGCAGGCATGAAATCATGGCCCGACATTTCCTTGTCGGTTGTCAGTCCGATATTACGCCAGTTATCGCTGCTCATGGAGTAGCGCTGCTCAGGGTATTTCGTAGCGTAAGCCTTTGTTCCGGTGAGTTTGAACAGACGGTTGTAAGGCTGTGCGTTCATCACATTATGCTGAATCTCCACCACCTTGCCCTGTGCTGTACGCATGAGGGTTGTTGTGTGGTCACCATTACGGAACTCCTCGCAAGGACGTCCTGTCTTTGCTTCAACCACCTCTTTGCCGTGAACACTCTTTGTGTCCATTGCCACGAGGGTGGTGAAACGGTCGCCGCGGTGAATGTTGAGTGTGAGTGCCACAGGACCTAAACCGTGGGTGGAATAGATATCACCACGGTTCTCCATGTTGTATTTCACACGCCAGCCCAACTGGTCCTTGTCTAAAGGGTTCTTCCAGTATTGGTCCCAGTATGGGTCGAGGGTGTGGATATATGCACCTTCGGCACGGAGCACCTCACCGAAGACACCCTGCTGAACCATATTCATTGCCGTCATCTCGAACCAGTCGTAGCAGCAGTTCTCGAGGATCATGCAGTGGAGACGCTTCGACTCTGCCAGATTGATGAGAATCCAACACTGCTCAAGGTTCATTGCCGCCGGCACCTCGATAGCCACATTCTTGCCATGCTCGAGAGCATATTTGGCAATAGGGAAGTGGTGGTCCCAGTCGGTAGCGATATACACCAGGTCGATGTCGTCGCGCTCACACATCTCTTTATATCCGAACTCGCCCGAATAGCCTGTAGCCGGAGCCAGTCCTGCCTCGCGCAGAGTGTTCTGTGAGCGTTCCACATTCTCTTCCAGATAGTCACAGAGAGCCATCACCTGTGTGCCAGGGATGAAACAGTAGCGCTCCACAGCCGAGTAGCCACGCATGCCAAGACCGGCAAAGCCGATTCGCACGCAGTCCATCTTAGGGCGTGCCAGTCCGAGAGCCGTCTGCTGTCCGGCAGGCATCTCTGGAGATTCAACAACGATCTGTCCTTCGTTCCAGTGCCAGCGTGTAGAAGCCGACAGTGACTGGGCCTGGATGCTTAGTGCAGCAAAAGTTGCGACTATCAGTGAAAATATACGCTTCATGATGATTGTTTTTATAGTAAACGATATACCTTTGACACAGAGCTGTTTTTTTACCACGAATTACGCGAATTACACGAATTTTATTTTTCTAATATTATTCTGTATGGTTTCGTCTAATTATATTTCGTGTAATTCGCGTAATTCGCGGTAAAAATATTTATGCCTAATTGTATATTATGACCTTATTATAAATTATAATTGACACTCTTCAGATCCTTGTCTGCGGAACTGTTACCGTAGAAGAGGATATACTTGCCAGGAACGGCACGCATGGTGTTTGTCTCGAGGTCGAAGTATTCAAGACGCTCCTTGGTGATGTCAAATGTGACGGTCTTTGTCTCGCCCGGTTTGAGACTCACGCGCTCGAAACCACGGAGAGCCTTGATAGGACCGTCGGTGTCTGCCTCAGCCTTGACATAGAGTTGAACAACCTCGTCGCCCTCAACACTGCCGGTGTTCTTTACAGGAACCGACAACTTGTCGCCATCGAGAGAAGCCTCGCCAATCTCGAATGTGGTGTAACTCAAACCGAAACCGAATGGGAAGAGTGGTTCCTGCTGGAGATAACGGTAGGTGCGGTTCTTCATTGAGTACTCCTTGAAGTTAGGCAACTGGGCATCGTTCTTATAGAATGTGACAGGCAACTTACCACTTGGGTTATAGTCACCGAAGAGCACATCAGCAACAGCCACGCCACCCATCTCACCGCCATACCAAGCCTGGAGGATAGCATCGCAGTTCTGTGTCTCTGGTTCGAGAGCGATTGCCGAACCAGAACAGTTCACGAAGACAACACGCTTGCCAGCCTTATGAAGAGCAGCAAGGAACTCGCGCTGTGGCTTTGGCAACTCGATGGAAGTACGGTCGCCGCCCATGAAACCTTCGTATTTCACGGTCATCTCCTCACCCTCGAGAGAAGGAGAGAGACCACCGATATATACCACTGTCTCTGCATCGCCGATTTCAGCGATAGCATTCTCAGTGGTGATAATCTTGCGCTTCAGGACATCAAACTTCAGTTCTGCCTCGCCAGAACCCTGGAAGTAGTCGATATGGAAATTATACTTCTTGCCTTTCTCCAGGTGGACAGTCTTGTCGGCAGCCACGATAGAGTGGGAGGTCCAGTCTTCGATAACTGTCTCACCCTCGAGTACGAGACGGAAACCGTCGTCGCCGGCAACGAGGAGAGTATAGTCGTCGGTAACTTCAGGAACGAGTTGTCCCTTGAGGCGCATAGAGAAATAGTCCCGATTGATGCCGTCAGCCACAGAAGTCTGCTGGTTGCTGTTGAAATAGAACTGTGCAGGATAGTACATTGTTGCCTCAGGCTCGCCTTCCAGTTCGGTGTTGTTCCACATCTCTGCCTCAACACCAGGCTTGCCGCTTTCTGTCTTCACCATATTATAATGTGAAGCCTCGAAGTAGCCTTCGCCTACCAGTTTCAAACCATCGATAAACTTCACATTATCCTTGCCAGCCTTGTTCACGATGCCTTCGAGGATTGTTGTGGTGTGGCGAGGGAAACCGTTGTAGTTACCCCAGAGCATGATAGAGTCGTTGGCGTTCTGTCCCATAACGGCAATCTTCTGACCCTTCTTCAAAGGAAGGATGCTGTTGTTGTTCTGAAGCAGAGTCATTGTCTCGTGAGCCATCTTGAGAGCCACCTGCTGCGAAGCCTCTGTGTCACAGTCGTCAGGACCGAACTTGTTCCACTGTGGTGTCTTCTCTCTGTCGAAGTCGCCCAGGAGGATACGACCAACGATGATGCGCTTCAGACTCTCATTGATCTTCTCTTCAGAGAGTTGGCCCTTAGCGACAGCCTCTGGGATTGAGGTGTAGGTGTCACCGCAGTTCACATCAGTACCAGCGCTCACGCCACGAGCCGAAGCCTCGGAAGGAGTCTCAACCTTTGCGTGATGGCCCTGCATCCAGATATCATCGATAGCACCACAGTCAGAGACGATGATACCATCGAAGCCCCAGTCCTTGCGCAGAATCTGCTCGAGGAGTTGGGTGTTAGAGCAGCAAGGTTCGCCGTTCCATGCCTGGTAAGCACACATAATCTCACGCACATTCGCCTTCTGCACAAGAGTCTGGAAAGCAGGGAGGTAAGTCTCGTAGAGGTCGCGTGGGTCGAGTTCGTCAACACTCATCGAGTGGCGCTCTGACTCAGGACCGCTATGAATAGCGAAATGCTTGGCACAAGCGAAAGCCTTGTAGTATTCAGGTTTGTTGTTGCTCACGTCAGCGAGGTTCTCCTGACCCTGAAGACCATTGACAACGGCAGTACCCATCACACCAGTGAGGTATGGGTCTTCACCGTAGGTCTCCTGACCGCGTCCCCAGCGTGGGTCACGGAAGATGTTGATATTTGGAGTCCAGAATGAAACGCTGTGATAGAGCGAATAGTTCTCCTCCTTCTGTGCCTCGTTGTATTTGGCACGACCTTCGGTACTTGCAATAGTGAACACATCGTAGAGGAGGTTGTTGTCGAACGACGCCGCCATACCGATAGTCTGTGGGAACACGGTAGCAGTACCGTTGCGGGCTGTTCCGTGGAGAGCCTCGTTCCACCACTGGAAACCTTTGATACCAAGAGAGTCGATACCCTTGGAATCGTTCATCATAAGCAGAGCCTTCTGCTCGATAGTAAGACGGCCGATCAAATCCTCGGCTCTTTCCTCAGCACTGAGGTTTGGATCCTGGAATGGATATTCGTAGTGATTACAAGAAGTAATCGCCAGAATGATTGAGATAAAAGCAATTAAGCGTTTCATAATATTTTTGGTTTTAGTTATCGTTAGTTCGGTACATTAAAGTCCAATTAAAATTTTCTTTGCCTGCGGCGCCACATTAATTATCACCAATTAAACGTTAATTATCCATTAATTATTTTCATAAGCTCTTGATTCTTAGTATAATTTTAATTAATGATAAATTAATGTCAGATTAATGGTAATTAATGTTAGGCGAAGCCAAAATTCAAATCCGTTTACTGCGAATTCTCGTATTATTATCTGTTTACCAGAAGCTTACGATGTATTTCTGTTGTTTTGACTGGACAGCAGTGAATTCGGTATTTCCAGCGTCACTTCCCTCCCCCTAATAGGGGGAGATGGAGGGGGGCTTTTAATTCACTTTCTTCCTCTCGCCGGCTTTTAGGGAGATATTGAGCTCTTTGCCATTGATGAGCACTGTAGCATTGCCGCCGGCAATAGAAGTGATGGTGGCTGTTGCAACCTTGCCGTTCTGCCAGGTCATATCAACGATGAAACCACCACGCGCACGGATGCCCTTCACCTCACCTTCCTGCCAGCGCTCAGGCAATGCAGGAAGCAGTTCGATGGTGGTCTGGGCACCGTTGGCATCAAACTTATATTCGCTCTGCATCAACATCTCGATAACACCGGCACATCCACCGAAGTTTCCGTCAATCTGGAATGGAGAGTGAGCATCGAGGAGGTTTGGATATGTACCACCACCACGACGAGCATCATCGCCAGTGTAATTGTCAGGCGAGATGTAGTTGAGGAGTTTTCTGTAGATATGATAAGCATTCTTCGCATCGTGCAGACGAGCAAAGAGGTTCACACGCCAACCAGTACTCCAACCAGTAGTCTTGTCGCCCTTGATCTCGAGAGTTCTTGCACAAGCCTTCTCCAGAGCCTCACGGCTGTTCAAACCATCCTCAAGGTTGTGACCAGGATACAAACCGAACAGATGACTCTGATGACGGTGCTGTGGGTCCTCATCCTCCCAGTCGTAGAACCACTCCTGGAGATTGCCCTTGTGACCAATCTTATATGGATGCAGGCGAGCCAGAACCTTTTCTGCCTCTTCCACGAACTGAGCGTCGCCCATCACGATACCAGCATTGCGAGCATCGGTGACACACTCACGGATCATTGCCAAATCAGCAAAACCACCATAGCAAGTGCAACTTGCATAGCCTGTAGGATCCATGAAGATATTCTCAGGTGATGTTGAAGGAGCGGTGAAGAGATAACTCTTGCCCTCAACGCCCATTGAACTGCTCTCGATAACCCAGTTCATGCAGAACTCGGCAGCACCCTTCAACTGTGGGTAGAATTCGTTGAGGAACTTCTTGTCGAGCGAGAACATATAATGCTCCCAGATATGTGTAGAGAGCCATGCTCCAGCCATATTCCAGTTAGCCCAACTTGGTGAACCGCTATGCAATCCCACAGGACAGGTCATCGCCCAGATGTCGGTGTTGTGAGCAGTACACCAGCCCTTGTTCACTCCGTAGTAGTGCTTTGCTGTCAACTCACCCGACTTCAGCAGTTCCTGCATGAAGGTGAACAGCGAGTTGTGCATCTCTGGCATAGCACCAGTCTCGGCAGCCCAGTAGTTCTCCTCCAGGTTGATATTTGTTGTGTAGTTGCACGACCATGGTGGAAGGATTGACTCGTTCCACAGACCCTGCAGGTTGGCAGGCACATTTGGAGTACGCGAACAACTGATCAGCAGATAGCGACCATACTGGAAGTAGAGCGCCTCCAGTTCTGGGTTGAACTTCGACTCATCAACATATTCGAGCAACTGCTGGTCAGTGCTCTTGTTGCTAACGCCTTCGCCCTTTGCTCCAAGTCGAAGCGATACTCTGTCGAAGATAGTCTTATAGTCTTTGATATGACGGGCAAGGGCTTTCTTGTAGCCAGTCTTTTCGATACGACGCAACAGATTATCAGAGAGAGTCTTATAGTCGCGGCCCTCCTTCACAGGATCCTTGTCGAAACCGTTGAACGATGTAGCGTTGACAACATACAACACCACCTCTTTGCCACCGTTCAGAACCAGTGAGTTGCCGTCAGCCTTGACATTGCCGCCTAAGGCTTTCACCTGAGTACGGAAGTGGATACCCCTGTTCTCGTCGTAGGCGAACTTCTCGTCACCATCGTAGTATACAGGCAGTGAACCATAGCCAGCATAACCATCGTTGATGATGGTATTGCCCTTGGTATAGATGTTGTTGCGCAACTGGCACGACAGCGACACCTTTGCCTTGATACCCTCAGGGTTGTTGGTAGTCATACGAACCACCATACCCGAATCAGGGTTCGTGCAGAAATAATCCACAGAGTATTTGTAGCCACCACGCTCGTACTGAGTGTGAGCCACCGCCTCCGAGATATCCAGCCAACGCTTGTACGCCTTGACATCCTTCATGTCCGCACCCAGATACTCGATCGACAGTTCGCCCAGTGGCTGGTAGTTCTGTGAGAAATGTCCCTGGATGATTCTCTGCAGAGAGTCAGCCTTGGCATACTGTCCCTTTATCAAAGCCTCGCGAACCAGAGGCACACCCTTGTACGCCTCAGGCGAGTAGATTTTCATGTTGCAAGGTTCGCCCGTCCAGAGAGTGATGTCGTTGAGAGAGATCTTGTCTCTCACAGCACCACCATAGATGATACCACCTTGAGTACCATTACCAATGACCAGCGCCTCCTCGAAGAATGTCGCAGGACGGTCGTAGTGAAGAGTCAGGTTGTTCTGTGCAAAACTTGCAATCCAGCAGAACCCTGCTACCAATGTGATAAAAAGTTTTTTCATAATAGAAAGAGCATCATGCCCCGGTTCTTGGTTAGTAAATAATCATTGTCGTAATAGCTGTCGCTGTCGCCATCGCACACTTTGCGCGGTGCAAATATACGGAATTATTTCCTAATGAGCAAAATCTTTTGCAAAAAAAACTGCAACAGCCTTTGCCATTGCAGTATTATGCAAAAAATGAAGAGAGCAGTTTGTGTTTTTTCGAGCCTTGTGGTCTCGGCATAAGAAAGAATGTCTTCGTTTTCGTCTTCGTTTTCGTACGAAGTCTTCACCCCTTGGAAATTTGGTGCAAACTCAGGAAGAATTTATATAGTATAATACATTATTAATATATAAAGGCAGGAGATTGCTAAAATCCCCTGCCTTTAATGTTTTAATAGTTTTAGAAGTTTTATTTATTATCTTCTTGGTAGATTGATGTCTTTGATGCCGAGGAAAGTGGCGCAGAGTACGAACAGCTGGGCTACAAGGATGAGCACCGATGAGTCGATTTCACCCTGTGGTGGCAGAGCCATTCCCACTGCCGCGAACACTACCGCCGCCACAAAAGCTGCAACTGATAAGTACTTCTTCATAACTTCGGTTTTTAGAGGTCTCCGCCCTCCAAGACATTTTGAAAAACCTCCCCATCATGGGGGAGGTGCCCGAAGGGCGGAGAGGGTCCTTAATACATCTTGTACTGCACACCCTTAGTGAGCTCTGCCTCAGCATGCTTCTTCACCTTGGTGTTGCCCTCCTCATCAACGTAGGTACCGTTAGCAACGATGGTGTACTCCGGACGGAAGTTCACCTTACAGCCACTGATGTGCTGTGATGCGTTGAACTCGGAATCGGTCTTGGCGTACTTGCTCTTGAGACCGACCTTGAACGAGCCGAAACCATCGATCTTCACTAC
>JAZQOD010000238.1:0-5227 GCA_045627685.1 Prevotella sp. | reverse complement strand
TGAAAGAATCGGACTGAGTTTCTGTGCCAGTTCCTCCAGTTCGTCGTTGGTCTCGCAACTCATCATACACGAGAACACGTTCGACACTCTGTCAAGAAGGTCATAGTAGTGCTCGCCCTTCGACTCGTCCTTGAACAGGAGGGTGTTGTCGAAGGTTGGCTCCTCTGGGTTGTTGATGATAAGCGCAATCTCTTCATCATCACGGCGGATGCCCTCCATGAACGCCTCTTCATAGTCCTCGAACTTTATGCGATCAAAAGGAATAGTGTTGTGAGGTGTACCATACGCCTCAAAAAATGGATTTGTTCTTTTCTGCTCTGTTGACATATACTTTTAGGTGGGTTCTATAAATTCCCACGATTGTTAAATTAATATTGATAGGTAGTTGATCTTTTTTAATCTTTTTGTTTCTTTGTGGCCCATTTTGTAAGCTACTTCAGTTGCAATGCCCGCATTGCGCCTTCATCCGCTTGCAAACTGTTCTCACAAATAATTCAAAAATCTTAAAAAGCCAATTTTTAGAACCCACCTCTAATGTTTCTACAAAATTAGGAAAAAATCCTCTCTTTCGGACGCATTCATTATTCTTTTTATGAAGAAAAACGTTGATTTAACATTTCCCATGATGTGTTTTAACATTTTCCATGATACAATAAGCCCCCAAAGCGGAACTATTAGAACGATGGAATGAGCCCCGATTTGCGCGCAAATTCATCGTCAAAACGGTGGAATGACAGGTGGCAGATGATTTTTCGGGGGCTTTTTCTTGTGTATTTCATGGAATTATCGTAACTTTGCTAAATGCAAAGCATTTCCAAATAACAATTAAATAAAACTATGATTAGAACCGCTTTATTATTCGTTGCGATGCAACTGTGCTTCGCTTTCAACTGCCAGGCAGATGATTTGAAACTTGTTGAGAACATTCCTTACACTCAGGAGACTGCTCCTTATGCTGTTGAGCGCTGCAAACTCGATGTGTATTCTCCTGCAGGAAAGACCGACTGTCCGGTAGTGGTGTGGTTCCATGGTGGTGGTCTTGAGGGTGGCAACAAGCATCTCCCTAACGAATTGCGTGATTGCGGTTATGTGGTTGTAGCGGTGAACTATCGCCTCTTGCCTAAGTGCACTCCTGCCGAGTGTATCGATGATGCAGCGGCTGCTGTGGCTTGGACATTCAATAACATTGAGCAGTATGGCGGTTCGCGCAAGAAGATATTCGTTTCGGGACATTCTGCCGGTGGTTATCTCACCATGATGATTGGTCTCGACAAGCATTATCTTGCTAAATATGGTATCGATGCAAATGATATTACCGGTCTTATACCGTTCTCAGGACAGTGTGTCACTCATTATAATGTACGCAAACTCCAGGGTGTGGGACCATTGCAGGCTACAATCGATGAATATGCTCCTCTCACATTCGTTCGTCCGGATGCACCACCGATGATTATCGTGTCGGGCGACCGTGAACTTGAACTCTATGGACGATATGAGGAGCAGGCTTATATGTGGAGAATGATGAAACTCGTTGGTCATCAGGATTGCTACATCTATGAGATGCAGGGATTCGACCACGGTGCTATGGCAGCACCAGGTTTCCATGTTCTCAAGCAGCATGTGAGTCGTATCCTTGAACAGAAGAAATAAGAAAAATGTCAGATTTTATAATTACAAGTGCACAGAACCCAAAGATCAAGTTCTTGCTTGGTCTGCAGCAGAAGTCATCTGAACGTCGCAAGGCAAACCTCTTCGTTGTGGAAGGGGTGCGCGAACTGATGCATTGCGTGAATGCTGGATATAAGATTGACACTGTATTCCGTTGTCCGCAGATTCTCAGTGATGCACAGTGGGCGGATATTTCATCAACACTCCCAGATGATGCTTCATATTTCGAGGTGTCGCCTGAGATATACAACAAGATTGCTTATCGTGGTGGAACGGAGGGCGTGATAGCCGAGATAGTGCCACAGTACTTGTCGCTTGATGAACTGCAACTGCCGGAGAATCCACTTATTGTGGTTCTGGAGAGTGTTGAGAAACCAGGCAACCTCGGTGCTGTGCTTCGCAGTGCTGATGCCGCAAAAGCCGATGCGGTTATTGTGTGCGACCCGTTGACCGACCTCTATAACCCTAACCTGATACGCAGTAGTATAGGCGCTGTGTTTACTGTACCTGTAATTGCTTGCAATTCAAAGGATTGTATTGATTTCTTCAAGAAAAAGAATATCGCGATTCTCACGGCTCAACTGCAGGATTCGAAGTTGTACTATGACACAGACATGGTTCATGGAACAGCAATTGTGATGGGAACAGAAGCCACCGGTTTGACCAACATCTGGCGCAAGGCCGCCGATGCCCATATCCGAATACCGATGTTGGGCAGACTCGATTCGCTGAATGTATCAGTGAGCGCAGCGATTCTGCTCTTTGAAGCAGTACGCCAGCGTAACTTGTAACCCCGCGTTTTATAATTAGACAATGGACAAGCTTACAATACAGTCAATTAACGAGGATGCTATTGCTGAGAAGGCAGTCGGTATATTCAAACAGGGATACAACTGTTCGCAGTCGGTGGCGTTGGCTTTTGCTGATTTGTATGGCATCCCTGAACCGCTGATGGCTCGTCTGTCGGGCAGTTTCGGTGGTGGTATCGGCAGAATGCGCGAGACATGTGGTGCAGCGTGCGGGATGTTCATGCTGGCAGGACTTGAAGTGCAGGATGTTGACGACTCGCTTTGCGAAACATCATACGATATAAATCCGTACCCTTCGCAGGAACTAAAAAAGAAAAACTATGAGGTGGTGCAGCGTCTGGCGTCAGATTTCAAAGCCGTTACGGGAAGCATCAACTGCAAGGAATTGTTGGGCTTGAACAAGAAAAGAGCCGATGGAACAATCCCCGAGATAACCATCGTAGCCACTCCCGAAGAGCGTACCGATGATTATTATAAGAAGCGTCCTTGCGTAAGAATGGTTGAAACGGCAGTGCGCATTTATTGCCGTTATCTGAAAAGTAAACTTGATTAGCAGTTTTACGAAATGAGAATAGTTGGAATAAAGACTGCATTATTTGCCTTGCTCCTTGCTTTGTTGCCATTCAATATGGTAGCACAGACCGAGTTTATGGCTGGTGATGTGGTGTCTGATGATTTCCTTGCTAATCACGACTATCGTGATTTCTTCACTTCGGAGGAACTCCCAGACTCTGTATTCTCTCTGATGCAAGGCAAATCATGGAAGACAAACTGTACTACCAGCCGTTCCGCACTGCGATATCTGCGGTGTCTGCATAAGAACATCGACGGTGAGAGCATTGTCGGTGAGATGATTGTCAATGAGAAGATAGTGCAGAAGGTGCTTAATATCCTCTGTGAACTGTATGAGAATGATTATCCGATAGAGAAGATGCTTCTTATTGACAATTGGGATGGTGTTGACGAACAGTCAATGCAGGCCAACAACTCGTCATCGTTCAACTTCCGTTTCATCTCTCATACCACGAAAGTGTCAAAGCACGGAGAAGGAATGGCCGTTGATATCAATCCGCTATACAATCCGTATGTGAAGACCGTAAACGGTAAGACCGTCGTTGAACCATCCACGGCGAGAGCATATCTGGACAGGACAAAGAACCACCGATATATGATAAAGAAAGGTGACTTGTGCTACCGTCTGTTCATAAAGAACGGTTTCCGATGGGGCGGTGACTGGAAAAACAGCAAGGACTATCAGCATTTTGAAATGTGATAAACAATAAATATGGCAAAGAAAGTAATTGATTTGGACGGTTTGAAGGTAAAAACCAACGACCAGAGTTTTGTACAAAACCAGTATATCCACAATTCCCTTGAAGACTACGGATGGGATGAGGAATTCCTTGACAATATGCTCTATGTGGCAGAGGAATGTCCGAAGCATGAGTGGATGAAGGATCCGGAGATTCTCAACAACCTCGGTATTGTCTTTACTGAGGGAGTGTGCGTTGATATCGATATGGAACGAGGAATCGGCTATTTTGAGAAAGCCATTCAGAAAGACGATGATCTGGCTCGTATCAACCTTGCTGATATCTATCGCGAGGGAAGAAACGGCATTCCTCAGGACTATCGCCGTGCCTACAAACTGTATCGCCAGTGTGGTTTGCCTTATGCTCATTTCCGTGTGGGCGAGGCTTTTGAACTCGGTCACGGTGTTGATGTTGAACTGCCACAGGCAAAGCGCTTCTATCGTTTGGCATATAGCGAGGGTTATCCACTTGCAATAGAGAAACTGAAGACATTCAATTTCCTTGAAGATTAAATATTTGCGCTATGAAAAAGTTACTGTCGGTAATTGTCCTCGTTTGCTTTGCACTTTCAGTAAGTGCACAGCGATGGACTGTTGAAAAGGCAAAAGAGTGGGAGAAAATCAATCCTTGGTTTTGCGGTGTGAACTATATTCCTGCTAATGCGGTGAACTACACTGCCATGTGGGACAAGACTAGTTTCTCGCCAAT
This sequence comes from Prevotella sp., assembly GCA_045627685.1. Taxonomy (GTDB): domain Bacteria; phylum Bacteroidota; class Bacteroidia; order Bacteroidales; family Bacteroidaceae; genus Prevotella. Next base: position 729 of record JAZQOD010000238.1, on the reverse strand, counting down.
GGTCATAAAGAAGGAACTGTCCCTGATGAAGAACCTTGGAATGAACTGTGTGCGCTTCGTTATGCAGTATAAGGTTTATGAGGAGAATCCTTCGCGTTTCATCAAGACTCTCGACAAAGTCCTCGAACTCTGCGACAAGGCCGGTGTAAAGGCAATGCCGATTTTCTTCGACGACTGTATCTTTGGCACCAACAACGACCCAGTAACAGGAAAACAGCCGGAACCGCTCGACGGTTGGTATGCTTGGGCTTGGAGCCCTTCGCCAGGACTCTCGATGGTGGTTGATGAGCGTGAACACGGTAAACTGGAGAAGTATGTAAAGGATATACTGACCCATTTTAGTGACGATCCTCGTATCATGCTTTGGGATTTGTATAACGAACCAACAAATACCGTAATGCCAGAGCGTTCATGGCCATTATTGAAGAAAGTATTTAATTGGGCTCGTACCGTCAATCCGTTGCAGCCAATCAGTGTGGGCTTGTGGAACGACAATGAAGAACTGAACAATTTCCTCGTTGAGAATTCCGACATTATCACATATCATATTTATGCTGATGCTGATAAGACCCTAAAGAAAATCAAGCAGATGAAGACATACGGGCGTCCGGTAATCTGTACAGAATGGATGAACCGTGTGGCAGGTTCAACAATCAAAGACAACCTCCATCTGTTTGCAGAAGAGAATTCAGGATGTATGTTGTGGGGCCTCGTCAATGGTAAGACACA
>JAZQOD010000237.1:0-11704 GCA_045627685.1 Prevotella sp. | reverse complement strand
AAGGACAATGGCAAGAAATAATGGAATACATGATTATTGGTACGTTCACCACAATGAAATAAATGTTGTTATAGCAAGACAAAAACAATGATGAAACGTAAGCATGTTGTTTTTCTTACTGGGGCTGGCATAAGCGCGGAGAGTGGACTGAACACTTTCCGTGGTAAGGACGGATTGTGGACGCAAGAGGAGTTCAGATATTATGCTAGTACGGAGTGCTTGTTTCTTGAACCTGAGAAGTGCCTGGCTTTCTATAACATGAGACGCAAGAAACTGTCGGAGGTGGAGCCTAATGAAGCACACAGGTTGATTGCTGAACTGGAAAAGAATTTCGAGGTGACGGTGGTGACTCAGAATGTGGACGACTTGCACGAAAGGGCTGGTAGCAGCAGAGTAATCCATCTGCATGGAGAATTGACGAAAGTTTGCTCTTCACGAAACATGTACGATCCGAAGTATATCAAGGAGTATCCTCTTACTATGCCGATCAATGTGGGCGATGATGCTGGTGATGGTTCGCAGTTGAGACCTTATATTGTGATGTTTGGGGAATATGTGTTCACCTTTGAGGTGGCGCAGGAGATTGTGGAGAGTGCCGACATTTTTGTTTTGGTAGGCACATCGTTACAGGTTTATCCGGCAAACAATCTCATTCTTCACATAAAGGATGATGCTCCTAAGTATGTTATTGATCCGAGCGACATGCCTTCGTGCGACAAACTGGGATTTACACATTATAAGTCCATTGCTACGGAAGGAATGAAAAGGCTGGTTGATGAGCTCGAGAACACATTCGTGAACGATAATGATAAACAAGGATGTAATTAATATAAATAATTGCCTATGGGACAGTTTAACGATATTTCAATAAAAGATGTCATTGAGGAAATAAATGTAAGTTATTTCTTGCCAGATATTCAGCGTGAGTATGTTTGGCTTGATAGAGCTCAGGACAGGAAAATTGAACAATTATTTGATTCAATATTAAGAGATTATCCAATAGGTTCGTTTCTTTTCTGGAAGCTGAAAACTACGGATGTTGAAACTGATAGGAATGCAAATGCAGATTCTGACAAACTCAATTTCCAACTTTATGAGTTTATGGAAGATTATGATGTAAGAAAACCTCATAATAACAAAATAGAAATAAATAGAATAAACTCGAATTCACTTAATATAGTTCTTGATGGTCAGCAACGATTGACTTCTTTGTATATTGGTCTAAAAGGTTCAAGGACACTCAAGAAACCTAAAGGATGGTGGGATAATCCCAACGCATTTGAAAAGAAGATACTCTACCTGAATCTACGTTATAAGCCTAACGAGGATGATACGGAAGATTGTTACCAGTTTGAATTTAAAAATCCTGCAAGTCTTCCAGAAAATGATGAGGAAAATTATTGGTTCAGGGTTGGTGATATCCTTGAAATTGATAGCCTTAATAGATATTGTCGCGAACACCAACTTGATGATGATTCTGCTGATACGTTAGAATTGCTAAAGAATACGATCTGTAATCAGCGAATCATTTCTTATTATGAGGAGAATGATAAAGATTTGAACAAGGTTCTGAAGATCTTTATCCGAGTAAATAGTGGTGGTACGAAACTCTCGTATTCGGATCTTTTGATGTCTATCTTGACTGCTAATTTCAGTTCTGATATCCGAGAGGTTATGAATACCTTTGTTGATAATATAAAGGCTGAAGGTTTTGGCTGCTTTGGAAGAGATCAGGTATTGAAGACTTGTTTGCTTCTCATTGGAATAAAGCATAAGTTCGTATTGAAGAACTTTTGCAAGTTGAATATTGAGAATATAGAGAAGTGCTGGCCTAAAATAACCGAGGCAATAACAGATGCTGTGCATATTGTTAAGGATTTCGGATATAGTGGGATGCTGTCGTCAGGCTACATCATTTCTACAATAGCATTGTATTTAGGTAGAAAGTCAATCTCATATAACGACATGGTAAGAAATGTAGAGGAATTAAATGAGGTCGGCAAATTCATTCGAACTTCGCAGATAACCTCTTACTTCACAACCTCTCTTGATTCAAAGTTGAGTTATGTTGTTGAAGAGATGGCAAAGGCAGACAGTTTCGCAGAATTCAACGAGGGTATGCATGCACGGAGATTGCTTAACATAACTATGGACGATATAGAAGGAATTATGGAAATGCAATATTCAAATACGTCTATCCTCCCAATCCTTCAGGTTCTTTATCCAAATCTTGATTACAAAAACAGATTGTTCCATATTGATCATATCTATCCAAAGAGTAAGTTTAATCATAATAACAGAGAATTGAATCCTGATTATATTGGTACTCAAAATTATATTTTTAATCTTCAATTATTGCAAGGTCAGGAGAATATAATGAAGAAGGATAAGAATCCGGAGGAGTGGCTTGCTCACTATTTTGATAAAGATGCCGAAAGAATCAAGGCATATAAAAAAGAAAATTATATTGATGAAGATTTTGCTCTTGATTGGAATGATTTTGGCAAATTCAAGGAAATGCGTTATAATAGCATTAAAAATGCTTTAATTAAATACTTCATAGAAGATTAATTCAGCACCAATATAGATCTATGGCAAAATTATATGATATAAATACAGTAAGAGCTTCTGCTTATTATGAAGTGATTGACATGATGGGGGAAGATGGTCTGGATGCTAAGTTGACAGCGTATGACTTACTGGCAGTGATGGCTGCTCCTTGTACGCGTCTGGATTATGAACATACAGGATTTGATAAGCGTACACCTTTGATTGAGGCTGTTCACCTGTTCGTGAGTCATAACGCTCGTGTGACAAACATGACGCATCAGGGATTAGTGAAAGAACTGAATAGGAGCTTCCTTCCTACACTGACTAAGGAGAAACAGGAGGAATTCTTGATGGGATTCAGAATGGTTCTAGGATTTGATGCTGATGGGTATGCCATTTTTGATAAGAAGTATTACGATGTCTATAAAGGCAATATTGACAAGGGCAATGACACAAGGGTGAAATATGCTGCCCTTCCAAGTGAGAGGAAGACTTCCGATCTTCCCGATAAGGAGGTGAGAAAAACTTATTACGCTAAGTGGATTGACGGTCAGGAAATTTTGGAACTTGATTTCACAGTCGATGATTGGGTGGATATTCTTCGTGGTGCGTCAGTAAAGGCGAAGAAACTGATTGAGGCTTATATGCAGAGTCCTGACCGCAGAGCGACTCATCCGGAGATTGAAGCGAACTTCGGCATTTCAAGGGATTCAATAAATGGCATTACCGCAGGTCTGGGAAACAGGGCAAAGCGTATTATGGGCGTAGAGACGATTGCGTCAGATAATGTAGCGCGTTGTTGGGTGCTTCCATTCAATTACGGCAGAAATGAGGCGTCAGGTCATTTCAGTTGGCAGCTTCGCCCAGAACTCGCTGAGGCTTATGAAAAACTGTATGGAAATATAGCAATACAAACATCAATGAATAACTAGCTAACTTTCCGATGACAGAATTGTTGAACGAAGTGGCGATGACGATAATGACAGCAATAATGGGGACACATGAACATTGGTACTTTTGACCACACATGATTACTGGCACGTTTGACGGCACATCTTTAATTAAAAATATAATATCTCTTGCGTAGGTCGAAAAATGATTTTATATTTGCAGTCGGAAAAGAAAAATCATATAGCAATGAAAAGAATTATTCGTTTGGCAGTGGTGCTGGTGGCGATGGCCCTCACCGGTTGTGGTATCGGAACTCCTCGTGGTGGATACGCCGATATGGTGGTTTACGGAAAGATATTCACCTCGGACGCGGATACCATGGCACAGGCGTTTGCCGTGAAAGATGGTAAGTATATCTTCGTGGGCAACGAGGATGATGTGCAGGAGTATATCAACGACAAGACACAGATCATTGACCATAGAGGAAAAGGAATGGTGATGGCTGGATGCACCGAAGGTCATGGCCATTACTTCATGTCAAATTTCTATACATGTGGCACCTATGTGATAAAGTTCGATACGAACGATGACAAAGATGCTATCCTGCGAAAAGTCGAGGCGATGGCAAAGAAGAACCCAACCTATGTATATGGTTTCGGGTTCAACTATGCACACCTGTCGGAAGGCGACAGATACCCTAAGCGTGAGGAACTGGACAAGATACTGAGCGATGTGCCGGTGTATCTCGCCGACAACGAAGGACATAAGGGCATTGCCAACACCTTCTGTATCCAGAAGTCAGGTATTCTCGACAAAGACGGCAAGGTGAAGAGCGATTTCAAATACAAGGAAGGAGTGGTGACGGATGCCGATGGCTATCCTACGGGAATGCTCCGCGAACAGGCTGGCACCTATGTGAGAGTGCGAGGATGTACCCCCGACGACAAACCAGCAGTGTGGGAGAAAGCCATCAACGGAGCACAGCAGCAGTTGAATAGCATGGGGTATACGGCAGCCTTCGAGGGATGGGCGAATAAGTTTGGCATGACAACCTACCAGGTGGTGAAAAATCTTGACGAGACAAACCGCCTCACCCTTAACCTCGGTCTTGCCTATGAGATAGAGAACCTCACACCAGCCGATGTCGCTGCCGCCTTGGACAGTGCACTGAAAACCAACGAGACATACAGCCATGGGCATGTGCACGCCAACTATGTGAAACTCTTCATGGACGGTACCCCAGAGACCGGTACGGGATATATGATACTCCCTTCGGCAAATGGCACCAACGGCAAACCAATATGGCAGCCAGATGAACTGGAGAAGGTGACACTCGATGCCAACGGGAAAGGACTCACCATGCATATCCACGCCATGGGCGACAGGGCAGTGAAGAATGTTGTCGATGCCTATGAGAAGGCGTATAATGCGAAATACCGTCAGCGCAATCAGATTGTCCACCTGCGAAATGTTGATGAGGCCGACTATAAGCGCATGGCCGACTGTGGTATCGTGGCATCATGCGGTGTTCTGTGGCATGCCATGTCCGACGAGGATTATAAACTATACACCACCACGCCGTTCATGAACGCGAAATATAATGAGGAAGGCTATCCTTATCAGGCATTCGCCGACCACGGGGTGCATACGAGCATCTCGACCGATGCCCCAGCCACCACAGGAGCACCGACAGATCCGTTCGGCATCATGGAAGTGGCATTCACAGGCACACAGACCTTTGGTGAGATATATTGTCCGACTCCATGGGACACAGCAGGACTGGCAAAGGACAGAGCACAGTTCCTCCGTGCGCTGACCATCGAGGGAGCCTATCAGATGAGCACCGAGGAAAGTCGTGGTTCGATAGCAGTGGGGAAGTATGCGGATTTCATTCTCATCGACCAAGATGTGCTGGAATGTCCGTTGGAGAAACTGCATGACACACAGGTGCTGAACACCTATTTCGAAGGGAAGTGCGTGTTTGAAATGGGAAACTAAGTCTGCGTGTTTTTTAAAAGATGAAAAATGGATTAACATTATGATGAAGGCTTATAGCCTTTGTTGCCTTGTCGCATATTCATTGCCTAAGAGTAAACTCTGCCAATGAATCTGACGCCAATGCCACTCTCGCTCTTATGAGCATCGAGTGCATCATAATATTAATCTAAAATCGCTGTCGCAGCAAAATATTTAAAAATAAGCCCCTCTCCCCGCTCCCCCCGAAGGAGGGAGTGCCGCTGACGCATGGTGGGATGTTCTCGGCGCGTGAACAGATTTTTAAATATTTTGCTGCGACAGCCATTTTAATTTTATGATAATCTTGGCTGACTCATCAGAGGCAGCGTATTGGCAGATGGGAGTGGGCGGCAAACTTGTTTGCAAGAGCACTCACATTGACAATACAACCACGCAAGTGGAGATTATCATAAAATCATTTTTCACCTTAATTGAAAAAATGCATGTGATATTTCGGATGCGGATTTATACCTAACGAACATTTTTACGGAAATAAAATACATTTTATTTGGTGATATCGGTTTTTCTTCGTACCTTTACACAATATTAATCAAAACAATAAAAAATTACCTATTTGACTATGAAGAAAATCAGTATTATCATGGCATTGTTGGCATGCTTTGGATGGTCGTCGATGATGGCGCAGACCAATGAAGCAGGCAACAGTTTTGTGCACAGTCACGAGGCGAATGGATATATCGCCCCAGACGATCCAGCAGTATTACAGAAACTCGATCAGTGGCAGGACCTTAAATTCGGTGTGCTGTTCCACTGGGGATTGTATTCCATCCCAGGCATCTGCGAGTCATGGCAGATATGCTCGGAAGACTGGATTACCCGTCCGAAAGGTTTCACCTATGACAGTTACAAGCGCTGGTACTGGGAACTGAGCGGTTCGTTCAACCCAGTGGCATTCAACCCTGACCAGTGGGCAGACATCATGGAAGATGCCGGAATGAAATATATGATTTTCACTACAAAGCATCACGACGGCTTCTGTATGTTCGACTCAAAATACACTGATTTCAGCATCGCTCACGCTCCATTGTTCGAAGGCAACCCAAAGGCCGATGTGGCAAAGTATGTGTTCGACGCTTTCCGCAAGAAGGACTTCTGGATTGGTTGCTACTTCTCAAAGCCAGACTGGCATAGTCAGTGGTTCTGGAACGACTACTACGGATGTGCCGGTCGTGGTCGTAACTATAAACTCGACACCCCAGAGCACAAGCAGTGGTGGGAGAACTACCGCCAGTTCTGTAAGAACCAGTTGATGGAGTTGACCGAGAACTACGGAAAGTTTGATATCCTCTGGCTCGATGGTGGATGGGTTCGCGCAGAAGATGTATATCTTGAAGAAGTGTTGCAGAAAGCCCGTGGCGGTCAGCATCCAGGATTGATATCTGTTGACCGTGCTATGAAGACCAAGTGGGAAAACTATCAGACTCCTGAGCGCTCTATCCCTGAGACACAGCTCGATTACCCTTGGGAGAGTTGCATCACACTGACCCACGCCTGGGGCTGGGATCCAACAGGTGTGTGCAAGTCGCCAGCGAAGGTCATCTCTATGCTCGCAGAAATCTGTGCCAAGGGCGGTTGTCTGTTGCTCGGCGTTGGTCCTACACCACAGGGTTTGATTCAGCCAGAGGTGGAAGAGGCATTGAAACCAGTAGGCGAGTGGTTGCGCAAGAACGGTGAGGCAATCTACGGCACACGCATCACTCCGGTATATACCAACGAGGAGAAGAATGTATGGTTCACAGCATCGAAGGACGGCAAGACTGTTTATGCTATCGTTCCACAGAGCGATGAGAACGGATTGCCAGCAACAGTGACCTGGGAGGGTAATGCTCCAAAGGGTAAGATGATTGATGTGGCAACAAAGAAGGCAGTGAAGTTTGTCACCAAGAACGGCAAGACCACAGTGACTGTGCCAAGAGGTAAGAATGGTGTGGCGCTGAAGTTCCAGAGATAGAAGACCCTCTCCCCACCGGACCCTCTCCCCTCGCGCTTCGCGCTCTTCCCTTGAATATCTTCGAGCCTCGGCTGCACTCGGGAAATTGAGAATAAATTCTCTTTCCTCTCGCTAGCACGAGCCTTCCCGTACCACTTCGTTAGGGCGAGGGCGTCGAAATGCCTCTGTCGCATACAAAATAAAATATATCATTATGTCATTCTGTCTAAAGAATAAAATTGATTGATACAAAATGAAAAGAATCTTTATAGCAATTGTTGCGGTGATGATGGCTGTGGGTGCACAGGCACAGTACACCAAATATGTTGACCCATTTGTGGGTACACAAGGCTTCGGCCATACATTCCCAGGCGCTTGTGTGCCTTTCGGAATGATTCAGGCATCGCCTGTTACCGGTGCAGTGGGCTGGGACTACTGCTCGGAATATGTAGGAACAGACACCACAATATGGGGTTTCACACAGACACACCTCAACGGTACAGGATGTATGGACCTCGGTGATATCCTCGTGATGCCAACACATGCTGGTGAGAAGGTGAACAATGATGCTACATCATACTACTCACCATTCAAGAAAGAGTCGGAGACAGCACATCCTGGATATTACTCAGTGGTGCTCGACAAACCACAGGTGAAGGCTGAGGTGTCAGCAACACCACATGTGGCACTCTACCGTTTCAACTTCACCGACGCAAAGGATGCTGCAGTGTTGCTGGACTTCAACCACGGTCCGGCATGGAACGAGAAGCAGTATCACGAGCAGTGCAAGAGTTGCGAACTGAATATTGATGACGACTACACCATCTCTGGTCATGTGAACAATGTCGTTTGGGTGAACCAGGACTATTGGTTTGTTATCCGTTTCAACCAGCCTATCGCACGCACTACTTATCTTAAAATGGCACGCGGCGAGAAAGGTTCGCGTGTAGTCTTGAACTTTGATATGAAGTCGCAGCAGTTGGAGTGTCAGGTGGCAATGTCAAGTTACAGCATCGACGGTGCCCGCAAGAACCTCCGTGCAGAGCAGACAACATTCGATGAAGCCGTAGTGAATGCCGACAAGGTGTGGAACAGTTATTTCTCACGCATCGTTGTTGATGGCAGCGAGGAACAGTTGAAGAACTTCTACACCAGTTTCTATCACGCCCTCATCCAGCCAAACAATATCGCTGATGTCGATGGACATTTCCGTGATACAAAGAACCACCCACGCCAGATGCCACAGTCGGGAGTATATCTCTCAACATTCTCGTGCTGGGACACCTATCGTGCGGCACATCCATTCTACACACTCTTCGTGCCAGAGATTGTTGACCCTATCGTGAACTCGATGATTGAGTTTGCCGAGAGCGAAGGTCATCTGCCAATCTGGGGCCTGTGGGGCAAGGACAACTACTGTATGGTGGCCAACCACGCCTGCTCTGTTGTTGCCGAGGCTTACCACAAGGGATTCCGTGGCTTTGATGCCGAGCGCGCATTCAACGCAATAAAGATGACACAGACAAAGAGTCATCCATTGAAGTCGAACTGGGAGTTGTATATGCGTTACGGCTATTTCCCAACCGACTCGACAAGTGCCGAGAGCGTTTCATCGACACTGGAGAATGTGTATGACGACTATGCAGCATGGGATATGGCAACACTGATGGGCAAGACCGAGGATGCAGAATATTTCGGCAAGCGTAAGGAGTTCTTCCGCAACCTGTTCGACCCAGAGACAAAGTTCATGCGCCCACGCCTCACTGATGGTTCTTGGCGCACACCATTCGACCCAGCAGGTCTGGCTCACGCAGAGAGTTCGGGTGGCGACTACACCGAGGGTAACGCATGGCAATACACATGGCATGTGCAGCACGATGTACCAGCGCTCATCCAGTTGATGGGAGGCAAGAAGGCATTCCTCGACCGTCTGGATACATTCTTCACAACAAAGTTGGAGAGCACACTCGCCGATGTCACCGGACTTATCGGTCAGTATGCCCACGGCAACGAGCCAAGTCATCATGTAGCATATTTCTATGCAATGGCAGGCAAGCCTGAGAGAACACAGGAGTTGATTCGCGAGATTTTTGACACACAGTATTCGCCACGCCCTGACGGTCTGTGCGGCAACGACGACTGCGGTCAGATGTCAGCATGGTACATGCTCTCGGCAATGGGCTTCTATCCTGTTGACCCTGTCGGCGGAAAGTATATCTTCGGTGCTCCACAGATGAAGAACTTCAAGGTGACATTCCCTAATGGTAATGTCTTCGAGGTGGAGGCAAAGAACCTGTCGAAGAAGAACCTCCATGTGGCAAAGATTCTCCTCAACGGCAAGCCTTACAAGAAGAACTATATCACCCACGAGGATATCGTGAAGGGCGGTAGGCTCACGTTTGTGATGAAATAAGCCTCTCCCCCCTTAGGGAGGGGGAGTGAAATGCCTTGGGGTATCGGAAAATAAATCACAAAATCGTAAATCAAAAAATCATAAATAGTATGGTGAAAAAGTATTTAGCAATGGCTCTTATGCTTGGTGCTACAATCAGTGCCAACGCCCAGAGCATCACAGAGAAGTATCAGCGTTTTCTGACCGATCCTTACGGATATGTGGCTTATCGCACCGATGGAAACATCAAGGTGGATGGTGTGCTCGACGAGAAGGACTGGGAGAAGGCTGCATGGACAGAAGATTTCGTGGATATCAGCGGTGAGGGATTCCCAACACCTCGCTTCAAGACTAACGCGAAGATTATGTGGGACGACAAGTACCTCTATATCGGTGCTTACCTGAACGAACCAAACATCTGGGGCGATATCAAGGAGCACGATGCTGTGGTGTACTACAACCCAGACTTCGAGGTGTTCATCGATCCAGACGGTGATGGACAGAACTATTTCGAGATTGAGACCAACGCCATCGGTACACTCTTCGAACTCTTCGTGCAGAAACCATACCGTGCTCAGACCCGTGCTTTTGTGACATTCTCTTGGGACACTCCGGGACTGAAACTCGACACCCATCACTACGGCACCCTCAATGATGCCCGCGATACCGACAAGGCATGGAGCGTGGAGATGGCAATCCCTCGTGAGGCTATTGCTGCTGAGTTTGACAACTATCTCAAAGCCGGCAACTATCTCCGTTTGGGTTTCTCACGCGTAGAATGGCAGACAGAGATTGCTCCTGACGGTACATCAAGTCGCAAGAAGGATGCCGAGGGCAAGTATCTTCCTGAGGACAACTGGACATGGCCTGCAACAGGACAGATTGCTATGCACATGCCAGAGCGTTGGGGATACCTCTACCTCTCGGATAAGAAGGTAGGCGAGGGTAGTGAGCAGTTCCAGATGCCAGCAACACGCAACGAGGAAAAACTCCTCTGGGCGATGTTCTATGAGCAGGAACAGCAGAAGTCGAAGAACGGCAAGTATCTCGCAAAGGTGAAGGACTTCAAGTTCACTGCTGCCGAGAAGGCCCTCATCCCAGAAGGTGCTACCATCACCATCGAGACAACAGCCAACAAGTACGAGATTACCATCAACAAAGCCGACGGCACATCGGTAAGCATCGATGAAAACGGCTGGCTGCTGAGAAGATAAGTCTTGGACGATGACGATAACGATAACAAAAGAATAACAAAACCTATAACAATGAAGAAATTACTATTAGTGGTGTGCGCTGTATTGGCGATTATTGCCTGCACACAGAAGAATGATGCTCCAACAGTGAAAGCCTATGCATGGAGCGGTTGGGACGAAGAGCGCGTATCTGCCGACAGTCTCAAGGCACAGTTTGAGAATTGGAAGAGCCATGGTATCATCGGCGTTTGTATGAACTGCGGCATGGACCTCGAGAAGACAGCCCGTTGTGCAGCCATCGCCCATGAGGTAGGTCTCGAGTATCACGCTTGGGCACCATCGATGCTCCAGGGTGGCAAGGACTCTACATGGTACACCGTGAACCGTTTCGGTAAGTCGGCATATAATAAGGAAGACCGCGCGTATGTGGAATACTACCAGACCGTTGACCCACACAACCCAGAGGTTATCCAGTTTATGGTTGACGCATATACAAAACTCGCTGCAGTGCCAAATGTAGATTATGTACAGTTCGACTATATCCGTTATGCTGACTTCATCCTCTCTGAGGGTTTGTGGGAGAAGTATGACACCATCATCCACCACCAGTGGCGCGATGCAGAAGGCAATGTACACGGATTCCCAGGTGCTGACTACTGTTACTGCGATGCTTGCTGTGCAGACTTCCAGGAGAAGACCGGCATTGACATC
>JAZQOD010000236.1:0-10635 GCA_045627685.1 Prevotella sp. | reverse complement strand
GGTAACAAGAGCCACGATCTGGTGGATAATGCATTGAAGGTGCTCGAGAACATGGAGCATCGTGGTGCGGAGACTCGCGACGGAACAGGTGACGGTGCGGGTATTATGCTGCAGATTCCTCATGAGTTTATTCTCCTTCAGGGTATCCCGGTACCAGAGAAGGGCAAGTACGGCACAGGACTTATCTTCTTGCCGAAGGATGCCCAGCGACAGGGACAGATTCTGTCGATAATGATTGAGGAGATAGAGCGCGAGGGTTTGAACCTGATGCACATGCGCAATGTACCTACCTGCCCAGCAGTGGTTGGTGAGGCAGCGCGCGAGGTTGAGCCTGACATCAAGCAGATTTTTGTCACTGGTGTGGCCGATGAACTCGTGCCGGTGTTCGACCGTATATTATATAAGGTACGCAAGAAGATTGAGAACCGTATCGACGACGAGGATTTCTATATCTGTTCGCTGTCGTGCAAGAATATCATCTACAAGGGTATGCTCACTTCGGCACAGTTGCGCCGTTACTACCCTGACCTTGCCAACAACTATTTCACATCGGGGTTGGCTATTGTCCATTCTCGTTTCTCTACCAACACCTTCCCTAAATGGAAACTGGCACAGCCATTCCGCTTCATTGCCCACAACGGCGAGATCAACACCGTGCGTGGCAACCGTGGTTGGATGAAGGCTCGCGAGAGTGTGCTTTCAAGCCCAGCCCTGGGCGATGTACACGATATCCTGCCTTTGCTGCAGGAAGGCATGTCGGATTCGGCATCGCTGGATAATGTGTTCGAGTTCCTCGTGATGAGTGGAATGTCATTGCCTCAGGCAATGGCAATCCTCGTTCCGGAATCATTCAACGACAAGAATCCTATCTCCGAGGATCTTAAGGCTTTCTATGAGTATTACTCTATCTTGATGGAACCTTGGGACGGTCCTGCTGCACTCATGTTCTCGGATGGTCGCTATGCGGGTGGTATGCTCGACCGTAATGGTCTTCGACCTTCGCGCTACACTATCACCAAGCAGGGCATGATGGTTGTTGCGAGTGAGGTTGGCGTTATGGACTTCGAACCGGGTGATGTAGTATCAAAAGGTCGTCTGCAGCCGGGAAAGATCCTGCTCATCGACACCAAGGAGGGTAACATCTACTACGACGGTGAGATCAAAGCAAAACTTGCATCCGAGCATCCTTATCGTCAGTGGCTTTCAACAAACCGTATTCAGTTGGAGAAACTGAAGAGTGGCCGTAAGGTCGATAACTCTGTCATCCACTACGACAGCAAACTCGTTGCCTTCGGATTCGGTCAGGAGGATATCGACAAGACCATTATCCCAATGTGTACCAACGGTCAGGAACCTGTAGCCGCAATGGGTAACGACACACCTCTGGCTGTCATCTCTGACAAACCACAGATATTCTTCAACTATTTCCGTCAGCAGTTCGCGCAGGTCACAAACCCTGCCATCGACCCTATCCGCGAGGAACTCGTGATGTCGCTCACCGAATATATCGGTCGTGTGGGTTCAGGCATCCTTACTCCTGATGAATCGAACTGTAAGATGGTTCGTCTGCCACAGCCGGTATTGACAAATACAGAACTCGATATCCTCTGTAACATCCGTTACAAGGGTTTCAATACAACAAAACTGCCAATCCTCTTTGACATCGCCAAAGGCGAGAGTGGTCTTCGTGCTGCCCTCGACAACTTGTGCAAGAAGGCTGAACAGAGTGTCGACGAGGGTGTGAACTATATCATCCTCTCCGACCGTGACATTGACGAGACTCACGCTGCCATTCCTTCTCTGCTTGCCGTATCGGCTGTTCACCATTACCTCATCTCTGTTGGTAAGCGTGTACAGACAGCCCTCATCGTTGAGTCGGGCGAAATCAAGGAGGTGATGCACGCTGCCCTTCTGCTTGGCTATGGTGCATCGGCTATCTGCCCTTATATGGCATTCGCTGTTCTCGACAACCTCGTGAAGACTCATAAGATTCAGGAGGAGTATTCTACTGCCGAGAAGAACTATATCAAAGCCGTTGACAAGGGCTTGAAGAAGATTATGTCGAAGATGGGTATCTCTACCATCCGTTCTTATCGCGGTGCGAAGATATTCGAGGCTATCGGTGTTTCAGAGGAGGTACTGCAAAAGTATTTCGGTACATCGATCAGTACTATTGGTGGTATCGGTCTTCGTGAAATTGCAAAGGATGCTATCCGTCTGCACGATAATGCCTACGACTATCTGCCAACAGATATAACAGGAAAACCAAAGAAGACTCTCCTTCCTAACGAGGGCTTGTTCTCTTATCGCAAGGATGGTATCAGTCACGCATGGAACCCAGAGACTATCGCTACACTCCAACTTGCCACTCGCATGGGATCATACAAGAAGTTCAAGGAGTGGGAGCAGATTGTCGATAAGAAGGAGAAGCCTATCTTCCTGCGCGACTTTATGGGATTCAAGAAGGCTGCCGTTCCTACCCCAATGGAAGAGGTTGAGCCAGTGGAGTCAATCGTAAAGCACTTTGTTACTGGTGCTATGTCGTTCGGTGCTCTTTCCATCGAGGCTCACGAGGCGCTGGCTCTTGCAATGAACAAGATTGGTGCTCGTTCGAACACCGGTGAGGGTGGTGAGGATAATGCTCGCTATCACTCTGATGTAAACGGCGTCAGTCTTTCTTCAAAGACCAAGCAGATTGCTTCGGGCCGATTCGGTGTTACTGCCGAATATCTCGTAGATGCCGAGGAGATTCAGATCAAGGTGGCTCAGGGTGCAAAGCCTGGTGAGGGTGGTCAGTTGCCTGGATTCAAGGTGAACGACATCATTGCCAAGACTCGTAACGCTATCCCTGGCATCACACTCATCTCACCTCCACCTCATCATGATATCTATTCTATCGAAGACCTTGCCCAACTCATCTTCGACCTCAAGAATATCAACCCTACCGCTGCTGTCAGCGTGAAACTCGTTGCTGAGAGCGGTGTAGGAACTATTGCTGCCGGTGTGGCAAAGGCGAAGGCCGACCTCATCGTAATCTCGGGTGCCGAGGGTGGTACTGGTGCATCACCTGCATCATCAATGCGATTTGCTGGTATCTCACCAGAAATCGGTCTGGCTGAGACACAGCAGACTCTTGTGCTCAACGGACTCCGCGGACAGGTTCGTCTGCAGACCGACGGTCAGTTGAAGACAGCCCGCGATGTGATTATGATGGCTCTGCTCGGTGCCGACGAGTATTCATTCGGTACTCTCCCACTCATCGTCCTGGGTTGCGTTATGATGCGTAAGTGTAACACCAACACTTGTCCGGTAGGTGTGGCAACACAGGATGCAAAACTCCGCGAACATTTCCACGGCAAGGCTGAATATGTTGAGAATTTCTTCTTATTCCTCGCAGAGCAGGTACGCGAGTACCTTTCAGAGATGGGTGTGAAGAAACTCAAGGATATCATCGGTCATACTGAGTATATCGAAACTGCCCTTCCTATGGGTGATGCGTCAAACGATATCCAGAATAAGTGGAGCACCATCGATTTCTCTCGTCTGATGCATAAGGAATCGGGCAACGCTCCTCTCTGCTGGGATCGCGAGGCTTACACCAAGGTGGACGGCGTGAAGGATGAACTTATCATCAAGGCTGCCCAGAACGCTATCGACAACTGCGAGGAGATAAACCTAGACTACGCTATCAAGAATACCGACCGTGCTGTGGGTACAATGCTCTCGGGTGTTATCGCAAAGAAATATGGCGAGGCTGGATTGCCTGACTCAACTATCAATATCAAATTCAAGGGATCTGCCGGTCAGTCGTTCGGTGCTTTTGCCGTGAAGGGTGTCAACCTGAAACTTGAAGGCGAGGCTAACGACTACTTCGGAAAGGGTCTCTCTGGTGGTCGCATCTCAATCCTTCCTCCTGCCCGTGCCAGCCAGGACTTCGTTGCCGAGGATAACATCATCGCTGGTAACACTGGTCTCTATGGTGCTACAACGGGTGAGTTGTATGTCAACGGTCGTGTCGGTGAGCGTTTCGGTGTCCGCAACTCGGGTGCTATCGCTGTCATCGAGGGTGCCGGCGACCATTGCTGTGAGTATATGACCGGCGGTCGTGTGGTAGTTCTCGGCGAGACTGGCCGTAACTTCGCAGCAGGTATGTCGGGCGGTGTGGCATACGTATGGGACAAGAACCATAACTTCGACTATTTCTGTAATATGGATCAGGTTGAGATCAACCTCGTTGAGGAGGCTTCTTACCGCAAGGAACTCCACGAACTGATTCGTCAGCATTATCTTTACACTGGTTCGGCTCTTGCTCGCAAGATGCTCGACGACTGGAACCGCTACATCGAGGATTTCATCCAGGTTGTACCTATCGAGTACAAGCGTGTTCTTGAAGAAGAGAAGATGCGCAAGTTGCAGGAGAAGATTGCCAACATGCAGATAATAAACAATTAAAAGACATGGGAAAACTGAAAGCATTTATGGAGATTCCACGCCAGGAGGCTGGATATCGTCCGGTTTACGATAGAGTAAAAGACTTTTCTGAAGTTGAACAGACACTGAACACCAAGCAGCGTCGCGAGCAGGCTTCACGCTGTATGGATTGCGGCGTACCATTCTGCCACTGGGCTTGTCCACTGGGCAATAAAGCACCTGAGTGGAACGACGCTCTTTATAAGGGCGACTGGGAGTTGGCTTACCAGCGACTCAACGAGACCAATGACTTCCCAGAGTTCACCGGTCGTATCTGCCCTGCACTCTGCGAGAAGGCGTGTGTGCTCAACATGACTATCCACGAACCTACCACCAACCGTGAGAATGAGGCTGCCATCACCGAGGGTGCTTGGCGTGAGGGCTACATCGCTCCTCAGGTTTATCCTCGCAACGGCAAGAAGGTGGCTGTCATCGGTGCAGGTCCTGCCGGTCTTGTGGCTGCCAACCGTCTCAACAAGATGGGCTACAATGTCACAGTATTTGATAAGAACGAGGCTGCCGGTGGTCTTCTGCGTTATGGTATTCCAAACTTCAAACTCAACAAGGCTATCATCGACCGTCGTATAAATCTTCTCAAAGAGGAGGGCATCGTATTCAAATATGGTGCAAACATCGACATCGAGGAGTTTGCCAAGAAGGGCAAGTTGCCTACCGGATGGGGTGCTTTCGATGCATTCGTCATCTGTACCGGTACTCCACAGGCTCGCGACCTGAATATTCCTGGTCGTGAACTCAAAGGTATTCATCTTGCTCTTGATATGCTCTCGCAGCAGAACCGAATCCTTGCAGGAATGGAGTTCAGCAAGGATCAGTTGGTCACTGCAAAGGACAAGCATGTACTTGTAATCGGTGGTGGTGACACTGGTTCCGACTGTATCGGTACTTCTCATCGTCAGGGTTGCAAGAGCGTAACTCAGATAGAGATTATGCCAAAACCTGTCGAAGGTCCTGTTGACCCACAGAACCCATGGCCTAACTGGCCTCGCACGCTGAAGACAACCTCTTCACACGAGGAGGGCTGCGAGCGTCGTTGGAACATCAACACTCTGGAGTTCCTCGGCAAGGATGGCAAACTCACTGGTGTAAAGATACAGCCTATCGACTGGCAACCAAACCCAGAGGGTGGTCGCCCGATAATGGTGGAGGCTGGTCGTCCAGAGGTTATCAAGTGCGAACTGGTGCTTCTGGCTATGGGATTCCTCAAGCCTCAGCAGCCTGTATTCCCTGAGAATGTGTTCGTGGCTGGCGATGCTGCCAACGGTGCATCACTCGTGGTGCGTGCTATGGCAAGCGGTAGAGATGCTGCGAAGAAGGTCGATGAGTACCTTAGGGGTTAAAGGTTAAAAGTTAAGAGTTAAAAGTTAAGAGTGAAGAGTGGAGAGTGAAGAATTCTACAAAACAAATATGAAAAAAGTAACACTTACACTGAGCGATGGTACTCAGTTTCACGGCGAGTCGTTCGGTTACGACAAGGCGGTGACAGGCGAGGTGGTGTTCAACACTGCCATGATGGGCTACCCTGAGAGCCTCACCGACCCTTCGTATGCCGGTCAGATTCTGGTTCTCACCTTCCCGCTGGTGGGCAACTACGGTGTGCCGGACTTCTCTGTTGAGAGTAACGGTCTTGCCACCTTTATGGAGAGTAATCGCATCTATGCCTCGGCAATCATCGTGGCAGATTATTCTGAGCAGTACAACCACTGGAATGCCCGTGAGAGTCTTGCCGACTGGCTCAAACGCGAACAGGTGCCGGGCATCACAGGTATCGACACCCGCCAACTGACAAAGGTTCTGCGAGAGAGCGGTGTGATGATGGGAAAGATTGAAGCCACCGCTTCTGCATCAGCACCAGCACAGGAGGGCGCCACCTATGGCGACATAAACTGGGTAGAGAAGGTCTCATGCAAAGACATAATCACCTACAAGCCAACGACTCCCCCTTTGGGGGCTGGGGGGCTTAAAAGAGTAGTCCTCGTTGACTGTGGTGTGAAGCACAACATCATCCGTAGTCTGCTGAACCTCGGAGTGGAGGTTGTCAGAGTGCCTTGGAACTACGACTACACCGATATGGAGTTCGACGGTCTGTTCCTTGCCAACGGTCCTGGCGACCCTGACAAGTGTGTCGATGCTGTTACCATCCTACGTAAGTTCATGGACATGCAGGAGAAAGCCGTTGCTGACGGCGAGCGTGAGGTGGCAAAACCAATCTGTGGTATCTGCATGGGCAACCAGTTGCTTGCAAAGGCTGCAGGAGCCGACATCTACAAACTGAAATACGGTCATCGTTCGCACAACCAGCCTGTTCGCGAGGTGGGCACCAACCGTTGCTTCATCACTTCGCAGAACCATGGTTATGCTGTCGATGCAAGAACGCTCGGTGGCGACTGGGAGGAACTGTTTGTCAATATGAACGACGGTTCGAACGAGGGTATCCGCCACAGTAAGAATCCTTGGTTCTCGAGCCAGTTCCATCCAGAGGCTTGCTCTGGTCCACTGGACACAATATTCATGTTCGAGAGATTCGTCAATCTGTTATAAACCTGACCTATTATGAATAATATAAACGAAATAAAGAAAGTATTGCTTCTTGGTTCAGGAGCATTGAAGATTGGCGAAGCTGGCGAGTTCGATTACTCTGGCTCGCAGGCATTGAAAGCTTTGCGCGAGGAGGGCGTTCAGACCGTTCTCATCAACCCAAACATCGCCACAGTACAGACTTCTGAGGGTGTAGCCGACAAGATCTACTTCCTTCCTGTCCAGCCATATTTCGTGGAGCGCGTCATCGAGAAGGAACGCCCTGACGGCATCCTGCTCTCGTTTGGCGGACAGACTGCATTGAACTGCGGTGTGGAACTGTACAAGTCGGGCGTGCTCGAGAAATACAATGTACGGGTGCTGGGTACTCCGGTGAAGGCTATCATCGACACCGAAGACCGCGAACTGTTCGTGCAACGTCTTGACGAGATTGATGTGAAGACCATCAAGTCGCAGGCTTGCGAGAATATTGAAGAGACACGCAAGGCGGCAGCCGATCTGGGCTATCCAGTCATCATCCGTGCTGCCTATGCTCTGGGCGGTCTCGGTTCTGGATTCTGCGACAACGAGGAGGAACTCAACAAACTCGCTGAAAAGGCGTTCGCCTTCTCGCCACAGGTTCTCGTTGAGAAGTCGCTGAAGGGCTGGAAGGAGATTGAGTATGAGGTGGTGCGCGACCGTTTCGACAACTGTATCACCGTTTGTAACATGGAGAACTTCGACCCGCTGGGCATCCACACTGGTGAGTCAATCGTCGTTGCTCCTTCACAGACTCTCACCAATTCAGAATATCACAAACTGCGTGCTATCGCAATAAAGATCATCCGTCATATCGGCATCGTGGGCGAGTGTAATGTGCAGTACGCCTTCGACCCTGTATCGGAAGACTATCGCGTCATCGAGGTCAACGCCCGTCTGTCGCGTTCATCTGCTCTGGCATCAAAGGCCACTGGTTATCCTCTGGCGTTCGTAGCAGCAAAACTGGGTATGGGCTATGGTCTGTTCGACCTCAAGAACTCCGTAACCAAGACAACCTCGGCATTCTTCGAGCCGGCTCTCGACTATGTAGTTGTGAAGATTCCTCGTTGGGATCTCTCAAAGTTCCGTGGTGTTGACCGCGAACTTGGTTCTTCAATGAAGTCTGTCGGCGAGGTGATGTCCATCGGTCGCACCTTCGAGGAGGCTATACAGAAAGGTCTGCGAATGATTGGTCAGGGCATGCACGGCTTTGTGGACAACAAGGAACTGCAGGTTGACGACCTTGATGCTGCCCTCCATGCTCCTACCGACAAGCGTATCTTCTATGTGTCGAAGGCAATGTACGGTGGTTACAGCATCGACAAGATTCACGACCTGACAAAAATCGATAAGTGGTTCCTCTATAAGTTGCAGCATATTGTTGACATCGACAACCGTCTGCACTCTTGCCAGGGCATTGATGCTCTTGCTGAAAATGCCGACCTGCTGCGCGAGGCGAAGGTATATGGTTTCACCGACTTCCAGATTGCGCGTGCCATCGGTGCAAAGGGCAATATGGCTGAGGCTAGCGACAAGGTTCGCGCATTGAGAAAATCACTCGGCATCGTGCCTTACGTAAAGCAGATCGACACCCTTGCTGCGGAGTATCCTGCACAGACAAACTATCTCTACCTCACCTATCAGGCTACCGCCCACGATATTGACTTCGCCAACGATGGCAACTCGGTAGTGGTGCTCGGTAGTGGTGCATATCGCATCGGTTCGTCGGTAGAGTTCGACTGGTGTGGCGTTCAGGCTTTGAACACAATCCGCAAGGAGGGCTATCGTTCGGTGATGATCAACTACAACCCTGAGACCGTTTCGACCGACTATGACATGTGCGACCGTCTCTATTTCGATGAGTTGACCTTCGAGCGTGTGATGGATATCTACGACCTCGAACTTCCTCGAGGAATGGTTGTTTCAACCGGCGGACAGATTCCAAACAACCTCGCAGTGCGTCTCGACAACCATAATGTGCCAATCCTCGGAACCCAGGCTTGCGACATAGACCGTGCCGAAGACCGTGCTAAGTTCTCTGCAATGCTCGGTGCTTGTGGCATCGACCAGCCTGAATGGAGTGCCCTGACCTCGATGGAGGATATCGACCGTTTCATCGAGAAGGTTGGATTCCCTGTTCTCGTGCGTCCGTCGTATGTACTCTCAGGTGCTGCGATGAATGTATGCTCAAACAAGGATGAGTTGGAGCGCTTCCTGCAACTCGCAGCAAATGTGAGCGAAGATCATCCTGTTGTGGTGAGCAAGTTCATGATGCACGCCAAGGAGGTTGAGATGGATGCTGTGGCACAGAACGGTGAGATTATCGCCTACGCTATATCAGAGCATGTGGAGTTTGCCGGTGTACACTCTGGCGATGCTACTATCCAGTTCCCTCCACAGAAACTGTATGTGGAGACTGTGCGACGCATCAAGAAGATATCTCGCGAGATAGCAAAGCAACTCAACATCTCCGGTCCTTTCAACATCCAGTATCTGGCAAAGGACAACGACATAAAGGTTATCGAGTGTAACCTCCGTGCTTCGCGTTCATTCCCATTCGTGAGCAAGGTTCTCAAAATCAATCTCATCGAACTGGCAACACGAGTGATGCTCGGTCTGCCGGTAGAGCGACCAAGCAAGAACCTCTTCGACCTCGACTATGTGGGTATCAAGGCATCGCAGTTCTCGTTCAACCGTCTGCAGAAGGCCGACCCAGTGCTTGGTGTTGATATGGCATCAACAGGCGAGGTGGGCTGTATCGGTGAGGACACCAATACTGCACTCCTCAAGAGTATGCTCTCTGTTGGTCTGCGTATTCCAAAGAAGAATGTGTTGCTCTCTACGGGTACCGCCAAGCAGAAGGTTGCAATGCTCTCGGCTGCCAAGGAACTCATCGCCAACGGATATCAGATTTTTGCTACCAGCGGTACATCCGACTTCCTCGAGCAGAACGAGGTACCAAACACGAAGGTTGACTGGGACGAGGCTCTCACCCTGCTCCACAACCACGAACTGGATATGGTGGTGAACATCCCGAAGAACCTCACCGTTCGCGAGTTAGGCAACGGTTACAGGATTCGTCGTGCAGCCATCGACCTCAACATCCCACTCATCACCAACTCACGTCTTGCAGCAGCATTCATCCATGCCTTCTGCACAGTGAAACCAGAGGAGATCGACATCAAGTCGTGGGATGAATACTAACGTCATGTTATCCTTTCTGTAAAAATAAGCGTATTTTTCCGGGCGCCCCCATAAAGGGCGTCCTTTTTTTATGCATTTCATGTCGCTCATTGCCGTGTTTTCGTTTTCGTATTCGTTTTCGTACGTAGTTCTGAGTCCAATTGTGAATATCTAAAAAACAGCACGGCAATATCTAAGAATAAAAGTTAAATATCAATGCTATTCTGCATTTTTCGCAATGTTTTCTATTGGATATCTAATTTTTTAGATTACCTTTGCACCATCAAATTTAAAACTTTAAATAAATAGTCAAACCATACATTATTATATTATTATGAGACGAGCAAAAGACGACAAGACACTCACACGTGTTGAGATGGAAGTGATGAACATCATCTGGGATCATGC